>SKXQ01000172.1 GCA_007128315.1 Spirochaetaceae bacterium | reverse complement strand
ATGGTTTCGTTGCGCCGTTTTCAGGGTCCATACGGGCTCTTCGCGACCGCAAGCCCAATGCGCGGATACAGGGTATTCGCCCACCCCTTGTCCCTAGACATACCGCCTCGCTGCTGCGTCATGCAGCCACTCCTGTGCAACCCATAGTGCATCACTTGTATCGATTGCGCCTCTTTTGATCTGCTCGTAGAGAATACCGGCGAGTACCTGTTTTACAAGCAGCGTCTTTGCGTAGCACCACTCGATGCAGCGCCCGTCGCTCGCAAGAATAACGCTTTTGGAAGCAGGGACCGCTTCAAGCCGTGCTTCAAGCGCTTCTTTGTAGGTACTGACCCGAAAGTTGTACCACCAGAGTCCTCCGGCGTGAACATTCGGGTATATTCGCGCGACCTGCGCGACGTCCATGTTCAAACGTGGCGCACCGGCAACGAGTTCAAAGTCGCAGCTGTACTCTCGAAACAGGGGATAGAGGCCAGGCACCGAATACGGTGTACCGACGCCCATGCGTTCGCCATGGCCTGGAACCGGATGAATTCCCAGAAACAGCTGCGCGAACATGCCTTCATGATTACTCAGCGCGCGCAGGATCGCGTGCGCAAGAAACGCGTGCGCTTCTGCCTCCCCGACTCCGTGCGGAGGAAGCCGGTCTCCATGAAGCACCGCTGCCATATTCTGCGCCTGCGTGCCCCCCTCGAACGCATCGACATGCACGCGCATACCGCGGTAGCCGCGTGCGGCGATTCCCGCTACATCCCGCTCAATCGCTTCCATTGCTTCCTGACCCGCGGCTCTCGGATCCCGGGCCTGTGTCAGTCGCTCGACCCAGGTCTCATAGCCGCCCCAGATGGGCACCGCGGATCCGACACCCGGAAGATCAGGGTAGTCGGCCTCACCCTCAATATTAGTCACGATTCGCTGTATGTTGAGCTTGTCGATTACGGTGCGCGGCCAGGCAGGGTCCCCGCCAGTTGAGCGAACAGCTTCGTCGGTCCGCCGGACGCTGTCTGCGTCTGAAAGCTCTATGCCCCACAGGTTTCGAAAGGTCTCGCGTACGATACGCGCCCAGGTTGTGTTCCGCACCAGAGCAAAAGCGTCGATGAAACGGTCTATCCGCTCTGAATCGTTCAGCTCCGTTGCGTTTTTCGGGTAGCCAACAGACATGAGCTCCTGCTGAAACCAGAAATACTCCACTATGTCCCACACCGACTGCGCGGCGATCGGGACACCGGGACGGTTCATGTGTGTATGCGAATCGAATACTGGCGTGGCCATTATCTGATCGTTGAACGAATCGTACGGTGGTATGTCGGGCATTGGTGCCTCCGGTTTCTTTCTGTGGCAAAGAGTAACGTAAAACGCAGCAGACCGGAACAGAGTTTAGCGGGGTAACGCCTGACTAGGGTGTTGACACCTGTATCTCCGCCGGGTACATCGCTTCGGAGGGCTTGAGGTTGTAGGTCAGAATGCGATCGCAACCTGTGTTGCGGGCCGCTGCGACGTGCAGTGCATCGTACACGATAGTATGCTCTCGTCTACGAGCTGATGCGCTTCCGGGCCCGCTCGCGTATCCTGATTGCCAGGTTAGCCGATGCCCGGTGTCAGGTGTTCTGCGTGGCCACGACAAAGGGCTTCAGCTATACTTTCCCGCACGTATGTCATACCGACGATTACTCATCGCCCTCATGGCGCCGACACTGAGCGTCATTACTATGCTTGCAATGTTTGCAGTCGCGATTCCTTCGCTGCGAGCGGAGTTCTCGCTGACCGAGGATGTCGCATCGTGGCTGCAGGTCGCCTACGCGATGCCGTTCATGATGTCGATGCCGCTGTACGGCCGCCTGGCAAACGGACTCGGTGCGCGGCGGCTGCTTCTGCTTGGGCTCGGATTGTTCGTTGCCGGCACTGTTCTGTTGATGTTTCTCAATACGCTCCCGATGATTTTTCTCGCGCGCGCCATTCAGGGGCTCGGTGCGGGCGGTGTCAATCCGTTGTCGATGGCAATCATTATGCATAATGCTCCTGACGATCGGCGCGGGAACATGCTGGGAACCTGGAACTCTATCGGGCCGATCGCGGGCATGCTCGGACCGCTGGCGGGAGGAATCCTGATCGATCTGTACGGCTGGCGCTCCATCTTTGGCCTCGCGCTCGTGGTTGCGATTCCTGCCATGGTTCTTGCGTGGCGAGGCATCCCCTTCGACAGACGCGACTCTGAGACCTCGGGAAGAGACATCCTCCGGAACTTTGACTGGCCAGGGGTAATGCTCTTCAACGCAGCGATCGTGCTCTTTGTATTCTACCTCTCGAGTCGACCGGTAACCGGCATGAACCCGCTGACCGACTGGCGGCTCGCAGTCGGTGCCGCGGTGGTCGGTGTTCTCTTTGTGAAACTGCAGCGGCGAAGGCGAAGTCCATTCATTCGTCTGTCGATATTTCGGAACAGGAACTTCTCCTTTGCATCAATCTGCGTAAGCGTGCGCATGGCGCTCATGGGCGGGGTCACCTTTGTCGCTCCCTTGTACGTGACAGACCTGTTCTCGCTTTCCGCAACCGCCGCCGGAGCGGTCATTACCCTGCACTCCTTTGCGCTGCTGATCACGATGCGACTCGGTGGCGTACTCGTCGATCGCTACCACAGCCGGCTGCAGATCATCGCCGGGCTGTCGATAGAGTCTGCTGCAATGCTTGCACTCGCGCTTCTTCCATCGCAGGCGGGACTGGCTGCGGTCCTGATCGCGATAACGGTACACGGGCTCGGTGCCGGGCTGTGCCTGGCGGCCTTGCATCTTTTTGCCCTGAGCTCAGTTTCCCGCGATCAGTCGGCAACCGCCGCGGGTCTGTACAGTATGGTCCGCTTTGCCGGGTCAATGTTCGGTCAGGCAGTCGGTGGTGTCGTCCTCTATGCGGGCATATCCCGCTTCGGCCTGACCGGCGCAGGGTATACGCCCGTCTTCGTGTTCTACCTGCTGTTGAGTCTTCTGGGCGCGGGAGCGGCGTTTGGCCTGACACCAAAGCTTGTCACCGCGGCACAGGCGCCGGAACCGGCGTCGGTCGTGTCGTAGGGCATTGTCCGCGTACCACCGGCACAGCGGTTGAGGAAAGCGATAGATAATGCAAAGCTGATAGCAGCAGTCGTTACCTGCATGGAGTGTTTCAATGGAAAATTTCAGGTTTTATAGTCCAACAGAGTTCGTGTTCGGCAAAGACGCGGAGAAAGAACTGGGAGAGCTGCTTGTCGGCTCCGGCGCACAGAAGGTCTTTCTTCACTACGGTGGCGGTTCGATCAGGAAAACCGGACTCCATGATCGTGTCACACAGAGTCTGAAGCAGAAGAACATTGATTACGTAGAGCTCGGCGGGGCCAGGGCAAACCCTGTAGATTCACTCGTATACGAAGGCATAGACCTGTGCCGCAACGAAGGCTGTGATTTTGTCCTCGCGGTAGGGGGTGGGTCGGCGATCGATTCGGCGAAGGCGATTGCGGCCGGAGTAAAATACGACGGCGATTTCTGGGACTTCTTTGACGGGAAGGCGACGATCGAGCATGCATTGCCGGTCGGCGTCGTTCTAACCCTGCCGGCGGCCGGCAGCGAGGGCTCGGTGGCCACGGTCATTACGAAGGAAGAGGAGGGACTCAAGCGCGGTACAGGCTCCGATCTCCTGCGTCCGAGATTTGCCATTATCAACCCGGAACTGACCTACACGCTTCCGATGTGGCAAACGGCAGCCGGTGTCGTCGATATGATGTCTCATATCTTTGAACGCTACATTACAAAGACCGAAGACGTGATCCTGACCGATCGACTCTGCGAGGCCACGCTGGTGTCGGTCATGGAGGCCGCGCGAAAGATCATCTCGGCACCGAATGACTACGAGGCGCGCGCGACAATCTGCTGGGCCGGAACGATCGCCCACAACGGTATCCTTGGTGTCGGCCGCCAGGAAGAATGGACCACGCACGCTCTGGAGCACGAGCTCAGTGCGCTGTATGACATGACCCACGGTGCGGGGCTTGCGGTGCTGTTCCCGGCGTATATGGAGTACACGCTCGACGAAGACGTTGAACGCTACTACCGCCTTGCCACGAAGGCCTTCGGGGTTCCCGAAAACCATTACGACAAGAAGGCTGTCGCGCGCGAAGGGATCAGGCGCCTGAAGGGGTTCTTCATCGAAATCGGCATGCCCGTTACCTTGAAAGAAGCTGGCGCGAAGAAAGAGGATTTCCCCAGGCTGCTTGAGACCCTCAAAAAGAACAAAGGGAATAGGTTCGGCTCCTTCATGAAGCTCAAACTATCAGACGCGAAAAAGATCTATGAGATGGCCTGGGAATAGCGTCCGGGTCGACGATCAGGTTCGTTATGTAAAGGCCATGCATGTACCATTGCGTATGGAACGGATTCGCGTTCCCGGACATGGAGAATACCGCCGGCGTGAGGTGACCACATGAGTTCTCCGACCCGCTGGCCGCGCGTGCAGGTGCTCGCGGTATCTGCGGCAGTGGTTTTTACGGCGTTTGTCATTATCTACCTGTGGGCCGTGCTCGAGACGAGTCAGACGCACTTTCCCGACGAACGGCTTGAGGCAGCCGTCCGTGACGCACTCGAAGGTGCGGGCAGGACCTTCTCGCCCCCGGAGCTTGAACGGATTACCGAGCTCGATGCGGAAGCTCGCGGT
>SKXQ01000070.1 GCA_007128315.1 Spirochaetaceae bacterium | reverse complement strand
TCCAGGAACTGCTGGCAGAGGGTGGCTTCGTCGCAACCTACAAGTTTGCCTTGCTCCAGGCTCTGGCTGATCTTTCCGTGGAAGAAAAGACCGCACCGGACGGTTCGTTGCGCCTGCACGTGGAGCAACTGTCAGAGAAGTTCATCGAGTACTACTGGAATCAGGCCCGACCGTTCCGCGACGAAGTGCTTCGGCAAAATACAAGAGGCCAGGCCGAGGTTATCACGCTGGTCAGCGAGTACCGCCAGCAGAGCAACGGGCGCCTGGGCAGCCTGAGAATCCGCAACGAGCAATGGCAGCGCCTGAAAAAACGGGTCGCTGCGGTGATCGTCAAAATGCCGCTATGGAAACTGCAGAATATTGGCAATCAGGCCAACGAGTTCCTATATCGGCATTCGGATTATCAAGACCGAACCATCCGCCTACTGCCCGGCGTTCCAGAGGCGTTTCGGGCCTTTCATCCAATGCTGGCCAGCATGATTCGCGGCGGCTGGATCGCACAGATTCACCGGATAAAAGCGAACCGCGAACACTTGGGTCCAGGTGCCGAACTGGAGGAGTTTTTATTCGGCACTGATCGAAAATCGCTGGAGCGCTACCGAGATTTGCTGCATGAACATCAGGCCGGCGAGTGCTTCTACTGCGGCAAGAAGGTGCCCGGGAAGGGTGACCTGGATCACTTCGTGCCCTGGTCACGCTATCCGCTCGACCTTGGCCACAACTTCGTGTTCACCCACGCCGCTTGCAACAAAGCCAAGCGCGACTACCTCGCCGCTCCCATCCACCTTGAGCGCTGGCGCGTGCAGAATCTGGACGAAGGCCACCGCCTGCGCCGCCGCTTTGACGAAGCCGGCGTGATGCATGACCTGGCACGCTCCGAGTTGATCGCCCGCTGGGCCTACCAGCAGGGGCAGGCGAGCAAGGCTCGACTCTGGGTTCGAAAGGGCGAGTTCGAGGCTTGCGACTATCGTTGGCAGACGGCGCTGGGGTCGCCAGGCGGGTTGCGGGTGGCTGCAGAGGAGTAGCAGTCAACCTTAGATGAAACTAACGTCCTGCCGGGGCCGGCTCAGAATCCGAACGCTACACTGCTCCGACCCCGAGCCGCCATGGGCGGTTGGACCCGGCCGGTCGAAAGGGCACCAATAATTAGCTGATACTGCATAATCCAGGCTTGGCAGATGGAGGACAGTCACCATGAATGATGCCGTTCAGGAACTCGCGGACGCAATTGCCGCCGGCTCGGCAACAACAGATATCAAGATGATGCAGGCCATGAAGGGGCTCTTCGGGTCTCGATATCACAAGCGGTCGGCAAGCCACCTAGACTCTGACAAGCCGCCGTTCATTCGTAATGCTTACGGACGAGGCGGCGGGGCCACCGAGCATGTGGCTTATGCTGGCTTTATAAATCCCGAAAACCCACCGAGCGGGCCGTATGGCGGCACCAGTCTGGTCTGGTTCCCAAGCGAAGAGGGTTGCCTAATCGACTTTGGTATTGGCACGCGTGGACTGAGCCCCGATGAGGGTATCCTGACGCGCCCCGGGCACCGCCGACGCATCTCCAGTCTGCGCCAATACCTTGTCGAAAAGGGAGTCCCGGTCACCTGGGTTCGCCAAGACCCGGCAACCATCGGTGAGCCGGTCCCCACTGTTATCACTCGTCAGCTACAAGCCTGGAACTCGGTTTTCAAGCGCTACAGCAATGAACTCTACTGTTTAGCTGTAGTACCCAAAGATTCACCCGACATGGCCCGAACTATTGTTCAGGCCTTTCTAGACCTCTACGCATACGAGCGGGGATGGGAGGTTCTCAAGAGCTGTCAGGATGAAGCTGCGCTCTTTATCGCCAGTCTCCACGCCATGTGGCTTTCGAGCCCAAGCGAAAACGAAGTCGTTGAACTGCTGGACAAGCGGCGCTTTGTGGTCCTTGAGGGCCCTCCAGGGACAGGAAAATCGCGCCTCGCCGAGCGAGTCCTTGCAAAAAGATACGCCAAAAACGGTCTGATAACCCAATTTCACCCTTCAACCACCTACGAAGATTTTGTTGCCGGGCTCTCCCCGGACATAGCCCACGATAGTTTGCGCTTCGAAGCGCGTGCCGGGCATCTGATGCGCGCTTCCGAGCTGGCTCAAACCAGTCCAGCGCTGTTGGTGATCGATGAGATCAACCGTGCCGACCTAGGCCGCGTCTTAGGCGAAGCGATCTATCTGTTTGAAGCTGGGGCGGAGGCTGAACGTAATGTGCGTATTCCTCATGTCGTGAATGGGACCGACACCTTCACGCTACCGAAATCGCTACACGTTTTGGCAACCATGAATACGGCCGACCGGAGCATTGCTCGCATGGATCTTGCCATCCGCCGACGCTTTGCCTTTGTCACCATGATGCCGGACCGCTCGGTAGTACAAGCCCACAGCACACCTGCCGGCCTGCAGCTCTTCGACGCATTATGCGATGTGTTTCTCGAATTTGCGCCAGATGATGCATTGTCGTTGCTGCCTGGACATTCTTACTTCCTAGTCAACGATGGTGCGGATGCTGCATTGCGCTCTCGCCTCAATCATGAACTGCTGCCTTTGATTGACGACTACATCAACGAGGGCTACTTAGGACCAGCCACCGGCTCGCTATATGCAGTTCGTAACCAAATCGCCGATGTGGCTGCCTTAATCGGCGGAAACTAGGCATGGCTGTGGGGCATAGGGCACAGAACTCAAAACGCCGGCGCCAGATACGACTGCGCCGTCAAGATGTTCATGTTGGCAAAGTTCCAGTCGCGCAGGCTCTCGTCCATGGCGTCGACAACGGCCCACCCTTGACGCTGGACTCCACGGCCTATATTGCCGCATCTCGCCAACCAGGCTGGGGTGCTTTCCTGGACGGTTTCTTAAGTCGCAACCGGCCAGTCCTTGAAACCCTAGACATCCAACCTCAGGTCGTCGCCGGCCGTGATGGAGTCCGACTTGACCTCAAGCCCGGCATGAAAGCCGGCGCCATTCCGCTGCGATCAGCCGTCACGGGACAAGTTGCCGGCGGCGTGATCATCAGACCTCGCTTCGGATGGACCGGTGTGGGAAGGGTGCTCAGCGCTACCGGCTGGGGGAGCGGCCCAGAATTCCTTTCCCTTCCCTTAGTCCCTGGAAGCGGTCGTGAAATTCCCCCCTGGGTGATTGCAGGACCTGTATTGCGTCGAGTGGCAGATATGCTAACGCACCTTCGTCGGGGCTATCGTGAGCGCTGCGAGACTCGGAGCCGTCCACGAGGCCAGATTGTGTGGAACCGCTACATTCAATCGCAGCTCACCAGAGGCTCTTGGCACCAGCTGCCATGCCGATTTAGTGAACTAGAACATGATGATCGAATTCGTCAAGCTATACGCTGGACCCTAGAAAGGGTGCGCGGCGACCTTGTCACAACCGGAAGTGCTGACTTGCTCTCCCGAGGTCTGATTGCGCAAATCAAGCAGCTTCTTAGTCTGGTCAGCGACGTTACCTCACGCCAACCCCGAAGGCGTGAGCTTCAACTGGATCTTGGCGGACCTATGACCTCTGATTTCCTGCGCGACGGCCTGCAGGCCATGGGCTGGATCGTTGACGAGCGCGGTCTCGGTGGAGGCCGGAGCTCGGATGGGCTTGCCTGGGCTTTGCCGCTTGATCAACTCTGGGAACGCTACGTAGAGCATCTTGTCCGCGAGCAGGCCACGCGCACAGGCGGGCAATTGCGCGTTGGTCGAAAACGGGAGACGACCGTTCCAATACCGTGGACCAGCAACGGGATGCGGGCACTTGGCCACCTTATCCCCGACTTCGTGATTCAGCGGCCCAACGAGATCGAAATCGTCGATGCCAAGTACAAATCCCACTTCGCCAATCTGGACGGCTTACATTGGTCCGCTCAACAAGAAAACGTTCGTGAATCAATGCGCGCCGACATTCACCAAGTTCTCGCTTATGCTGCGACAGTTGATGCCACAATCTCTGTGAGGGCGACGCTTTTCTACCCAGTCCCTGCTGAGCTCTTCTCTTACCTGGAAGAAACGCAGCGAGTCACCTCTGAAGCCGTTATCGCAGCCGGCAATAGGACAGTCACACTTTGCCTTCGAGCTGCGCCATTCGGACTAGCTGCATAGTCAATATCAGGCGGTGGCACCACGGGCCCGAGCCATTTACCCAGGCCGCAATGCGGTAATTGATCGCATTAGTGACGAGGATGAAGGCGAAGATACCAAGGGCTGAATATCTCACTCCAGCTCCTTCCAGTACTGGGTCTTGCACGAACTTGGGCTTCCGGTCCGCCAGGCCGGCATTCTGGTGCTGGACCGGGCTTACGCCTATCCGGGCGGGGACCACGACCTGGATCAACTGTTCAGATTCCACGAGGCGTCGGAACGCTGCCGGGACCAGCTCGACTGGGTCGCCACCGAGGTCGAACGACTGCAAGGGGTGCTGGCCCAACCGGAACCACCGGCCGTCGAGGTCGGCGACCACTGCTTCCGCCCTTACGACTGCCCCTACTTTGCCCACTGCAGCGCCGGGCTGGCGTGGCCGGCGCACCCCATCACCGGCTTGTACCGCCTGAGCCAGCGCCGCCGCGACGCGCTGCGCGCTGGCGGCATCGAAACGATTGCCGAGATCCCCGCCGATTTCCCGCTCACCGAGATTCAGGCCCGTATCCGCGAGGTGGTGCGGACC
>SKXQ01000112.1 GCA_007128315.1 Spirochaetaceae bacterium | reverse complement strand
GGGCCCGGAAGATGCCGCCGGGGCCAATGGTGTCGCCGCTACACATGCGAACACCGTACTTTTCGGCAATCGAGCAGTCGAGACCACGGTAATGGGCGTTGCGGTCGCTGAAGGCGAGCACAACGAAATCCGCGTCCTTGAGCACCTCGGTGCGATCAGTCGACGCCTCGATCGTGACCGATACGCCAGCGTGTGCAACTGCGCGCCTCGCGAGCGTGGCCATTGTCTTGAGCGTCGTCTCGTTCGTGTCGACGAGCGCCAGCGTCCCGGTATTGAGCACGGGGCTGTTGACCATGTTCCAGATCACCGCACGGCCAAAGAAATAGCTTCCTGCGCCAATTACGACGATTTTTGGACCTTTCGAGTTCGTATTCTGTTTCATGGATATAGATGATATCCTCTACCTGTGCGATCACAATGGAACTATGAGTCAAAAACATGCATAATCTGATCACCTCAGAAGACACAGACGAACCGTTTCTCGTTCGCACGCACGGGCTCGTGGATCGTGTCAGACTTCACTCGACGCCGGGGACGAAGGACGGCGACATTATGCTGACAGCCTTCCTCTGCGGCCGCGGACAGTACCGGAACTCTGAAGGGACTATCGCAGTCGGTGCTGACATGATCGGCATCGTGCCACCGGACGACCCGGGTATTCTTCTCGCAGACCGCGACGACCCGTATCGCCACTACTACTGCCGCTTCCGGGGTACATACGCGACACACCGCGCCCGACAGATCATCGCCCGCACGGGCTGCCGGTTCTTCGCCTCGCCCCACGCGCAGGCAGTCGCCGACTGCATCCGGCGCATGGGGACCGCGCACACCGGAACGCTCTCGCTGTGCATGGGCACAAGAGAGGTCGCGCTCGCCGAGGCCCTGGTGCTTCTCGGACCTTCGAACCCTGCACAGAGCAACTCGCTGTCGGCTTCGTCCCTCGCCTCGTACCTGCATGAGCTCGTCTCCGACCCGACTGATCTTGGCTTGATTGCCGAGCACTTCTCGGTATCGGTCCCGACGCTCTGCAGGAACGCCCGGCCGCTTCTCGGAACGACGATACAGCGCTATCACGAACGGGTCCGCATCGAATGGGCGAAGCGGCTGCTGCGGGAAACATCACTCCGTATCGGCGAAGTCGCCGCGCGCGTGGGCTACTCCGACCCGCTCTACTTTTCGCGCGTGTTCAGGCAGGCCGCCGGCGTGTCGCCGCGCGCGTGGCGGAAGGCGGAATCAGTGAGACACAGTGCCGTATCCTAGATACCGGATGACGTCCAGGACCTCAGACCAGTAGATTCCGTGCGGGACATAGTTCCCTTCACCGATCGATACCGCTTGTTCGATTTCTACCATCGGAGTAAATCGCACGCTCTGGACCTCTTCTTCCTGCACCGACAGATGGTCAACGTCTCCGTCGTACTCATGGAAGTATACGTAGGAGAACTCGTTGTCCTTCAGTTCTCCAACGGTTTTCGCTGCTTTTCGTATCGTCCAGAATTTCAGATCAGCTTCCCGTATCGGTAAACTTATTTCTTCTTCGGCTTCTCGAAGCGCTGCGGTTACCGCATCCTCGCCTGCTCCTACATGCCCCGCAACCGAGATATCCCACAGATCAGGATACAACTCTTTATCCGTTGCCCGTAGTTGAAGCAGAATTTCGCTGCGGGTGTTGTAGACCCAGACGTGGGCCGATCTATGCCACAGACCTTTTTTGTGAGCAACGCTTTTGTATTCGGTAATCCCGAGTAACTGGTTGTTCTCATCAACCACATCGATTAACTCATCAGCCATGAAAACACCTTTTGTTCTGCTGGTAATGCTTCGGCAGGAAACCCGGAGAGTGTATCATCGGTGCGGATGTTATGGCACGACCCTTGCAGCCGGCACTCCTGTCGCGTACGCTTCAGGATCTGTATGACAAAGCGTAAACGAGTCCTTCTCTGGTCGGTTGCTGTGCCGGGCGGCCTTATGGTAATTGCTGTCGTGGCGCTGTGGGGCATCGCGATGCCGATCCGCCACTTGCCAGAGCCAACCGGCCCGCACCGGGTTGGAACCATCAGCCTGGATCTGACCGATGACTCCCGCATCGAGTCCTACTCGCTCGCAGACGATCCGGGCCAGCGCCGGATTCGTGCGCAGATATGGTATCCCACCGAAGACGCCAGCGGTCGCAGGCAGGCCTGGATGCCCGACGGTCGAGCCCATATACGTTCGATTGTCGAGGCGAACGGCTTTCCGCGCTTTATCTGGGATCACACGGTGTTTATGCGCTCCAACAGCTACGAGGGAGCACCCATTCTCCAGGCTGATGATGATGGCTTCCCGCTAGTGCTCATTTCCCACGGCTGGACCGGCTACCGCGGGCTTCACACGGACGTTGCGGAAGACCTCGCGAGCCACGGTTTTGTGGTAGTGGCAGCCGAGCATACCTACGGTGCGGCGGCGGTGCGATTTGACGACGGGACGATTATTCAGGCGAGTGCGCGGATCCTGCCCTCCCGCGCCGAGACTCCGGATTTCCTGGACTACGCAAACCGCCTGGTAACCACCTTCGCTGCGGACAACCGGTTTCTGCTTGCCACTCTGCCCGATATCCCTGGCATCGGTGATCGCATCGACTTCGACCGTACAGGCCTCGTGGGCCACTCGACCGGCGGCGGCGCGATGGTGGATCTGGTCCTTGGAGACGATGCGGTTTCCGCACGGGCGCTTGTCGGGCTCGACGCGTGGGTGGAACCGCTCGGGCGCGAGCGGCTTGAAGCAGACCACTATACGGTGCCGAGTCTGTTCCTGCGAAGCGAGCAGTGGGAAGGTGGCACGAACGACGGCTACCTTGTACCCTTCGTGGAGCAAGCGGCCAGGCTCGGCGCGGACGGGGCTTCCGCGAACGTGGCCTCCGTCCCCGTCGAACTCAGGCAGATAGCCGGGATAACCCATGCGCAGTTCAGCACCCTGTATATGTACCGCCCGGTCATGCAGTGGATAGGCTATCTCGGGAGCGCAGATCCACTCGAGTTCGCTGACGGGCAGCGACGCGTGATCCGGGAGTTCCTGCAGGCGTGGCTTCAGCAGAACCCGAGTTGACACCCTGCCCCACCTGCCGCAAGAATCGGCGTCATGACTATAGGTTTTATCGGTGCTGGAAATATGGCGCGGGCCCTCGCGGGAGCCTTCGCATCCGCAGATCCTGATCTTCGTTTTGTCGCATCAGACGTGAGCAGCGAGCAGATCGCGCGTTTCGCCACAGCGTCAGGAGCCGACCGCGCGGAGCCCGCTGTCTCGAACGCCGAGGTTGCCGAACGCGCGGACATCCTTTTTCTCGCAGTAAAGCCGCAAATCCTGCCGTCGGTGCTGCCGGAGCTCGCAGAGGCTACGTGCCTCGTCGTAAGCATCGCCGCGGGAACGCGTATCAGCACCATCGAGGCGGTCCTTACGAAGGCGCGGGTCGTACGCGTCATGCCGAACACGCCCGGGCTCGTCGGGGAAATGGCTGCCGGATACGCAGCAGGAAGCCGCGCGACACCCGAGGACATGCAGGCGATAGGCCGCCTGCTCTCAAGCGCAGGCGTCGCGATAGAAGTGAGCGAAGATCTGCTCGATACGGTCACCGGGATATCCGGATCAGGCCCCGCGTTCGTCGCACGGTTAATCGAAGCATTCACGAAAGCGGGCGTCGCGAACGGACTCACCGAGGCGGACGCCTCCGCGCTGGTGCTCGCAACCTTTTCGGGGACGGCACGGCTGCTCGCGGAGAAGGGACTTACGCCCGAGGAACTTGTAAAAATGGTCAGCTCCCCGAACGGAACGACGGTCGCGGGGCGGGCGGTGCTGGAATCATCAACCTATGAATCGATTATTCAACAGACAGTCGACACGACCATAGCGCGCAGCAGGGAGCTGGGAGCATGAGTGTACAGGACCAGGTAAAGAACGCCAGGCAGGCGGCGTACCGCATGGCGGTGGCGAGCGAAGAAACGCGAAACGCCTGCATTCGCGCGATGGCCGCGCTGCTTTCAGAACGGCAGGCAGAGATACTCGAGGCGAATGCGGTAGACACCGCGCGGGCCGCCGAAGCAGGGCTCGGACAGTCGCTCTACAAGCGGCTTGTCCTGTCGGAACGCAAGCTCGGGGTCATGATCGAGAGCCTTGAAAGCGTGGCAGAACTTCCCGACCCCCTCGGGTTCGAAGAAGTCAGGCGCGAGCTCGATACCGGACTGGTGCTCTCGCGGGTACGCGTACCCATTGGTGTCGTCGGCGTGATTTTCGAGTCGAGGCCGGACGCGCTGGTGCAGATCGCTTCCCTCGGAATAAAGAGCGGTAACGCCGTCATTCTGAAGGGCGGAAGCGAGGCGCGAGAGTCAAACCGGGTTCTGCACGGGCTGTTCGTAGAAGCCGTAACGGCCGTGGATGCGTCGCTCTCCGGGGCTCTGCAGCTTGTCGAGACCCGCGAAGATATTTCGGCTGTCCTTGCCCTCGACCACGACATAGACCTCATGATTCCGCGGGGATCGAATGAGCTCGTGCGCTACATACAGGAGCACACCCGTATCCCGGTCCTCGGCCACGCAGACGGAATCTGTCACGTATATGTGCACCCGGACGCAGACCCGAGCATGGCCGCGGCGGTGGTGCGAGACTCGAAGATGCAATATCCGGCGGTGTGTAACGCGGTTGAAACCTTGCTTGTCCACGCCGATGCGACGTCCATGCTCCCCGGGATCGTTGACGCGCTTTCGGGTGTGGAGCTACGCGGATGCGAGCGGACCCGGGGGATTGTACCCATGCAGGAGGCAACGGATGC
>SKXQ01000165.1 GCA_007128315.1 Spirochaetaceae bacterium | reverse complement strand
TGGGCATGTTCCCGTTCTTTGTGAGTATGAAATACAGCAAGGAAGCAGCCATTGCCGCGTATCCGAGTGTCAGTACGTGGTTTACGACCTCGTATGCTTCAACTGAGAGTGAGTATGCCTGTGCATTCATGTAGTATCCCCCTTGTGGCAGTGCCACGGTTATGTAGTGTATTAGACGAAAGCAGACTAAACATAGGACTGCTTACAGTTATTGTCAAACAAAAAATATTCTATACTGTACACAGACTGTACAAAAAATGCGTTTAATCTGCTGTTGTACACGTGAGTGTGCTACGGTATAGTTCAGGAACGTGCAATGTATCCAATACAGGTAGTCTCCCGAAGAACAGGTATCTCGCCGGCCACGCTCCGTGCCTGGGAGCGCAGATATGCATCGGTTCGTCCGACGCGGGATGCGCACGGGAGACGGCAGTACTCGGATTCGCTATTGCAACACTTGCTCATCTGCTCATACCTGCTTTCTCGCGGGTATCGGATCGGAGATGTTATTGACGTAAATCCGGCCGAGCTGGAGAAGCTCTACTGCAGTTTACGTGGGGACAACCCGCCTGATCCTGACGAACGGACGCCCGCAGGCGACCGTATTTCTGACTTATCGATATCGGGACTGCTCCGGGATGACTTGATTGAGGCGACCCGAGAGTTCGATGAGAGCTATCTTCATGAGCTTATACACGATGCAGTAATGACACATGGTCGTCAGGGGCTTGTCGACGGCTTCGTGTTCCCCTTCGAGGATTTTGTCTCCGCAGCGGTCAGGCAGGGCGGACTTCAGAAGATACACGAGTCATGGCTTCACCTGCACCTTTTTCGCGTGCTCGCATCATTCATCCCGCCTGCCGACCGGTTAAAGAACCGACCAAAGCTGCTTGTCGCCGTACCTGGGCCCGACGTTCACGATCTGGGCCTGATCGGTTCGGCCATCCATGCTGATGCGGCCGGATGGGCGCCTGTTCTGGTCGGCTCAGCGCCATCGGAGCAGATCGCCGCCGCCCTGCTGGCCACAGGCGCTGAGGCTGTTGTCCTGGTCGTCGTAACATCTATATACGATGTCGCGCTGCGTGATGAAATTATCCGTGTAGCTGCGCTCATAAGCGACGGTACTCGGATAATGTTCGGAGGCCGTATGCCGGATCCTTTCCGGGACGACCTGATACACGAAGGCCTGAGCTACGTGCCGCATATGAGTGCGCTGCAGAAAACCCTGCACGATCAGCTGGTGCAAGGCCGTGATAATAATGATACACTTCCCGGATAATTCCATACGAGGAGACGCGCATGAGTCTTAAAACAATGAATCTGGAGAAGATCGGGGCAAATACGCTCTTTACCCTGGGAGTTTTGACTGTTCTCTCCGGGATAGGAACGTTCTTTGGTACGCTTGATCCACTGTTGGTAGAGTGGGGGATCAGTCATTACACGGTGCTCTTTGGAGTTCTGAAACTTGTTATTGCGGGGCTTCTGATCTGGCGACCTACCCGCGTTATAGGCGCGCTGCTCGCAGCCTCGTACTTTGGCGGGGGGATCGCTGCGCATATTGTGTTCGAGTCCATAAACCCTCAGTTTTGGCTGTTGATCGTGCTTTCGATCGTCCTGTATATTGGCACCCTTGCTCGTGTCTATCAGGACGCGTAAATCACAGGAAGCGTATATCGGTTTCTTCCCGAGGAATGATATTCCGGCTTCCGCATGGGAGCTTAGATGAACTTCTGGCAGTCTATCGCCCTGGGCATTTTGCAGGGCATCAGTGAATTCATACCGATCAGCAGCTCAGGCCATCTCGTTGTGGCACGAACCATTATGGGTATAGGCGAAATACCGCTCCTGTACGATGTAATCCTTCATATCGCGACTCTGATCGTGGTTGTCGTGTTTTTTCGCGAGCGCATCAGGAAGATGCTCACAGCAGTTTTTCGCTGGTTGCGCCGGAAAAATACGGCTGAGGACACCGACGATCTGCGTCTGTCCGTGCTGGTCATTATTGCCACCGTCATAACTGTTGTGATCGGACTCACGATACGGCAGTTGGATCTTTACCTGTATCCTCGAATAGTGGCCGGAGCATTCCTTTTTACCGCCGTGTTACTGGTTGCATCTCACTTCGTCGGTGGTACGGTGGATTACTCGACGATCGGCACGAAACACGCGTTAATCGTCGGTGCGATGCAGGGCGTATCCGTTATTCCCGGGGTTTCCAGATCGGGAAGTACTATTTTTGCGTCACTTGCAAGCGGTATATCACGCGAAAAAGCGGGTGAGTTCTCATTTCTGCTGTCTGTCCCCGCGATTCTCGGAGCGCTTGTACTCGAGTTGCGGCATTTTGGCGACCTCGGAGCCGTTGTTTCACCGGCGTCCCTGGTCTTTGGATTCCTTGCGTCCCTGGTCTTTGGATTTCTATCGCTTTCGCTGCTGGTTCGCCTTATTCGAGGCGGTAAACTCTGGCTCTTCAGCCTCTATCTTTTTCCCCTCGGCATATGGGGGCTTGTCTCTTTCTGACTCGCCAGGCGTGCTCCGGGTTGGCCGGTGTCAGCCTTTCTTCCAGGATGACGGGTCAACCGGAGCTACGGCTTCGAATGATCTGCTTGTTCGGGGAGCTGCCATCATTCCGGATACCGCGTCGTTCCATCGTGTGTAGTGCGCGGCCTGCTTGTGAGCAGCGACTGCTTCGTCATTCTGATATACCTCGTAGAGCACGTACGAGCCCGCCGCCGAATCGTCCTTGAGCACATCGAAACGCAGTACGCCTGGTTCAGCCACAGACCCTGTGTGATTCAGTTTTGTTTCTGCTTCAAACCGGGCAGTGGCTTCGGGTTTTACCTGAATGTCGATTATTCTCACGATCAACTGTACCTCCGTCTCCCTGTACCACCATCCTCTATCGGCTTCTGCGATCGGTCAACGGGGCATATCCCTTAAACTTCTGTGTCAGTTTTACGACTTCTTCTCCTGCGAGAACTGTCGGTTGTCCAACCACACGGCTGCGCCAGTAGACCTCCGCAGTAAACTCTATTTCTTCGGCTATGTAGAACGCTTCTTCTACCGATCCTCCGCACGCGAGCATCCCATGGTTCTGGAGGAAGACCGCCTTACGGTCAATTGCGTAGTCGAACGCGGCTTTTGCGAGTTCCTCCGTGGCAAATGTTTCGTACGGCGCGCACCGGACGTCGGGGCCAGCCAGTGCAACAATGTAATGATGAGCAGGCATGTCCCAGTTCAGGCACGCGAGCGTTGTCGCGAAGGGTGAATGGGTGTGAATAACTGACCTGACGTCATCCCGGTTTTTATAGAATATGGTATGCATACTCATCTCGCTCGAGGGCTTTCCTTCTCCCTCGACCTGCGTACCTTCGAGGTCAATCAGGACTACGTTCTGCGACTGTACCTCGTAATAGTCAATGCCCGACGGTGAGATCGCGCACAGACCGCTTTCAGCATCGTACAGGCTCAGGTTTCCACCGGTTCCTTTCGTTAGACCTGATTCCAGTAGTTTCTTTCCGAATTCTACGATGAGCTCGCGCTCATATTTCAGTTTCATGCATTCTCCTTCCATCGTTCACGATTAATCAGAAGATACTCCTTTCCTGAAATTCCGATAAGCCCACCGAACAGCAGGGAAAGGGGGACAGTGACCGAGACCGAAGTGCCACAGATATCGAATCGAGCCCCTCGCGACGATTTTCCTGATGCACATTTGTGCTATACTCGGGACAGGCATGATCTACGCGGGTGAACAGGCAAAACACAGAAGGATTTATTCAGACATCCTTGATCGCATACAGAATGGCGATCTCATGCCCGGTCAGCGACTACCGACGGAGCGTGAACTTGTCGATCTGTATGGCGTTTCCCGGCCTACTGTCGCGAAGGCATTGAGTCGTCTTCAACAGGAGGGAATCATCGACCGGCGCGCCGGCTCGGGAAGTTACGTTGCTGAAATTTCCGATCCTGAACCGGCAGTCGAGAGTCGTTACTTCGGGCTCCTCATACCAAAGCTCGGTGTCACGGAGATCTTCGAACCGATCTGCGCCCGCATTGCACAACTGTCGCGATATAACAACTTTCATCTGCTCTGGAGCGACTCGACTGCACATAAAGCTGCGAGTACTGCGGAACATTTTGAAGAAGCCTGTGTCCGGTACCTCGATCAGAAAATCGACGGACTGTTTTTTGTGCCACTGGAACTTGTACCGGAGTGTCGTGAGACGAACGAGCGCATTGTCAGGCGGCTGGTCGCCACGGGCGTTCCCGTCGTGCTCCTCGACAGTGACTATCTGCCCTATCCCGAGCGGAGTCCATTCGACCTGGTCGGCGTCGATAATATCAGGGCAGGGTACCGGGCAGCCGAACATTTTCTGAAACAGGGTGCTATACGCGTGGATTTTGTGTATCGACCGTTCTCTGCGCACACTGTGGAAAGCAGGCTTAACGGGTGCAGGCTCGCCCTCGCCGAGCGAGGCATCAGCATGCCTACGAACTGGATACACATTGGTGAACCCGACGATCCGGACTTCGTAGATCGGCTTATGCATTCGGGTGCAGAGAACCTTGTCTGTGCAAACGATGCGACCGCAATCTCGCTTATGCACAGCCTGCAGAAACGTCCGGAAAACGTCCCGGGCGATGTTCGGGTCATTGGTTTTGATAACGTAAAATTCGCCGAGTATGCGAGAATTCCCCTGTCAACATTCAGGCAGCCGTGTTCGGAGCTCGGCGAGATTGCTGTCGAACTCATGATGTCCCGGCTTCAGCACCCGGATCGACCGGCCGTTACCGTTTCTGCGAATGCTGATTTTCTGGTTCGCGACTCGTCAATAGTAAAGTCTTAGGCCCGACTACCGCCCAGATCTTTCCATCGCATTCTGCGCTCAACGAGCATCTGGTGTCGCCTGCTGTCCGGTTCGATTACCCGGTCTGTCGCGATCGCCATGCGTGCGACGCCATCCTCAAGATCCGTGAAAACGCCCGCTGCAACGCCACCGAGAATCGCCGCTCCAAGGGCTGTTGAATTGCTTTCCGGCAATACGTGAAGGTCACTGTTTGTTGCATCGCTGAGAAGCGACAGGTAGTGGTCAGAGCGTGATCCACCACCACCGATTCGGATATCCCAGCCGGAGGTGCCGACGGAGGCAGTAATTGCGTCAAGCGCATCAGCGATACCGAAAACAACGCCTTCGATGCCGGCGTACAGCAAATCGGCTCTTCCGTGCGACTGACGGAGGTTGATCCATGCACCAGTTGCAGATGCGTCCATGATCGGCGTGCGCTCACCGGTAAGATACGGCACAAAGAAGGGGGCGGGAGCAGGATCTGTCGAGGCAATTGTCGCCTCAAAATCCGACCACTCTGATCCGAGTAATCGCCGGACCCAGTTCAGTGCCGAGCCCGCATTCTGTACGCTACCCTGAAGCAGCCACCCCTTATGATGGCAGAATACGTTCAGCGTTCTGTCCATGACGCGAGGGCACACAGGTACAGGCGTTGCGATCTGGCTTCCGGTACCAAGCATGATCTGCACGATACCCGGTGTGAGCACACCGTTTGCGAGGGCTGCTGCCTGCTGATCCGCACACCCGGTTGCTGCAGGAACGCCTTCCATCAGACGCAGGTCTTCCGGCATACCTGAGGTCGTGCCGGTGTGCGCCCAGGGCTCTCGAATCTCTGGCAGAATATCCAGATTCAGGTCGAACACACGGGACAGTCCTTTCATCCATTTGCGCTTCGGCATATCGACTAACAGGGTGCCTGACGCATCAGTTGTATCGGTCGCCAGGTGACCGGTCATGCGATACCGCAGATAATCCTTGGCGAGAAGCAGGGTGTGTGCCCGATCCAGTACTTCGGGCTCGTTTCGGGTTAGCCACAGGAGTGGCAGGAGCGTCAGCCCCGGCGCCGGTACATTCTGCAGTTGGCCGAAGAGATTGTGTTCTTCGAGTCTGCAGGAGGTCTCTCCGACCAGATCACGGGCTCGACTGTCCATCCAGGTAATCGCGGGCCGAAGAACGCATCCATGTTCATCGAGGAGCACAAAGGAATGCATCTGTCCGGTGAATCCGACGGATCGAACACGAAGGTGTCGGTCGCGTTCACGTGCATTGAGAAGGGCCTCCGAGGCGGCGTCCTGTGTACCGGCAAGCCATTCATCCGGGTTCTGCTCAGCCCAGCCCGTTTCGGGGCTGTACGTCTCGTACGACCGGGACGCCTGCGCAAGAACCGAACCGTCTGTCCGGACTACCAGAACCTTGACACTCGAGGTCCCTATATCGATTCCTACCAGGCCATCTGACATGATCGTTACCCTTTTACAGCTCCCTGGGTCAGACCGCTGACAATGTAGCGGTTCACCACGAGCGCGAAAATTATTATCGGAAGAATGATGAGGCTGCCGTAGGCTGCAACAACGCCGTACTGTGCTCCGACATCAACACCTCCGACAAAGCGGGTGATCCCGACCGTCAGAGGCTGTGTACCACGTCCGGCCAGGAAGAATGCGAATAGAAACTCGTTGTACGAGATGATAAGCGCCAGGATCGCTGCCGCGTTCAGACCTGGTAACACCATGGGTAGCGCTATACGCCAGAACGTCTGCCATGGTGAACATCCATCGATGACAGCTGCTTCCTCCACCTCAATAGGAATGCCCGAGAAAAACCCGAGCATGAGCCAGACGATCATGGGCATTTGCATGGCCAGATGTGCGAGAATCACGCCGCTCAGCGTTCCCGAGATACCAATCTGGCGAAAAAGGATGAACATCGGCATGGCAAGAACGACATAGGGAAGAAAACGAGTGCTCAGGACGGAGAACACGACAATGTTCCGCTGTCGCATTGAAGGCAGGCGGGTAATACCATATGCCATGGGCGTGCACACAATCAGCACGACAACAAGCGCCGAGAAAGAGATAATCATACTGTTTCTGAAATACAGCATGAAATTTCCACCGCGAAATGCACGGGTGTAGTTTTCAAGCGTGAATCCCGAGAACGAGAGAATCTGGGGAATCGTCTGAAACAGACTCGTCGGCTTCAGCGACGCCATGACGAGAATTATGATTGGCATTATGCAGAACAAGAGCCACCCAAGCAGTATCGCGTAGCGCGTTCCAAGTGAAACCTTTTTTCGAAGTTTATAGTTGATAGTACTCATAGAATCATCTCCCCGCTTCAGTCGCTCATTTTTCCGAGCTTCCCTGCTTTCACCGCGATAATGGTGATAACCGATATGACAAGGAGCATGGTTACCGACACGGCGTTCGCCATACCCATGTTGCCCTGTGCGACTCCCAGTCTGTACACAAGGATGCTCAGGACTTCGGTGCTGCGACCCGGACCGCCACCGGTCAGTCCGTAAATGACGTCGAACTCACGAAATGCCGATGTCAGTATGATCAGCGACACAAACCCCAGATGGAAACGGATCATGGGAAATTTGATTCTGAACCAGAGGGCGAACGTCGACGCTCCATCGACCTCGGCCGACTCGACAAGCTCATCGGGTATCGTGGCAAGAGCCGCGTAGAATATGAGCAGCGCCAGCGGGGTCATACGCCAGCCGTTGGTAAACACGGTCGCGAACAGCGCGGTGTCCAGATTTGTGAGCCAGCTCGGGCCCGAAATTCCGACTCGGTCCAAAAGATGATTCACAAGTCCGTACGAGGACTGCCATACGTACAAACGACCGAGAATTCCGGTGACGACCTGCGTCGTGACGAATGGGACAAGGTAGAAAGCCATGAAGAACCGGGCTTTCAGTGTGCCGCGAATTCCACGGGTACTCATGATGCTCGCGATCAGAAGTCCAAAAACCACCGCGAAAACAGTTGTACCAAGCGTAAAGTTAATGGTAACGACGATCGATCGAACAAACAGGTGATCGCCGAACAAACGGGTAAAGTTCTCAAACCCTATAAATACCGGTTCTCCCAGGCGACGCATGGTTACCGCATGAAAGCTGTAGAAGATTGCCCGATACACCGGATATCCCAGGGTAACGATCCCCAGGAGTGCACCTGGTAAAATGAATGACCAGGGACGAAAGTAACGTTGTGTCGACATATGCGACCTCCGTAGATAAGTTCACCCGGTCTGAAACCGGGTGAACTCGAGTAAGACCCTGAAAACAGTTAGCGGCTGTGATCAGTCGATGTATCCTTCGCGCCGGAACACGCTCAGCATATTGTCCACAAGGCGTTGCTGGGCAGCTTCCGGGGATTCTACACCGTAGTATACGTCGGAGGCGAACTGCCCGACCGGTGTGTACATGACTTCTCCCCACTCCGCAATCGGCTGCCGTGGGAACGCATATTCCATCTGTGCAAGGAAGACGGGCAGGAAGTCATCGTAGAAGTCCTGTGATCCGAGAACCTCGTCGCTGCTGAACTGTTCCTCAAGTGCAAACATGGCTGTTCGCAGGGTGAACTCAACTGCGTTTTCTACCAGCAGCCAGTGCAGGAAGTCGTAGGCGTGTTCCTGATTCGGTGTGTCGAATACGAGTACGCCACCACCACCGAGGAACGATCGTCCGATGGGAAGGTCTTTCCGATTGCCGGGCCATACCGGAAGGGTCGAGTATCCTACGTTTCCGGCTGCGCTCCTGCTTTCGGCAGTGAGCACTGCTTCCGGCCAGAGCTCTGACATTGCAAGCCGTCCTTCGGCAAAGAAATCCACATGCTCAAGAAAGTTCCAGGTCAGGGCGTCTTCGGGAAAGGTGTCCCGAATCAGGCGAGTCCAGAACTCAACCCCTTCAAGGAGCAGAGGCTCATCGAGGTCGGTCTGAAAGTCATCATCGAATCCATCGAGTCCCATGGAGTAGACCACCGCCAGAAAGGCCCTCGCCATTCCGCCCGGCTCGCTGACTGAAGCCGAGTATCCGTACAGGTCCTGTTCCAGGGTCTCGCCGGCAACGGTGTCGCCCGCTGAGCGGGTAAAGAATACGGCGACCTCATAGAGCTCGTCCCATGTCTCAGGTACTGTCAGTTCTCGTCCGTATTCTTCCTGAAATGCTGAGCGCTCATCGGGATGCTCGAACCAGTCCTGGCGGTACGCCATGATTGGTGACATCGGGTTTCGCGCGAACGCAATTATCTCGCCGGGGCGAAGCAGCTCGTTGGTCATGTGCGAATTAATGACAGGCTCCGGGTAATGTTCGTATGGATCGAAATCATGACGATCCATATGTGGCGTCAGGTCTGCTACATACTCGTAGAAATAGCCGAACCAGCCTGGTGAGTGGTAGCCGATGTCCCAGCCGCCGTCAGGCGCATCAAGCTGAAAACGCTGCCACACCTGATCCGGAGGCAGGACTTCCATTTCGATATTGATACCGGTCATTTCTTCATACATCGGTATGAAGTAATCTTCCATTGGACCGACGTGGGCACCGGGATGCTCACCAATTCGGATAGTAACCTGATCCTCGGCAGCCTCTTGTCCGCCCCCTGCAAAAACTCCCGGAACAATTATCAGAAAAAGCGCGAGTGTGATTGCCACCGCTCGCATCGAACAATGTTTATGTGTCATATACAACACACCTCCCTTACGGTTTCCCGTGGTTTGTGCTGCAAACGTAACACGAGTTCTCAGGTTGTCAATAAAAAACTTGTCCATTGATTGGCATTATCAATATTGGTATATACCAATAATCTGTTGCCGCGTGGTGTAGCTACTCCAGGGCGATCGCATCGCCAAGATGTGCTGTTGCGTTCATGAAGTGAATGATCCGGTAACTATCCGTGAATTCGACCCGCGTTACACCGCAGTTCAGTTGCCGAATACGGCGTTTTGACAGAAGACTGGCAGGTATATCGAGTATCGTTCCGAGCAGGTAGCCACCGAAGTGGGCGTGAGTCACGAGTGCAATGGGCGGGCTTCCCGGTGGGAACCCATTGTCGTATCGTTCGATGACCCGCATTACCCTTTCAACGAAGCCGCTTTTCGATTCTCCGTCCCGATTGCGAGCCCATCCATGCGATCGCGGAAAACTCGCCGGCAGATTGAAGGCCTCGAAACGGTTCTCTATTTCTGTCCCGCTGAGTCCCTCATTTTCATACAGGAGTCCGTGCTCACAGAGATCCGGGTCCACGGTGGCGTCACCCGAAAGGGATTCTCGTATGAGATCTGCGGTTTCCATGGTGCGAAGAGCAGGACTCACGAACAGACTCCGGGGACGGAGCTCAAGGTTCGAAAGCCAGTGCCCGGTTCGCCTGGCCTGTTCACGCCCCCGCAGAGTCAGCGCCGTATCGTCGGAAGTGGATGCTCCCGCGTTTTCTTCGGATTCGCCATGTCGTATTATGTAGATGTTCACAGGAAGGCTGTCTACTGTATTCACGTACCAGGGTCAAGACCTGTGCCCTGTACGGGCACCCCCGACTCGCTGTAGCATGTTCAGCTCATCCATGAATCGAATATTTCGCCGACGCCCCGTTTACAAGCTCATTCTCCGTGTAAGTCTTGCCGCTGCCCTCGCGTTCACGGTTCTCGCCGCCGTGAGGTTCGATCTGTTCGATCCGATGGCGATCCGCTCATACATTCTAGGATTTGGTCGCCGGGCGCCGTTTATCTGGATCCTGCTTTACATCCCGGCGACCTTCATTCCCTACGCGACGTCGGTTATGACTGTCGCTGCCGGGCTCGCCTTCGGCTCCGTCCCTGGTGCGCTCCTGACCTACAGCGTGACCAACTTTGCCAGTATGATTCCCTTTGCTGTTTCCAGATGGATGGGACGTCCCTGGGTCGAATACGCAATAGGTCGCTCGCGGGTGGGGCCCCACGTCGCGCGGCTCAATCGTCATTCCTTTGTCGTATTCTTCTATCTCCGACTGCTTCCGACGATTCCCTACGAAGTACAGAACCACATTGCCGGTGTCTCGCGGATCAGAAAGCGGGACTTCTTTCTGGCCTCTGTCCTGGGGAATGGGCCCGCAACCTTGGTTATGGCGTTTTTCGGCGATGGTCTGGCTCAGGCAGGGTCAGCACAGTTCTGGATTGCGACGGCCTTGTATGCGGCCATGCTGGTGCTTCCGGTCCTCTTTGTGAGCCGACGCGTCAGACAGCGTCGGAAATCCTGACGATATTAACTGGAATCCGGCATCGTTTATTACTCTGGTTTTTTCGCCGTTTCGAGTCCCCACATCAGAAAAACGATGCCAGCCATCTGTACAAGATGAAATACGCCGTTGTTGTCGAACTCCCAGATCAGGGTGAATCCGACGCTCTCTATTGCCTGAAAAACTGCGGCGGCTATACTCAGGACGACACCTGCCGTCATGAGATAGAAGGTCGGGCGACGGTCCCGCAGGCTGAGATAGGCATATACCCCAAGAGCGAAGAGCATAGCCACCGCCTCGTAGGCGATAAACACCAGAAAGCTTCCCGGGATCACCGTGGTGATGCCGTAAAACGCAACGCCCACCGCCGCGAACACGATGATTAACCAGACCGGGGCTGCCTTTCCACGCAGATCCACCAGCACGGCGGCGGCAAAGAACGCGACTGTCAGGCCAAGGCCGAGGTAAAGCGGGTGCCAGAGCATCGCCTTGAAGCTCTCCGACATCTCAAACCCGTGAGCCCAGAACCCCAGGAATCCCGCGACCGAGAGCGAGGCAAAGGCTGCTGCCCAGATGTTCGCTTTCTGCGTGACAGCGTAACCACTTCGGGATTTCAGCAGTCGCACGACCGCGGCGACCGCCATGAAGGCGAGGATCAGATCGGTGAACGCAGTCGTCAGTTCGGTCTCTATTGATATGAGCGTCATTGTGTGACCTTTATGCTCTGAAGTTTTCGGTCCATCTCGCTCTGAAGCGTCGAGTGTATAAAATCGTGCAGCTTGTGCCTGATTCGATCATCGGATGTCTCGTCGAACATGAGAACGTAAATCTGTCTTCCTTCGACGTTCCGTGTACCCGCAACTTTTCCCGTAATCGTGATGTTCCGTCCTCGAAGGTTCAGCTGTACGTCACTCACCGTATCGCCGACGGAGAGGTCTACCCGGTCCTCGAAGGTGAAGGCCATACCGGCGACACTGACGTCTATGATATTACCACGGTGGACTTCTCCCGCCATCCGCACGTTGAAGCGCGCGGTACTGCTGGAAGGTACCGTCGCACGGACGAATCGACGTTTGCCTCTCGCTTCGTTGGCTTCAAGGACGGTCAGCAGGATCTTTGCGCTTTCTTTCAGACCAAGTTTGAGCTTAATGAAGCCGCAGGGGACCGACAGATCCATGAGGTAATACTGCGCGAGTGCCGGGTCCTCGTTATAGGACAGGACGCCTACTTTTACCGATCGTGTCGCTTCGCCGTCCATGAGCCGTGCGACCCATTCAATCCAGGAGTCACCACGTATGCGTTCATCTATATTCACAAAAACGATAGAGTTCGGATAATCGGCAAGGAGTATGGGCGCCTTCTGATGGTCCTTCAGCAGGTACACTTCGTACTCCGCCTGAACCACGATATTCAGGAGCTGCTCTTCGAGCACGCTCGGGGGGTAGAGAAAAAAAACTTCGCGTCCCTGATCCATACGATATCCTTTGCGGTCACAGTGTAACCTCGAATCGGACTTCGTGCACAGAACTCATTCGGATTCGGTGCGTGGAGCCTCGATAAACTGTCGCTCGTAGAGTTCCCGGTACAACCCCCCCGCTGAGAGAAGTTCCGCGTGAGTGCCCGATTGTACGATCCGACCCTGGTCTAACACGAAAATACGATCTGCATTCCTGATAGTCGTCAGGCGGTGTGCAATGACGATGGCTGTCCGGTCGTGAAGCAGGCGGTCGAGCGCCCGTTGGATAAGCGCCTCGGTCACCGTGTCGACGCTTGAGGTTGCCTCGTCCATGATAAGGATACGCGGGTCAACGAGCATGGCACGGGCGATGGCGATAAGCTGCCGCTGGCCGACCGAGAGGTTTGATGCACCCTCGGTCACGACGGTATCGTAGCCGTTCACCAGCCGCGAAATGAAGCCGTGGGCTTCGGCATTCCGTGCAGCATCCTCGATCTGCGCTATGGTTGCCGACGTTGCTCCGAGGGCAATGTTCTCTGCGATGCTCACGGGAAACAGGATAGGATCCTGGCTTACGTAGCCCATGTGACGGTGCAGGCTGTCCAGACTGATGTCCCGGACATCGGTGCCATCCACCAGGACTTTCCCCGACGAAACTTCATAGAAGCGGCACACCAGGTTGGTGATCGTGCTTTTGCCGGCTCCGGTTGGCCCCACAATGGCTATGGTTTCACCTGGCTCCACGGTCAGGCTGACATCGTGAAGAACCTCGACATTGCTCACGTAGGAGAAGCCGACGTGGTCAAGTTGTATCCCGCCCTCGACCCCGGTCAGGCTTCGGGCTCCGGATCGCTCGCTGACAGCAGGCTCCGCGTCAAGGAGTTCAAGGACGCGTTCGCCCCCGGCAGAGGCCGATTGCAGGGTCGTAAAAAGCTGGCTCAGTTCGCGGACAGGGACGAAGAACCTGCTCACGTAGCTCATGAACGCAACTATGATACCGATGGAGACTGTGCCCTGGAGCGCCATGTATCCGCCGGCACCGAGCACGACAGCCGTTGCTCCAACCCCGAGCACGTCAACTGCCGGCAGGAAGGTGAACGACAGGCGCATGGCCCTGACATGCGCTTTCCGGTTCTCGCGGTTGTCTACCTCGAACTGACTGTTGGAGGCGCCTTCCTGACCGTAAGACTGTATCACCCGCATACCACCGATGTTCTCTGCCAGAGTTCCGACAAGGTTCGCCACCTTTTCCCGGGTCTCCCGGAAGGCCGGCTTCGCGCGGTTGGAGAACCAGATGGTAACGAGGACCATGAAAGGAAGAATGCTGAATGTCAGTAGCGCAAGCTGCCAGTCCATGCTGAGCATGATCGCGACGGTGCCTGCAAGGAGAATCGTGTCACCAATGAGCGTCACAAGGCCTTCGCTCAGCAGATTGTTGATAACCGATACATCGTTTACGACGCGGGAGACGGTAACCCCGACGATGTGTGTGTCGTTGTACGCGACCGAGAGGCGTTGCAGGTGCTCGAACAGGCGCGCTCTGAGGTTGAACAGTACTTTCTGCCCGAGTACCGCGAGCACAAACATCTGCAACGCTTCCGAGGCGTACGCGACCAGGAGCGCACCTCCTATCGCCATGCCTGTGCGGGTGATTCCGCTGAGATCTCCAGCGACTATGTGTTCGTCGATAATGATTCGGGTAAGGTAGGGGACAAGAAGACCTGCTCCGGTCGCGATCACCATGCAGAAGAGGGCAAACGCGAGCTCCTTCCGGTACGGTAGAACGAAGCTGAGAAGTCTCAGGAGTACTGTTTTCTGTATAGCTCCGTCCTCGCGTCCGCCCATTGCCTGAAGCATGCCGCGTGGTCCGCCTCCGCCTCCGCCGCCCATCATATTGCTGCCTCCTCGCTGCGATCGCGCAGCTGTCCCTTTACAATCTCCGCATACAGACCGCTCGTGCGCAGGAGTTCTTCATGAGGACTCGTGGTTGCGCCGCGATGTGCACACGCTGCAACCCGACCATGGTCGAGAATAATGACCTGGTCTGCCGATCGGATCGTGCTGAGGCGCTGTGCGATAATGATTGATGTTCGTCCCTTCATGAGACCTTCCATCGCCTCCTGAATCTGGTGTTCCGTTTCGGTGTCTACGCTGGATGTTGCGTCATCAAGTATCAGGATTTTCGGGTCTTTCAGGATGGCTCGTGCAATGGCTATGCGCTGTTTCTGTCCGCCTGAGAGGGTAACCCCTTTTTCGCCGACACGAGTCGCGTACCTATCCGGTAAGCTCTGGATGAACTCGTGAATATGCGCGGCCTGCGCTGCTTCTACGATGTCCGTGTGCGACGCATCTGGTCGTCCGAACGCGATGTTCTCCTCTATGCTTGCGGCGAAAAGCACCGTCTCCTGCAGCACGATCCCGATGCTCGATCGCAGGGACTGCAGGGTGACGCTGCGGACGTCCTGTCCGTCGACATAGACATGACCCTCAGTCGCATCGTAAAAGCGGGGGATCAGGTTGATGATGGATGACTTCCCCGAGCCCGTTCCGCCGAGCACCGCAAGCTTCTCTCCAGCCTGGACACGAACGCTCAGACGTTTGAGCACCTGATGGCTCTTCGCGTAGGAAAAGCTTACGTTGTCAAACACAATCTCTCCGTGAACGTCACCGAGCGGGACCGCCTCGGGTGTATCCTGCACCTCCGACTCAAGATCGAGGATCTCGAAGATGCGCTCCGCGCTCGCGGATGCCTGTGCAACCGCACTCAAAAGCCAGCCGAAGCGACGTATCGGTATCAGAAGCTGTGCAAGATAGGTCATGAAGGCAACGAGTACTCCGACAGAAAGCGTTCCTGCAGCGACCATGCGTCCGCCTCCGACGAGGACGAGGAGCGTCCCTGTACCGGCGAGAAACTGCATGAACGGAAGAAAGAGCGCCCGGAGCTTCGCTTCGGTCTTCTGCGTCTCGAGCAGGGACTCGTTTGCACGGTCAAAGCGATCGATCTCTGCCTGCTCTCGACCGAAAGCCTTCACGATGCGCTGTGCGCGCAGATTCTGCTCCACTTTTCCTGTCAGCGTAGCTTCGCGGTCACGAAGCGTGAGGGTCAGCGGTCTTACCGTTCTGCCGAACTGTATCGCGCTGACGACGAGAATCGGAATTACCGTGAGGGTCAGTAGAGCCAGGCGAAATTCTATGATCAGCATCGCGATCGTCACGCCAACGATCTGCGTTCCAAGCTGCACCAGGTTCAGTACTGCGCGTCCGGTCAGAAACCGGATGCGGTCGACATCCTGTATGCTTCGCGCGAGGAGCTGCCCGGTTTCCGCATCATCGTGGAAGCTGAACGAGAGTTCGTGCAGTTTTTGATGAAACCGGTTGCGGAGGTCGTAGGCAACCCCCTGCGAGGCGTTCTCGCTCCACACACCGATCAGGTACGTCATGAGTGCTTTGGCAAGCGCCGCGATCATGAGCAGACCGACACCCGAAAGGATGTGCGCCTGTACGCCGGCTCGTATTCCGTCGTCGACCACGGTACGGACGATGAGCGGCATCCAGATATTGATGGCGTTTACCGCAAATACGGCCGTGTATGCTGAGACAACGATCACCAGGTATGGTTTGAGACAGCCGAGCGCCCGGAACAGATATCGCGATTTTTCAGGATTCATGATCAACCTCAAGAAGCGCAAGGATGTTGCGGAAGGTCTGTGAGATTGAATTGAGCTCATCCGGCGGGAGCGATTGAAGCCGCTCCCGCAACAGCGGCAAGCCCGAAAGCGGAATCGATTCCGCCGCCTCGGTCCCCGCTTCTGTAATGGAAACGTGCACGACGCGGTTGTCCGTCTCGGATCTGACGCGTTCCACGTATCCGGCCTGCTCAAGCTTCGCGACAAGCTCCGAAGTAGCACTCTCGCCGACGAACAGCAGACTGGCGAGTTCGCCTATGGTACGTCTGCCTCCCATGAGCGCGCGCAGCGTTGCGTGCTGCTTCCCGCTCACACCGGAGGCGCTTCGGGCCTTCGCGCTCTGCC
>SKXQ01000081.1 GCA_007128315.1 Spirochaetaceae bacterium | reverse complement strand
GAGCTACCCCGACCTCCGGTATACCATTCTCCACGGAGTGCGGACATCCGAAGAGTGTTATGAGAGCGCCGTATTTCCGACCGATCGATACACGCCGTGTATAAGCAGGGAGTCATCTCCTCACTTCAACGGCCGCGTGACCGATTTTATCCGGCAGAATCCGGTCAGACCGGAAACAAAATGCTACCTCTGCGGAAACTGTGACATGATCTACGAGGCGTTCGATATTCTTACTGATCAGGGTGTGCCAGCAGAGAACCTCTTCGCCGAAGTATATTTTTAGGTCGGAACCGCACGCAGCCACAGGAGCACAGAACATGAAATATTTTCTCATTCAGCTCGGATGTCAGATGAACCAGAGTGACGGTGAACGGATACGAACCGTCATAGAATCCCTCGGGTACACGGCCGGTGAATCCGAAGAGGACGCTGACCTTCTGGGAATCGTAGCCTGTTCTGTCAGACAGAAAGCGATCGATAAAGTGTATTCCAAGATCGAGAAGTGGAACCGCCAGAAGAACGAACGCAATCTTCTGACCTTTGTCAGCGGCTGCATCCTCCCAGCAGACAGGGAAAAGTTTCTCGACCGCTTCGATCTGCTCTTTTCAATCAACGATCTCCCTCAGCTGCCGGACATGATTCGCCAGTACGGCGTCGTCACCCCCGTATCGGGCATCGCCCGGAATCCCGAATACGATCCGGCATCCATTGCCGCGCGTTCGGTCGAAGAACAACAGAAGCAGGAGTCCCGGAAGAGCGGAACATCTGATCCATCGACAACTGCCGCTCCCGTACTGTCAGTTGCTGCGCTCAAGCAAAGTCGTGGGGGCAAGGGAAAGGCTCTGACGGCACCGAGACCCACTGACGATCGTGACACCTCGTACTGGCATATCGGTCCAAGCTACCAGAGTAGTTTCGAAGCGTACATTCCTATACAGAACGGCTGCGACAAGTTCTGTACCTTTTGCGCAGTACCCTATACACGAGGACGCGAGGTCAGTCGCAGCAGCGAAGACATTTTTTCCGAGGTTAGAGAGCTGGTATCAAAAGGATATCGAAGCATTACCCTCCTCGGACAGAACGTAAACAGCTACGGACTGGACCGTAAGGGGGAAGAAATCAGTTTTGCTGATCTCCTGCGCGGCATAGGAGAGATAGGAATCGAAACGGGCGCCGATTTCTGGACGTATTTCACCAGTCCTCATCCGCGAGATATGACCGATGAGGTAATAGATACGATCGCAGCGTACCCGGTTCTCGCAAAAATGATACACCTGCCGGTCCAAAGCGGCGACGATAAGGTACTGATCCGCATGAATCGCAACCATGGCGTAGCCAGGTACAGAAAAATCGTAGAAAAGATCCGCTCAACGATTCCACAGGCGACGCTCTTTACGGACATTATTGTCGGATTTACCGGCGAAACCGGCGAACAGTTCGAGAACACGCGGAAAATAATGGAAGAGTTTCAGTACAATATGGCCTTCATTGCCATGTACAGTCCGCGTCCCGGCGCCGCGAGCGCACGCTGGGACGATGATATTTCCGTTGATGAGAAGAAACGCCGGATGCATCTGTTACAGGAAGAGTTGAAAAAGAGCAGCTACGCGTACAACAAAAGCCTGATCGGGACGGTTGTTCGCGTTCTCGTCGATGGGAAAGACAGGAAAGCAGGGTATCTCTCCGGCCGGACGGAAGGAAAACTGACCGTGCGTTTTTCGTCGGGCGACGAAAGCCTCATCGGATCATTCGTGTATCTCGAAATCACCAGCTGCCGCGAACTGAGTCTTGAGGGGACCATCGTAGCCCCCGAACGTGTCGTCAACCTGGCATCCTGATGACCGAGGGGAGAAACGGCGTGCAGAGAACGATAGCCTTCCAGACACTCGGCTGCAAACTGAATCAGTACGAGACCGACGCGCTCGCGGCCCGTTTTCGGGATAATGGATATCGCATTGTAGCTCCGACGGATCCAGCAGACTGTTACGTTATCAATACCTGTACGGTGACCAACAAGGGCGACCGGAAGAGCCGCAACGCCATACACAGGGCAGTACGCCTGAAAGAACGTGTGCTGCCCGTTATCGCAAACGGAGCATCAGCTGCCGGACACGTGCCCGGGCTGACACAGGGCTTCCCGTCTGAGGAGGCCATCGTCGTCGTTACGGGATGTTACGTGGAGAGTGCTTGGGACACGATCAGCAACGACACGCGCGTCATTGCCGTTCCCAACGACGCAAAACAGTCAATCTTCGAGCTCGTAGACGCCAGAATGAACGGCGAAACGCTCGGACCGGATGAACTCCCGAGAGGCGTCTTCAACTACGGCATGCAGTCGCAACTGTTTCATACCAGGGCAATGATAAAAATCCAGGATGGCTGCGATAACTTCTGCAGCTTCTGCATTATACCGAGCGTCCGCGGCCGCGCGATCAGTCGCCCGCAGGACGCGATTCTCGACGAACTCCGTTCACTCGTAGATAAAGGCTACCGCGAAATCGTACTCACCGGAGTAAATATCAGCCGGTATGCAGACGAGAAAACAGGTTTTAGCGGCCTCGTCGAACAGATGCTGGACGTCGACGGCGATTTTCGGCTTCGCATTTCCAGCCTTGAGCCCGACCGCATTAACAGCCACTTCCTTGATCTTTTCGAGCATCCTAAAATGGCACCACATCTGCACCTTTGTCTGCAGAGCGGGAGCGAACGCATTCTGCTTCAGATGCGCAGACAGTATACGGCCTCCGAGTACCGGCGAATCGCCGAAACCCTGCGTGAAAAATACCCGGACTTCAATCTGACCACGGACTGCATCGTCGGCTTTCCGGGCGAGACCGACGAGGATTTTCACGCGAGCTGCGACATGATTCGCTCGATCGGATTCAGTCATGTCCATACATTTCCCTATTCTCGACGTCAGGGAACACGGGCGGAACGCATGCCGGATCAGGTATCCGAGCAGGAGAAAAAGCATCGTGCTGCCGCGATCAGGGAGTTGAGTTATGCCGGAAAGCTTCAGTACAGAAGGCAGATGGAAGGGAGAACACAACGACTGCTTGTGGAACGTGTGCACGATGGTTTCGCCTGCGGATACACCGGGCACTACATTCCCGTCGCGGTCCCGGTTCCGGTCGAAATGAGATCAGTGGAGCTTCATAATCAGTTCCTTCCCGTCCGGATCGAGCGGCTGCCGACGCCATCAAGTCCCGACCTCGACAGTGATCTCAGAGCGCCCGCGCACCTCACGGACGTCGTACAACAGGCCGTTTGACTGTGTCCGCGTCGACTCGGCGGCTCATTGTCCAGATGGCTCACGCGTACAATCGCATAGCCGCACGAGCGTTCGGCCTGAAACTTGCCGACAGCCATGAAGGCCTGCAACAGTACAGGGCCGACAATCAGATCATGATTACTCCGGAACCGGACGAGCTAATGATACGCACCGCCTTTACCATGGGTGCCATGTACCGTGCGGGAGATGTCGTACCTGCCTGTCGCCGGCAGGCTGTCCTGGTTGTCGAAGTCCCTGACACGGAAACGATCGCTATCGCGAACGCAGTAAACCGCGATGGGCACCGCAGTCCATACTACCCGGACATTCTGCTCGCTCATTCCCTTTCCGAACGGTGCGTGGACAACCGGCTCGCCGAAGCCTTTGTACAGACCGTACAGGCCTATGTGCCACCGCATGGAGTCTCAATTCTCGCCGTTCCTCCGTGTACCGGTTCAAAACAGTCGTCCGGCTACACAGGTTTTCGGCGTGAGGCAATGAACGCATTCGCACTCTATCGGGACTACCTCGACCGTCTTTCCGAGACGTGCACACCGGAAGTACTGCTGACACCCGATGAGTATACGGCTGTGACGACCGTCTGCCGGGCTGCATGTCTGCACCGGAACGACGAACGGTCGGTACAGAAAGCAGCGCTCGCCCGCCGTATACGGACAGGTTCTGTCCCGGTGAACGATATCATGGATGTTATCACCGGCTCGGGATCACCGTCGGCCGAAGATTCGCGGTGCAACGTGGCGGCAATACTCCGGGTTCTGGAGGCAGACCTTGCCGCATACTGATACAGAGACCAGTTCGGTATTGCCTGCCGTCGGGCGTGTATACGTGGAACGGGAAGCGCTTGAGTACCCCGACACCAAGCGCATCATGAACCGTCTCCCCAACGTCCCGGTGCAGGTAATCGGACATTACAAGGACATATTTAACCGACCCGGTCAGCATTTTCAGACTCAGAAACACGCACCGGCTCTGATACTCGCGGTTGAGAAAGAGAATCTGCTGTACGACGGAAAATCCCGCGTTGCAAGCTGGGGAGCTCGTCTTCCTCTGTACTACAATGCTCCCGTCCGGAACTGTGTGTATAACTGCGATTACTGCTTTCTTCAGGGTATGCATAACTCAGGCAATCTTGTCGTATACGTGAATACCGAGGACTTTATGGCTGCGGCATCCCGAACAGCTTCTGTCGAGCCCATATTCCTGAGTATCAGCTACCTTACAGACCTTCTTGCCCTCGAACCGCTTCTGCCTATATGCGAACGCTGGATCCGCTTCGCGGAGACGAGTAATAATCTTACGATAGAAATCAGGACAAAGAGCGATCTCTTCAGAGTGATCAGGCATCTCGGGAAACCCCTGAACACGGTCCTCAGCTTCAGTCTCTCGCCCGATCACATTGCCCGCAGGTATGAGCGCGGCTGTGCCCCGCTTCACGGACGGCTCCTCGCCGCACGAGAAGCGATCCGCGCAGGCTGGCGCGTACGTCTGTGCATAGATCCCATCGTAAGAACGTCTGACTGGAAACGGATGTACTCCGAGTTCGTCCGGGAGGTCTTCAGAAGACTTCCGTCCGACGGTATCGAGGAGATCAGCTTCGGCGTTGTGCGCCTCGCCCCTGATTTTCTGAAACGCATACAACTCATG
>SKXQ01000163.1 GCA_007128315.1 Spirochaetaceae bacterium | reverse complement strand
TCCCCTCAAACGTTCTTTCGAAGATTCGCGATGTTCTGTGTGCGGACTCGCGCGTAGAGGCAGCTGTACTCTTTGGCTCGCGTGCAAAAGGCACCTGGCGCGAAGGCTCTGACATTGATATCGCCGTGTTCGGCAGCGAGCTCACCATACGCGATACCTGGAGCTGGCTTCGGGAGCTTGACGATGCAGTGTTTCCGTGGTCCATCGACTTCGTAGTCGTGAATGAGCATACGTCCGCTCCGCTTCGCGAACATATTGCTCGTGTCGGAATGCCGCTGTGTGAATAGGGTGTGTTCTGTCGCATTTCTGACCCGTAAATCAGGGCATCAAGCCCGTTCTATCAGTAGAAGTTTCGAAGTCTTTAGCGCTCGACCAGCTCGTCGGTTACGCATACCGTTACGACTACAACAATTCCTGCGTATACAACGAGTTTCTGTCCGGTCACCAGCGGTGCGTGAAGAGCCGTGGATCCGGTACCTGCGACTATAAACAGCACGATCAGATATGTACAAAGAATGACCAGGAACGCGCCATACGCGAGCAACCTGTGCCGTCGAACTTTTCCGTCCGTACCCGGAACGCTGCCCCAACCGAGCAGCAGAACAATATCGGTGAGCGCGTAACCGACGAACGCTAAGTACACAAAGGCATAATGCGGTCCTGGCACCAGATCTGTCGGGGTAAGGCCGACAAAGGTGAACCCGAAGGCGGTGACAAATCCGAAGAGTCTTGTAAGCAATGCGTGCCTCGACGTTGAAGCCCGCGCCTCCAGCCTCTTTGCCTCTGAAAGAAAGAACGCGGCGAGAGATGCTCCGGCTATGACTGTTGCAAGCGCGAAGGAAGCCGCACCGGCGGTGTTCGTCTGACCGAGGTACCCTCGGATGCGGCCCAGTTCGCTGAAGGTGTTATCGAAGAAGTCATACCCCGCTGTTCTCGGTTCCAGATGTGTCCCTCCGGGGTACATCGTCATTGCGAAAACCGTCAGCACAATGAAGGCTGCACAACCCGCGAGTATCAATCGATTGGCTGTATGGTAGGGAACAGACGCTGTCAACTGAGAACCTCTTTGTCGTCGCATAGTGTCGCGGCTACAGGATGAACCGCTCTTCGTGTATTTGCCGGCCCGATACGCCCATCTGCTTCAGCTCCATCTTCCAGCGAGCTATCAGCTCAGACGGGCCGCAGAGAAACGCACTCCGGAGGGTCATCGACACGAGTGTTGGTAGAGGTCGATTTCCAGGGATGATGGTACCCGGTACGATCTGCATGGTGTCAAACGCGTTCGAATCTACTGGAGTCGCACGGTGTAGAAACGCCCGACTGACCACGTGTGTTATACACATTCCGGGGTTCGTGCGCACCGCCCTCGCAAGATCCGACCGAAGAACGATTCCGTCCGCCAGATGTCGGTACCAGATCAGCGTGGTTGAACCGGCATTCGGAGCACAGGCGGCCGAGATAAACGGGGTGATACCGATTCCCCCGGCAAGCCAGACCCTGCGGTCTGTACGCGTGGCGTTACCGTGCGTCGGTGAGAACCTGCCATACGGACCCTCAATCGCTATCGGGTCGTTTTCCTTCAGGCGTGCGAGATCCAATGTGAAGGTCCCTGAGATTCGCGCGATAAATACGAGCGTCCTGCTTCGCTGGGACGAAGCGATCGTGAATGGGTGAGCGTCGTTCCCGGGGACTCTCAAGAAACAGAATTGCCCGGGGGTAAAGTCGATCAGGGTCCTCGGTTCCACACAAAGGCGTACGAGACCAGCGTTTTGATCTCGGCGCACGTACACGACACGGGCAGCGTTCCGGAGAGAACTCCACTGTCGGTAAAGTCGTTCTGCAAGGAAGCCGAGCGGAAGCAGCGTAGAAGCCAGCGCATGAAAAAGAAGGGCTGGCGAATGCGTTGTCATTCGGCCGGATGTGAGCCCATGTATCATGGCGGCGGGCAGGGCGCAGTATCCGATCGCGTGCAGCTTTCTCCACATTCGTGCGGAAAAGCGAGCTGACGTCCGCAGTACACCCGTTATGACCGCGACCACAATACACACAACAGAAAATATCGCCGGAACGGTAGGGATCAGATCAGGGACCATAACACGTACGGAGCGCGTAAAAGGCGAGTACACGAAAAACGAAACAATGGCATGACCCGGAATAAGTGTAATAATAAGGGGCCCTGTAATCCGGTGTATTGACATTGCTGAACTCAATCCAATAGCCGAGTCCAGTACGCGCGATCGGGTACTCAAAGTGAGCTGTAACGCCAGGAGTGCGTATATCGAAAGGCCTGCACTCGCGGAGACGCTGCTGATCCAGTGGTGTCGTCCGGCGTGAACCACAAACAGAACGTACCATGGAGCAGCGATCCAGAGAGTAAACGCAATGGTCATGAGATAGAAAAATCGTCGACTATCCGTCAACCACGCACTTCTCCGTGCACTCGTTACCATTGCCGGGACTCCCGTACCTGTTTTGGTATCGTAGTCTGACCTTTCGTTGAAAGCCGGGATGGAAGTCGCTCCATTTACCTTACCTCCTTACCGTAAAAGTATCGTACACTTCAGGAAATTGCGTGAAACGGGTAGGCTGATATAGAAAGGTATCGGGAGATAGACGGTGGAATGATTCCTGTGCAGATACGTGGCGCACAGCTCAACGATCTCGATCAAATTGTGCGTATCTACAATCAGGCGGTCGAAGCGGGCGAGAAAACTGCCGACCTCGAACCGGTTACGGTGAAGCAGCGTCTTGAGTGGCTTGCGGCACACCCGTCGGATCGGTATCCGGTGTATGTAGCCACGATCGCGGAACGGATTCTCGGCTTCTTGAGCGTCAGTCCCTACCGACCCGGGCGGGCTGCGCTTCAATTCACGGCGGAAGTCAGCTACTATGTCGACAGCGCATATCACGGAAATGGAATCGCGACAAAGCTTCTTTCCGGTGCGATCGCCGATGCGCCACGCCTGGGACTTCGCACCTATTTTGCTGTCGTTCTCGAGACGAATAAGGCAAGCATACGACTTCTGAAGCAGTTCGGATTCACCGAGTGGGGGTACTTACCGGATGTCGCCGATTTCAATGGCCGTGAAGTTGGTCAGCGCTACTACGGGTTACGGGTTGCTCCCTGAACCGGTGGTATCGCGCTTCCGGCTTCGGAAGTAAACTGTTTCCGGGACGGAAATCGCAAAGCGACCTGTGAGTGTAAAAAGGATGCCATACGCATCGTTTTCTGAGAGTTGTCGTCAGACATACCGGGATTCGTACCACCCTCTTGTTGCTGACGGCAGTAGTCGTGTATGTCATGGGGTACTTCGTCGTGTATATGTGCACGAAGCCGCGCGCGACTCGAGGTTGAAGGGTTCCGTCGGTATCTTACACCCGAAGCGGCCGCAGCGCCTCGATATGCTCCGGCGAAAGGCCGCAGCAACCACCGACGATCTGCACACCGCTTGCGACCCACTGTGACGCACACCGCAGAAACTCATCCGGAGGAATAATCGCCTCGAACTGCCACTGCGGCATGCGGAAGTACCCGGAGTCCGGATACGCAAGCAGGGGGCCGTCGTAGTTGTCGCGCAGAACGGCGATTGCATCGCCGATCAGGTGCGAAGGTGTGTGCATGATTCCCGCTGCCGCAACGGCGTAGTCGTCGAGGACCGTGATGAGCTCCGCGAAGGGAACATCCCTGTCCGCGGCAAAGCTGAGCAAATGGCCGTCTGCGCCCTGCCTCACGGAGAACCCGACCCAGACCGGCAGGCCTGTCGCAAGCGCCGCTTCGAGCGTGGCAGGTATGCGTTCCGGGTAGTACATCATCTCCAGGAGAATCAGGTCGCAGCCGCTGTCGTGCAGGAAACTTGCCATTTCGGCAAAGGCTTCGCGCATGTCTGTTTCAGACGGCGCCCGGGAAAGATCGGATCGTGCGGTGCCGGCCACCAGAGGGGCCATATGCGAGATTGCTCCGGCGACGAGCACATCGCTTCGTCCGCTCACCTCGCGTGCGCGAAACGCAGCATCAACAGCGGCCTGGTTGATTTCCGCGAAGCGATTACCGTAGCCCGCGGGTTCGAGCATGAGCCTCGACGAGGCGTAGGTGTTCGCGGTAATAACGTCGGCTCCGGCGGCTATGTATTCTCGGTGTACCCGCTCGAGCAGCTCGCCGTTTTCGACAGAAGCCGGACCGCACCACGCGCCCGGGTCCATACGCGCGCCCAGGCGCTGCAGTTCGGTGCCGGTGCCGCCGTCGAGAATAACGGTCCTACCGGTTTCGAGGCGTTTCTGTATGGCGGTGTATTTCATGGGGCGGGTCCTTCGAAAGTTCTCAGGTCAGAATATTCCGCTTAAACCCGTGCGTATCGTAGCGCTTGTTACACAGGTTGCACTGGTTGCAGTCGACCTCATAGCAGTTGCGATGGACTCGCGCAGGGTAGTGCCTTCGGAACGCGCGCTGGCACTTCTCCGAGCAGAAAATATATCGTTCCTGAAACGCACCCAGGGCGACGTAGTCTTCGCGGTGGTCTTCGGACGGTGATTCGCCGAGGTCACTCTCGCACCACGAGCAGATCCCGTTTTTGAGTTTCCTTGCGAGCCTGCGCGCCTGGTCGAGCTCACCTTCGGCCCACACGTAGTCGATCCGTTTTACCTCACTGCGCATGAGCTCGGAGATCACGACACCCTCGCGTATGCACAGAAACTCGTCCCGGCTCCCGTGGTGCACGTAGTCGCAGTCGATCACTTCATCAGTCTCGAGGTGAACCCGCGCGCTGCCGCGGTCCGGGATCTCGCGGCGAAACCATCCGCACGACGGACAGACGACCGTGAACAGGAAGTTCTCGGTGCGTGCCGCGCATACCGGGCAGCGGCCCTGATCGATAAGCATGATGTTGCGGATGTCCGCCTGTGTTGCCTTGCTGACGACTTCCTTCACTTCCGTGTCGGCTCGATGGAGTTCACGTCTGTCGCCGATAGACGCGAGCTCACCGATTTCGGC
>SKXQ01000146.1 GCA_007128315.1 Spirochaetaceae bacterium | reverse complement strand
TTGAGGAGGGTTCATGAAACTCTTTGCATACGCGCACGAGGGATTTTCCGGGTCCCTTGTTACCATCGAGATTGATCTTCGGGCGGGTATCCCGGGTACAGACATTGTCGGCCTGCCGGGTGCCGCCATCCGGGAAGCTCGAGAACGGGTCCGCGCCTCGATAAGAAACGCAGGCTACCTGTATCCGAGGGAACGAGTTCTGGTAAATCTGGGGCCCGCGGACGTTCCCAAAACAGGATCGGCCTTTGATCTCGGGATCGCTTTCAGCATTCTACTGCGTTCAGGACAGCTATCGAGACACGTTGATGCACCGGACGCGGTTCTCGTTCTGGGAGAACTGGGTCTTGACGGTCGCGTCCGTCCTGTACGCGGTGTCATCGCCGCGGTCCTTGCCGCGAAAGACGCCGGTATTCACGAGGTTGTTGTCGCCGCCTCCAACGCCCCGGAGGCGTCGGCTGTTTCAGGGGTACGGGTGTTTCCGGTTGAGTACTTGTGCGACCTGGAACACGCCTGCACGCTATCGCACTATACGCGCGCAAAAGACGCAGACCGCGACCGTAGTCCGCACAGCCATCACACGTATCCGTTCCGGGACGTGATCGGGCAACAACGAGCAAAACGGGCTGCGTTTATCGCGGCGGTTGGAGGACACCATCTCCTGCTCGCGGGCCCTCCAGGAAGCGGCAAAACGATGATTGCTCGCCGGCTTCCCGCACTCATGCCGGAGCTTGACGATGAGACGGCCTCCGAAGTGACCAGAATTTACTCGCTTTCCGGACGCCTCCCGGACTACGAGGGTCTGATACGACGCGCTCCGTTTCGATCGCCGCATCACACCGCGGGCCCCGCCGGTATCATCGGTGGTGGCCGGAGCGTTTCTCCGGGGGATATTTCTCTTGCCCACGGTGGTATCCTCTTTCTCGACGAAGCTCCGGAGTTCCGCCCGGGTATCCTTCAGGCACTCCGCGAGCCGCTCGAGGACAGGCTTATACGACTCGCTCGGGCCGGGCGACAGTACGTGTTTCCCGCAAAGATACAACTCGTCCTCGCGGCCAACCTCTGTCCCTGTGGTGCGCTCGGCAAGGGCTCGGGCTACTGCACATGCAGCGTTCAGGAGATCACGAGATACTGGAAGCGGATTGGAGGCGCACTGCTTGACCGAATCGACTTGCGGGTTCCCCTCGCATCGAGTGAATGGCAGGGTGTAGACAGTTTCGAGCCCTCTTCATCGGATGATGGTGAGTACACAGCCCACGGTGTTCAGATTGCTCAACAACGGCTGGCCCGAATCAGGGCGGAGTCCGCTGCGAGTACTGATTCAGGTTTCGATTCGTGGATCGTGCATATGAGCAGAACGGTGTCCCGTGAGGCACAGCAGTGTCTGATGGATGCACGGGCGCACATGCACCTGTCTCATCGCGCATGTGCTTCTATCCTTCGCGTGTCGTTGACAATAGCCGCGATTGAAGATGCCGCGAGCGTAGAGTCCAGACACCTGCTGGAGGCTGTACAGCACAGGAGAATGGGAGAGGCGGAGAGCATCTGGCAGGACTGGGTGCGCTGTGTGGAGTCCGTGTAGAAGTCGGGTGCGCCTCAGGGTATAATGCCAGGTCAAAGGAGTATGACCCGGTCATCATGAGGCTTTACACCACCAGACATCTTGCCATAACAGGAACCGTCGCCTTCATTCTCGGTACTCTCATCACACTCATCGTGTGGTCCTGCGACCGCCCGAGCGACGTCCCTGTGCTGCCGGGTTCTATCGTCAGTTACGAGGATGTTCTGCTGTCAGTGTACGATGTCGCGTCACCCGCAGTTGTTCGTGTCTTCACGGAAGCCCTCAATGAGACTCCGAAAAACTCCTCCGGGCAGACACGTCAGACTGTTGCACCGGGAGCATCCGGTGTACTGCTTGACGGGGAAGGCCATGTCGTCACGGGTCTTCACGTCGTGAATGGAGCATCGGGCATCCGGGTTTCGGACACCGCGGGGCGAACATTTGACGCGGAGATCGTAGCCGTTCGCGAAAGCTCCGATCTTGCCATACTGCGCGTGTCGCTTCCTGACGACCACGCCTTGCGGCCGGTACAGCTTGCCGACAGTCAGGCGCTGCGCATCGGACAGCTTGCCTTCGTCATCGGCAACCCTTTTGCGCTCGGAAGGAGTCTGACCAGTGGTGTTGTCTCGGCGTTGAACCGGACCATCCACATAGACGAGCAGGTAGTGTTTCGCAACATGATTCAAACGGATGCAGCTGTAAATCCGGGGGCCAGTGGTGGCGGACTGTTCGACTCCTCGGGGCGTCTGATTGGCATCGTATCGGTACTATATTCGACGCAGGGTGGCTCCATGGGTATCGCGTTTGCCGTTCCCTCGAACGACGTGCGGGATCTCCTGGATACGGTCCCGAGAGTTGAGAACCGAAGATGAAGTTTCGCGTCGTATCTCAGTATGAACCCGCCGGGGACCAGATTCAGGCCATTGCGAAGCTTACCCAGGGGGTCAACGACGAGCTCCGGTTCCAGACACTGAAAGGTGTGACCGGAAGCGGCAAGACCTACACGATGGCAAAGATCATCGAGCAGACACAACGCCCTACGTTGGTGATATCTCATAATAAAACGCTCGCCGCCCAGCTATATCGGGAGTTCAAACAGTTTTTCCCCGATAATGCGGTCGAGTATTTCGTCTCCTACTACGACTATTACCAGCCCGAAGCTTACGTTGCGTCTCGTGACCTGTACATCGAGAAGGACGCTTCGATCAACGAGGAAATTGATCGTATGCGTCTCGCCGCAACGACTAGTCTGCTCGAGCGACGGGACGTTATCGTCGTCGCCACGGTGTCGTGTATCTACGGGCTTGGCAGTCCCCGTCAGTATCGTGACATGCGGGTCAGAGTGGACGTCGGTTCGGATGCTGATCTTCATGGGATAGGCCGGAAACTCATCACTCTTCAGTATGACCGGAACGACGCCGTGTTGAGCCGTGGGGCGTTTCGAATACGTGGAGACGTCATGGAAGTCTACCCTGCCTATCTTGAAGACCAGGCTTACCGCATCGAGTGCTCATGGGACGAAGTTGAGCGGATTCGCGTTTTCAACCCGGTCTCCGGCGAAGTGATCGAAGAACCGGCGTCGTTGATGATCTATCCGGCGAAGCATTTCGTGCTCGCGGAGGGAGAGATCAAGCCTGCTGTGGAACGCATCAGAAACGAACTGGAAATCCGTCACGAGCAGCTCCTTGCCAACAACAAAATCGTCGAAGCACAGCGACTGAAAAGCCGATGTGAGTACGACATCGAGATGATGGATGAGATGGGATACTGCAGCGGAATCGAGAACTACTCACGGCACCTCAGCGGTCGTGAGGAGGGTGAACGTCCTGCTGTCCTTCTTGACTACTTTCCCGACGATTTTCTGACCTTCGTCGATGAGAGTCATGTAACGGTGCCTCAGATACGTGGAATGTACGCGGGTGACCGGGCCCGTAAGGAGTCCCTGGTAGATTTCGGGTTCCGTCTTCCGAGTGCTCTTGATAACAGACCTCTGTACTGGGCTGAGTTCGAAAGCCTCCTCAATCGAACCGTTTTCGTCAGCGCAACGCCGAAGGCTGAAGAGCTGGAAAAGAGTTCGCAGATGGTCGAACAGATCATCAGACCGACTGGTCTCGTCGATCCAGTGATTGAGGTTCGTCCGAGCGAAGGTCAGATCGAAGATCTCTTCGGTGAGATCACGGAGCGGATCGAGATGGGTGAACGGACTCTTGTTACCACGCTCACCAAGAAGATGTCTGAAGACCTTACCGATTATCTTACAAACCTCGGTCTCCGTGTGCGGTATCTTCATTCCGAGATCGAGACTATTGAGCGGGTTGAAATACTCACCGAGCTACGACATGGTACGTTTGATGTGCTTATTGGCATCAACCTGCTCCGCGAAGGTCTTGATCTGCCTGAAGTATCGCTTATTGGTATCCTCGATGCCGATAAGGTCGGTTTTCTTCGTTCAGCCACGAGTCTCATACAGACGATAGGACGAGCCGCCCGAAACGTGAACGGGAAAGTCATTATGTACGCGGATCGCTGGAGCGATGCGATGCGTGAGGCGATCGATGAGACCGAGCGTCGACGCAACATTCAGCTTGCCTACAATACGGCTCACGGCATAACGCCGAAGACCGTCACGAAAGCTATACAGGACATACTCGTACGCGAGCACCGGGAGAAGGCAGACGACGAGCGCAAGAATATCGAGGTGCTGAAATCGGGTTATAACATTGTGATACCAAAGCAGCGGTCTGCACTGATCCGGGTACTCGAACGTGAGATGCTCGAACACGCGAAGAATCTCGAGTTCGAGCAGGCGGCTGTTATTCGGGACGAGATTGAGCAACTGAAGGCTATGTCGTAGTTTGCGTTTTTGCCCGGCTTCACGGTATCGTATTATACCTCTATGACGTCACTACTGTACCGAATCATCATTACGATCTCCATCATGGTTGCTGGTCTGCTCGCGTGTTCGTCCGATAGGGAGTTATCGTTACCGGAAGTACGAGCCCTCTCGAATCGTGCGGAATGGGCGGTTGCTCAGGACAGTTATGTACGGGTCCATCGGCGGGCAGACCTGGCATCCCCTGTCATTGGTCACTTTCGTCGCGGCGACGTGGTCGCAGTATTGCGCGAGAGCGCGTTTACCGATGAGATCGATGGCCGGTTTCGCCGCTGGTATCAGGTTACAAACGATCTATTCGACGGATGGGTTTTCGGCACCGCCTTGATGCTGTATGACTCTCGTGAACAGGCCAATAACGCGTCAGGAGCTTTGCGAAGGTGAACATAAACTGGAACATGGTATTTCTCTACGCCATCCCTCCGGCGCTCGGTGCTGTAATCGGCTATGTCACGAATGCAATAGCAATACGTATGTTGTTTCGTCCGCTGACCGAAAAACGCATTTTCGGTATACGCGTGCCGTTGACGCCGGGAATCATTCCGAAGCAAAGGGAGCAACTCGCTCACAGCATCGGCCGTATGGTCAGCACCCGCCTTCTTACCGAAGACTCGTTACGAAAACATGTCGTTTCCGAATCGTTTCGCGAAGGGCTCACGGGTCGTATATCAGTCTGGACCTCCCAGCTGGTTGCTGTTTCGGAGAGCGATCTGGTGACAGATGGTCAGGGAGCCGATCCGGTCGTTGCCGACACGACGGAAACGAAACCGGCGCAGCAGGAGCGCACACCGGATCCTGAGTCAATGGACGATCCGGTGATCGACCTCCCGGCGTCCGATGCGCTTGTTGATTTCGTCGCAACGGTGCTACAGCGATTTCTTGAAAGTGAGAAACTAGATGCTGTGGTGAGCGAATTCAGTCGTAGCAGTATGAATGCACTGGGGTCGGTTCATGTTGAGGAGGTACTACAGGATCCCGAGAGTGCAGCAGACATGGTCGGCGAGTTGTTAACTGTCATCGTAGAGGGTCCCGTTGCTCAACGGATCACGGAGTTCTCGGACGCCTGGCTTTCCGGACAGATTGACGAGAACGTACCTATGCGTCGCTATCTGACGGATGACTTTATTGTAGCTGTCGAGAAGATGGTCGACGCTGCCTATGAGCCGATTTTCGCTCATGCAATGGAGTGGTTGCGCCGTCCTGATGTGCGGCAGGAGCTTTCTCATCGGGGGCGCATAATCCTGCGGGATGTGCTCGACCGGCTGAATGTCTTTCAGAGGTTCTTTGTTTCCGCGGCGCAGTACGAACGCAACCTGAACGAGCGTATGCCTGAGATAATCAGCGATCTCCTGCAGACAATCGACGGAGCAGGGAGACTTCCCGCGAACAGGGAGCGGGTAGTCATGGCCGTCGGCGATGCAATGCGTAAAATTCAGGAGCTCGGTGTTCGTGATGCACTTACGACGCTGGATTTTGACCTGCGCGCCTTTGCAGGGCGGACAATCCCTGAACTGTTTCATCTTATCCGACATCAGGAGGTTCACGACGGCATCATACGCAGTATGCTCGGTCTCTACGGCGAATACCGTCAGAAGACCCTTGCGGAGATCCTTCAGGTTTTCACCGGGCTTAAGGAAGCAGAGGTGACCGAGCGGGCCGTTGTCATTATCCGGTCCTGGGTGGCGACTCCCGGAAATACTGCTCGGTTGTCGAAGCGGCTCGTCGGCATGGTAGAACGCTTTATTCGGGACGCTCGCATGGCGAGCCGCGGACCCATCGTTGAAGTACCGGTAACACAGAAACACATGCTTGATCGTTTTATCGCGGAGAAAGTAACTGACCTGCTCGGATCGCGGGCCGGAGAAGTAATTGAAGCTGTTGATATTTACCAGATGGTCGTTGACAAGATCAATGAGCTCGAGATTGAGAACGTGGAGTCACTGCTGCTTATGGTCATTGCAAAGCATCTGAAGTGGATCAATCTCTTTGGTGCGCTGCTTGGTTCACTCATCGGTGGAGCACAGGTGATCATCAATCTGTTTCTCTGAGATGGTGATAACGCAGTTCTGACGCGAACCAGTTCACAACCGCGGTGAGTCGATTCTCGAAGCTGATTGCGATACGGTCAGTGAGACCCGGGACTCGCGGGGCATCCGCAATCGCCATACTGTAGACGAGAACGCCACCTTCGGTCGGAGTCACGAACAGAACAATTCTCAGCCCGCGCTCCGCGACTGCAGGAAAGAATCCGTAACGCAGACGCTCAAGATTTGTCAGATCAAGCGCGAGACCGTTAAGCAGCCGCCGATACGTAATTTCGTAGTTGTGGTCACCGAACGTACCATCGATCTGTCGGGCGAAAACCGTGTCGACCGTCGGTATGAAATGGATCTGTTCGTCCTCGATGTATGCGCGGTCGTCCGGTCCCGGGATACGGTGGCTTACTTCGAACAGGACACGCATGCGGTTACGCCGTTCGGAGTAGTACTCAATTCCTTCCATCCGACTGATCGCGCGGAGAATATTGTAGACGGTCAGTTCATCGATAGTGTCCCTGCTGCTCGCATCATCCGATATGGACACAAGCCTCAGGCCTTCAATCGCTATCCTTGCATTCTCCAGAGGCAGATCTGCAATGAGGTCCTGCTCGAGGCCCAGGCCTTGTGGCATGAAGTCGGGCCGACTCGAGGGTATGGTCGCCGTGATTCCTTCGCCCTGAAGAAACTCTGGATAGGAGCGGATGACGTGGGGAGGTACCAGATCCTCGACCGTGCGTGGATCCCAACCCCAGAGCTGCCCTGCAATGAGTAAGGTGAGTGACAGAATTGCGCTACGTCGGATCAGCATGCTACACTCCCTCTGTTGTTACCGCCATGCCTCGCTATCGAAGATCAAGAACATGACTAAATGTATCGCATTCACCGGTGGAGGTACCGGTGGACATGTTATCCCTGGAATAGCAGTAATGGAAGCCCTCCGGGAAAAATATTCTGGTGAGCTCTACTGGATTGGCTCACGGAAGGGTATCGAACGTGACATACTGCGCCGTTCGGCTCCGTACTGTCACTATCGCTCAGTTCCGACGGGAAAGCTTCGACGCTATATCTCGCTGCAGAACTTCGTGGATCTATTTCGCGTTGCAGCCGGAGTGATCTGGTCGTTCGTGATCCTGTTACGTCTCAGACCGGACGTCCTTTTCAGCAAAGGCGGTTTCGTCAGTGTTCCCCCTGTTTTTGCTGCATGGCTCCTCCGCATACCCGTCATAACCCACGAGTCCGACGTTGATCCCGGCCTTGCCACCAGGATCAACTCCCGTTTCGCCGCGCGAATCTGTGTCCCGTATGAGGTTACCCGGGATCTTCTTCCCGATTCCCTCCAGATCAGAGTCGTGGTGACGGGCAACCCTGTCCGGAGGGACCTTCAACACGCCGATGCGGCCGGACTGAAGCGCAAACTCGGGTTTGCCGACGACAAGCCGCTTGTGTTTGTCTTCGGAGGGAGTCTCGGGAGCGAACGTATTAACCGGCTGGTAGACGATGTGCTGGATGCACTCCTGGAACACGTTAATATAGTTCATCAGCGAGGGGCTCAGTCGCTAACGTGGCGACAGTCGCCCGGGTACGTCGCGGATCATTTTTTCTATGAGGATTATCCGGCCATACTCGGTGCGGCCGACCTCGCCGTGTGTCGGGCCGGGGCAGGCACCTTGTGGGAGCTCGCCGCTACCCGTACGCCCGGCATCTGCATTCCGCTTTCGCTTGGTGCGAGTCGTGGCGATCAGATCAGAAATGCCGATGTCTTTGAGAGGATGGGTACCGTACTTGTAATGCAGGAAGATGGCCTTGAAGCAGATGTCTTTCTGGACGCAGTATGCGAAATCGTTCACGATGCGGGCAGACGACGATCCATGGCGGCCGCCTGTGAACGCGTTCAGGCGGATACCGCGGTGCATACTATTACCGATCTGATTCTGACTATCCGCGGGACCGAAGCATCATCGATAGAAGAGGGCAATTCATGAGTCTGGCCGGGATTGACATAGTCTTTGCCGTAGTGATCCTGATTATGGCGTTGCGGAGCGGGTTTCGGGGCTTTATTCGGGAGTTCATGAGCATGGCAGCACTCCTGCTCGGTCTGGGTGTTGCCGTTCTGTTTTCAGGACAGACTGCTGTACTTGTGAACGAGTATCTTGATGCGCAGGCGTGGAGTCAGGTTATCGCATTTCTTGCGCTTTTCGTTCTCGTATATCTGTTTGTGAAGATCTTTGAGTCGGCGCTCAATCGTCTCGTTGAGCGGATCAATCTGGCGAATCTCGATCATGCCCTCGGTTTCTTTCTCGGAGTCGCCGAAGGCCTGCTTCTTGTGTTTGTGCTCTTACTCGTTTTGCAGATACAACCCTTCGTTAATCCTGATACCATAGTGCAGAACAGCGTATTTGCCGAAGCACTTTTACCATTTCTACCATATGCATCACGACTTCTGGGGGGCTGAATGTTCGAGAACATAATTGGTCAGACTGGTACCGTTGAAGCGCTTACGCGACAGTTGCGTGAGAAAACCGTCCCGAATACGATTCTGCTTCACGGTCCCGAATACTCCGGTAAGCTGACTATCGCGCTTGAGCTTGCCCGTGCACTGACCTGCCGCGATGATGCCCGATGGAACTGCCAGTGTCGTTCATGCCAGTTAAACCGGGAGCTGCTGCACCCCTCGGTCCAGCTTGTGGGCAGTAGATACTTCGCACAGGAGATTGTCACGACTGCTGATACGGTAAAACGGTCCGACTCGATCGCGTCAGCGTTTCTGTTTGTTCGTGCGGTGCGAAAGCTGTTGCGACGCATCGATACCATACAGTGGGATGACGAGGAGAAAAAGATACAGAAAGCGCTCGAGAATCTTTCGGAGACCGAAGACGCTCTTGAGCCTTTCACGGGGCTGCTGCGCAACGGAGCAACGGTTCCCGATGATGATGCACGCGCTACCGCGACGGACAGAGCGGTGAAGTCCGCGCTGAAAACCATCTCGGCGTTACCGGGTGAGCTTGTCCCCGTTGCGGTCGTAAGAAATCTCCAGAACTGGGTGCACAGTACGACAGAGGAACCGCGGGTGATCATTATCGAGAATGTGGATCGTCTCGGTGACGCCGCACGGAATGCGCTTCTAAAAGTGCTGGAAGAACCGCCTTCGGATGCATACTTCATACTTACCACGGCACGACGGGGAGCGGTGATTCCGACGATCCGTTCTCGAGCGCGGGCGTACGAACTGCAGGAGCGAAAACAGTCCGACACCGATACAGTGATTCACCGGATATTCAAGGGACCGGAACACAGTTCGGGAGGTATCAGGGAGTGGTTCCTCGAACACGAGTATCCTGGCACAGGGAGTCTGCGCGCACACGCCGAATACTTTATTACCCATGTTCTTGATCCTGACGCACACCGGTCCGAAGATCTCGCTCACGAGCGAGTCCGGATGGCCCTGGAAGGTGTGCCGGAGCGCGAAGGATACCGGCACTTCCTGCAGGAGCTGCTCGGTTTATGCAGTGTGATCCTGCGCGAAGAGGAGCGCCGGCATCGTTTTTCAATTTCACTTGAACATCTGCAGCGCTGGAGGGATACGATACATACGCATTATGTTCGCGCGGATGCGCTCAACATATCTACGTCACTGCTGCTCGAAAGTCTGTATATTGATATGCGTGACGCCGGTCATGCATACAGTCAACGAGCCGGGTCCGGAGCATGAGGTGTAATCGGGTGGAATATTTCTCAGGATATATCTGTGCGTAAGTTTGTAGAGCGGGCTCTTCACAAGCTGTCCAAGCTTGATCTTGATCAGATCAGGAACATCCTCGGCGACCTTGCGCGGGAGAACGAACGTCTCGAAGTCGTTCTCGATTCCATGAACGACGGTGTGTTCGTTGTCGACACCGACGGGGTGCTGATCATGAACAACAAAGCGGGTGAACGGCTTCTACCGCTCAAATCGGCTGAGACGGACAGCTCGCGGATCTGGAACGTGATCGGAGACAAACAGATTGCCGCATTCATAGAGAAAACCTTGCAGGATCAGGAATCGCTTCGAGACAGGGAGTTTACGCTGGATGCGTCTGGAAGCGTACGTGTGCTTTCAGTCAGCGTGTTACCTCTTGTGCAGAAAGGGAAGATCGAAGGGACGCTCCTCCACGTAGAAGATGTCTCGGAGAAGAGGGCCCGGGAAGCACGGCTTCGCCGGGCTGAAAGCCTGGCGAGTCTGACGACCCTCGCTGCCGGGGTAGCTCATGAGATCAAGAATCCGCTGGGTTCGATCGGGATACATCTTCAGCTCGTAAACAAGGTTCTGGATGCCTCCGAGAGTTCCGAAGCAGAGTCGCTGCGGGAATACCTGGAAGTCATCGCTGAAGAAGTTGACCGTCTGAACAGTATTGTGGTGGACTTTCTTTTCGCCGTGCGTCCCATGGACATACAGTTACAGGACTCTGATCTCCATGAGCTGATTCAGGAAATGGTTGATTTCGTCGGCTATGAGCTTGATGCGGCTGATATCGAGCTTGTCCTGGACCTTGATGAAACGGTCCCCGCCATGCGTCTTGACGAGAAATATTTCAAGCAGGTGCTCATTAACCTTATCAAGAACGCAATACACGCCATGCCTGACGGTGGCGAGCTGCGGATTTCCACCGAGAATCGCAGTGACGAAGTCCTGCTTCGCGTACGCGATACGGGGATCGGCATGAGCTCTGACGTCATTCACAAGATATTCGAGCCGTACTACACAACACGGGACGACGGATCCGGGATCGGGCTGACGCTGGTGTACAAGATTATCCGGGAGCACATGGGAGACATTGCGGTTGCCTCTGAAGAGGGTAAAGGTTCGACGTTTACTGTCTGTCTGCCGGTACCACAGCGCGAACAGCATCTGATCGGATGGAATGGGGACACAACATGAAGTTCAATGTTCTGGTTGTCGATGACGAGAAGAACATCCGCGAAGGTCTGGGTAAAGCCCTGCAGATGGATGGCCATGAGGTGATCCTCGCCGGCGACGGGGTGGAGGCATACTCGAAAATGGAAGACGAGGAAGTCGACCTTGTCATTGCCGACCTCAAGATGCCGCGGATGTCCGGTGAGGAACTTCTGAAGCGGCTTGTAGACTCCTATCCAACGGTACCGGTCATTATACTGACTGGGCACGGCACCATCGAAACCGCCGTCCAGGCAATGCGTGCCGGGGCGTTTGATTTTCTCACTAAGCCTGTGAACCTCGACAGACTTGGTCTGCTCGTGAAACGGGCTCTGAGCACCCGGGAGCTTGTACTGCAGCACCGTCAGATGCAGCAGGAACTGGATCAGCGCAGGGACTTCTCGAACATACTTGGCAACAGCGTCGAAATGAGGCGCATCCTGGACACGGTGCGACAGGTCGCGCCGACCCGGGCATCGGTACTCATAACGGGAGAAAGCGGCGTCGGTAAGGAACTCATCGCCGACGCGATCCACAACCTCAGTGGTCGAAAGGATCGTCCGTTCATCAAGGTTCACTGCGCCGCGCTGAGCGAATCATTGCTGGAAAGTGAACTGTTCGGTCACGAAAAAGGTTCGTTTACCGGAGCCGTCAGTCGAAAACGGGGGCGATTCGAGCTTTCCAACACCGGTTCGATATTCCTCGATGAAATCGGTGAGATAGAGCAGAGCGTTCAAATCAAGATTCTTCGGGTGTTGCAGGACAAGCGTTTTGAGCGGGTAGGTGGCGAAGAAACGATGGAGGTCGATACACGAGTTATCTCTGCCACGAATCGTGATCTGAAACAGGAGATACAGAACGGGAACTTCCGCGAAGATCTCTACTATCGTCTCAACGTGGTGAACATCCACGTTCCACCACTGCGTGAGCGCAAAGAAGACATACCTCTTATGGCAGCGGCCTTTGTACGTGAGTTTGCCGAGGAGAACAGTAAGCCCGTTGAGGGTATCGATCCCAGGGCCCGGGCAGCGCTCTATTCACACCCGTGGCCGGGTAACGTGCGGGAACTCCGGAACTGTCTCGAGAGTGCTGTCGTCATGAGCAAGGGGCAGATTCTCACCGTCGATGACCTCCCGCCGGGGATCGGTCAGTCCGACCGAAACAGCACCATACACGTCGAGATAGGTTCAACGCTTGCGCAGGCTGAACGTGAGGTTATTCGGGGAACCCTTCACAGTCAGAACGGCAACAAGAGCCGAACCGCGGAAATACTTGGAATAGGCAGAAAGACGCTCCACCGAAAAATCAAAGAGTATAATCTCGAAGATTAGACTGATGGTTTTGCGTGTCGGATCTTGTGGAGGTAAAGGAAACTGAGTGTTCCTGCAATCCATACGATGACTACCGCTGCGATCCCGGGAAGCGGCGGCCCCTGAACCCATATCAGAGCCGCGAGACCCGATAACATCCCTCCGCCGCAGACAACGAAAAGGATCTTCCAGGTGCTCAAACCGAGATCCAGCAGTTTGTGATGGAGGTGTTCGCGATCAGGGCTGTAAACAGGCACTCCTTTCCGGAGTCTCCGGAGAATAGCGGCCGCGGTATCGATTACAGGAATCAGAAGCAGTGTGACGGTGGGTATGAGACCCATCTCTCCGTCGATACCATTGCTCCCGAAGAGAGGGAGCACTGCCAGGAGGAATCCGATGCTGGTACTCCCGGAGTCTCCCATAAAGATCTTCGCCGGGGGAGTGTTAAACACCAGGAACCCGAGAAGGCTTCCCGAGAGGGTCAGCGCGAGCATCCCGACCTGCTGGTTGCCAAGACTGAACGCAATAACGGAAAGAAACACAGCTGCTACGAGCGAAGTGCTTCCGGCAAGGCCGTCCATACCATCTATAAAATTCAATGCATTGACGAGACCAACAATCCAAAGAACCGTAAGTGGATATCCGAGTATGCCGAAGCTGATCGACCCTATACCGGGAACCGCGAGGCCTGTAATTCTGAAGGCACTGAACGATACAACCGTTCCCGCCGTAATCTGACCGATGAGTTTCACGATGGCCCGGAGATTCTTGAAGTCGTCAATGATCCCAATACCGAAAATTATGAGCAGCCCTGCATAGACAGGTCCAAGCTCGCGTACGATAGTGCTCAGCGAGCCGGTTGTCTGCATGGGACCGGGAACACGAAAGAGCGTGAGTCCGGCCAGCGACGCGACCAGAAATGAGACGATGATCCCGAGTCCCCCAATCCGGGGAGTGTCTTCCGTGTGGATTTTTCGGTGATCGTTCCCGTCGTACCAGCCGTAGGTATGCGAAAGTTTCAGAATTACCGGTATGAGAACGAGATTCAGTATCAGGGCTGCAATGCCTGGAAGCGCGACGAAATGAAGACCTGTCATAAATACGATTTTAACCTGTGTCCATAGTGCTTCTACGAAGGAATCTCACCACGCTCATAAAACTGTCGAATCCGCTGAAACGAGTTGTTGACTCGCTGCGTAATCTCGGTCGCGATTCGCTGTTTATCCGGATCCGCGGTATGCCGGTCAGGGTGATAACTCACCATAAGCTTTCGGTGTGCCGCGCGGACCTGTTCTATACTCGCGCCAAAAGGAATATCGAGATTTGCAAAATCTTTCCGCAGTGACTCGGGTACGGCGGTGGAGGTTCGTGCATGTCCGTCTGAGGCTGAAGAACCTCGAAACCGGGTTCCCGTACCCGACGTGCTGCCGGTCTGCATGTAGTCTTCGAGTTCCTCAAAGGCATCGCGCAGATCCTCGTCGGAGGTATAACTGAACGGGTCTGCGGAGGATGAGCCTCCCATCGATCGAAGCAGATCGGTCAGTCTGTCGAAAATTTTGTCCACTCAAGTATCTCCCGAGGAAATTATCTACCGCACAGATTGTACTTCGTCTGCTGGAAAACTTCCATCCCGATCGAAGAACTCGGTGTGAAGCCGGGTCACAGTATCTGTGACCTGCTCCTGTCCTACGACCATGGACAGATTTACGTCGGAGTTTCCCAGACTGACCATACGTATCGGAATGCCGGCCAGGACCCCGAAGACCCGCGCGACAGTGCGCGAGTCTTTCCAGATATCCTGCCCTACGAGGCTGACAATTGCCTGTTTCCGTTCGATCTCGACAGTGCCGAGCGACCCGAGATCCCTCTGCAGTTCGACGAGGTTGCGGTCATCGTCGATGCTCATGCTGACGCTGACCTCGCTTGTCGTCACAAGGTCTACGCTGATTCGGTGGCGATCGAACACCGCAAAGATTTGAGCGAGAAACCCGTAGGCGTTCAGCATTCTCGAGCTTCGAACCGTTATGACCGAGACGTCGGACTTCGTTGCCAGAGCGCGTACACCGGTAGCGGTGACACCACGATGAATCTGCGTTCCGGCACGGTCGGGACGCGATGTATTACGAACATAGACGGGAATATTCCTGTCTATTGCCGGCTGTATTGTCGAAGGATGGACGACCCGTGCGCCAAAAAAGGCAAGTTCGGCCGCTTCGTCGTAGCTCATGTGCATGACCGTGCGTGCGCCGGGAACCAGGCGCGGGTCGGTGGTCATGATTCCGTCGACGTCGGTCCAGATTTCGACCCGTTCCGCCTGTAACGCGGCTCCGATCAGCGCCGCTGAGTAATCGCTGCCCCCGCGTCCAAGAGTGCTCGTGACGCCGCTACGCGTCCTGCCGATGAATCCCTGCGCGACAATGAGTGTCCCCGACGACGTGCCCACACTGTCCCGAATGGCTGCATAACTGCGTTCTATGTCCACCACCGCCTTCGTAAAACTGTCGTCTGTCAGAATGAAATCACGGCTGTCTACCAGTCTGGTGTTGATTCCGCGGTCCATTGCCCTCGCGGCGATAATTCTGGTCGAAAGCAGCTCTCCGAACGCGAGTATTGCGTCCTGTGTACGCGGAGAGCACTCCTGAATAAGCGAAACTCCGGTGGCTAGCGACTCGAGCTCGTGTACGTATCTCTCAACATCCGCCTCACAGACGCTCCTGATCTCAGTCGACTCGATCAGCCGTGCGGCTGCGAGGTGCGACTCTCGTATCGAATCGAGGCTGCGCCTGGTAGCCTCCCGGTTTCCGGATGCCGCTGAAGCGGTTATGTCGACGAGGAGATCTGTCGTATCGCCCATTGCCGAGCTTACAAGAACCGGGCATTCGTCCAGGGACGCTTCGGCAATCGAGACGGCCTGATCGATCTTGAGCATTGATGCGACCGATGTTCCACCGAATTTCAGAACAATCATCGCATCAGTCCCTGTGAAATATAGCCGAGAGCGTGAGCCATTTCCGCATTCAGGATAGCCGCACCTGCTGCGCCGCGAACGGTATTGTGTCCGAGAACGACCATGCGATAGTCAAAGACCGGACACGGTCGAATGCGGCCGACCCAGGTTACCATACCGTTCTCGCGATATACATCGGCACGAGGTTGTGGTCGATCCGGCTGTTCAAGAACGTGAATTGGACGCGCAGGCGCGCTGGGAAGGCGGTGTTCCTGAGGTGGCCCGGTAAACTCCCGAAGAACGCTCTTGAACTCGGAGATGTCGGGCTTGTTTTCAAAGCGAAGACTGACCATTTCAGTGTGTCCGTCCGCCACAGGGACACGTGTGCACTGCGCTGACACGCGGAAATCCGCCGGCACGATTCGTTGATCGGCGAGCGAACCCAGTATCTTTGCCGCCTCCGTCTCGAGCTTGTCCTCTTCGTCAGCTATGTAGGGTACGACGTTCCCGAGAATGTCCATGCTCGCCACACCCGGATACCCGGCTCCGCTGACTGCCTGCAGGGTCGTCACGTGAACGTCGGTCACACCGAAGCGCCGGTGTAGCGGGGCGAGGGCCATCGCCAGAAACATGGTAGAGCAGTTCGAGTTTGTTATGATTCCTCCGGTATGCTTCTGCACGCGGAGAAGTTCGAGGTGATCCGAGTTAACTTCAGGAATCACCAGGGGAACATCCGCATCCATGCGATGATTCTTCGCATTGCTGATAACAAGCTTTCCCTGCGAGGCGTACGCTGTCTCCGCTTCATCTGCGACGGACGAATCAAGCCCTGAGAACAGAACCTCGGATTCCAGCGGATCATCGGTAGCTTTCAGAACCATTTCCGCGACGCTGTCGGGCATTGACACTGTCTCGTGCCAGTGCACAGCGTCCAGGTACCGTTTACCGCGATTACGGGGCGAGGCTACCAGTTCATGGACCTGAAAGAGTGGATGTCCTTCAAGAAGACGGATAAACTTCTGTCCGACTGTTCCGGTGGCTCCAAGTATAGCGACCGGGATTCGTTGTGTTGTTGCCATGATGCCCGACAGCATATCCTATCCGCACCACTTAGTTCGAGAGGGTTTAACAGAATGCATGCGCTGGAGCGTCTTACTTCCGATGTTATTGATCAGATTCAGCAGGAGATATCGGACGCCGATGGAAGTGAGGTTCTGTTTGCCGGAGTAGTCGATGATGGCGGAACGGTCAACCAGGTCGATGTGCTCGCAAGAGGAAACCTTTCGGCCGTTCCAGCTCCCTTTGAGGCAATGGTACGCGGACAGGTCGTCATACATAATCACCCTTCGGGCGTCCTGCAGCCGAGCGATGCTGATGTTGCGATCGCCGCCGAACTTTCCAGCCGCGGCATAGGCAGCTACATCGTCGACAATGATGTCAGACGCGTCTACGCGCTTGTCGAGGCCATGCCCGCCGCGCAGCGCCAGCCTCTGGATATCGATGAACTCGCTGACATACTGCGTCCCGGAGGGCGGGCTGAACGCACGATTGAGTCGTTTGAATCGCGCAGCGAGCAGGTATCGATGCTTGAGGTTGTCTCCGAAGGATTCAATACCGATACGCACGTTATCTGCGAGGCAGGCACGGGTGTCGGAAAGAGCTTTGCGTACCTCATCCCTGCTATTCAATGGGCCGCCGGGAATGACGAGCGTGTTGTCATTTCTACTGCCACCATTACCCTGCAGCATCAACTGGTCGAAAAAGATATTCCGGCAGTCCAGAAGATGCTGGGTACATCTGTTCCTGTGACGATCGTGAAGGGACGCGGAAACTATCTCTGCGAAACGCGTCTGCATGAGGCCTTTCGCGAGCAGACGGAACTCTTCGATAGCGTGAGTAACGAGTTGGCCGATGTTCGCCTCTGGGCGGAACAGACGCCGACCGGCGTCAGAAGCGATTTCCCTGCTCAGGTGGATGCTGAGGTCTGGAGCCAGGTAAATGCCGACGGCGACAGCTGTGCTCCGCTTCGATGCCGCAACCGTGACTGTTTTCTGATAAGGGCTCGTCGCCAGTCGGCTGAAGCAAGAGTTCTGGTCGTGAACCATCACCTGCTGTTCAGCGATCTCAATCTGCGTGTTCTCGGTATAGGGTACGAGGCGACGGCTGTCCTGCCTCCGTTCACACGCCTGGTCATTGACGAGGCTCACACGGTTGAACGCATTGCCACGTCGTACTTTTCCGAAGAGTTTCATCGCTTCGCTCTGCTGAAAGTGCTGCGACAGCTGTACAAGTCACAGGGTTCTCGACAGGCGGGTCTGCTGATCAGACTGGCGGAGGAAAGTGCAGATGAGACCGTGCGAACGGAGGTTGTCGCCTGCATGACACATGTGGAGCAGGCCGTCATGCACCTCGATGAATCAGCCGGGCAGCTGTTCGGGGGTTCAGAGTCATTTCGTCTTGTTGATCTGGCACCTGAACACGTGCGGCAGGAAATTCTCGACCCGCTTCGAAACGTGCAAGCCGAGCTCCTCCGTCTCGCCGACCGGCTCTCACGCGCGCTCGAGCGTATCGACGATGACGAGAATCCGGTTCTTGTCGATACGCGCGGAGCGATCCGTCGCATCGAACGCCTTGCGGCTGTCTGTGGCAGAGTAATCGAGTTCCGTGACGAGGCAGATACAGTGGTCTGCTATGCAGAACGGCTGAGAGGGCGCCACGGGGACAGTTGCCTTCGTCTGGTATGCACACCGCTGCACATAGGAGAAATGATGCAGGAGGCCGTCTACGAGCCCCTGCGGACCGTTGTGTTCACGAGCGCAACGCTTTCGGTCGAGAAAACCTTTGATTTCTGGAAGTCCCGCACGGGTCTCGACCGTACAGACAGAAACATACTCGAAGATCGTTTCGAGTCGCCGTTCGACTATGCAGGTCGGGTCATGCTGGCTGTGCCGACCGATGCTCCTGACCCGGGAAGCGCCGAATACACTCCCTTTGTGTCGGGATTCGTGCAGGATCTGCTTCTTCTGACCGAGGGGAAGGGACTCGTGTTGTTTACCTCCTACTCGATGCTTATGAGCGTGTACGATGCAGTCGCTCCCGCGCTGACGGACGCAGGTATAGCCGTTCTCCGGCAGGGCAGCGACGACAGAAACCGGCTCTTACAGAAGTTCAGAGACGATACCGCGAGTGTGCTGTTTGGTACGGATACCTTCTGGGAAGGAGTGGATGCGCCGGGAATGAGTCTCGAAGTGGTCATTATCTGTCGATTACCCTTTGGCGTACCGACCCATCCTGTTGCGGTCAGTCGTGCCGAGATAATACAGAAACGCGGAGGGAACGCATTTATGGAGCTGTCGATACCCGAAGCCGTTGTCCGGTTTCGCCAGGGTTTCGGCAGGCTTATGCGGAGAAAAACGGACAGGGGGATCGTCGTCGTTACGGATCCGCGCATAGTCCGCAAGCGCTACGGATCGATATTCATCGACAGCCTGCCGACAATGATGCGTGCGACAAAGGACTCCGATGCGCTGATGCAGGATATTGAGCAGTTCTACTTCTGACGAGGGGATGGAGTGACGAGGGAGTTGGAAAAAAGAAAAGCCGCCGTTCTACCGGCGGCTGGATGAATGCGAAAAAACCGCTGAAACCGGCGGCTATTTCAGAACTGCGAGTATATCCGCTGCCTTGATGATCAGATACTCGACGCTGTCAACCTCGACGGTTGTGCCCGCGTACTTATCGTACATGACCTTATCGCCGACTTTTACGGTGATCGCATCCTTGTCGTCGCCGATGGCGTCAACGATGCCGGTCTGGGTCTTTTCTTTCGCAGTGTCAGGAATGTACAGACCACCCTTGGTCTTTGCTTCTCCCTGCTCCATTCTGATAAGCACTCGGTCGGCTAATGGTGTGACCTTCATTGCTATCCTCCTATTCTACTGTTGAATGAGATATATACACATATATGTCTGTGATTAATCGAGAATATACGTGCTCGCGGTCTCTCGGTCAAGAGTAAATTACGTTTCTCCGGTTCTAAAGAGCATCAAGGTCGAACCAATGGGTGAAATTGCGCCACAATGAAACAATTTCGTTTCCAAATGGACTATATGTGTCAAAAAGACACAAATCACTCCAACCGGTATCTTGCGCTGGCATCTACCGACTGTGTAACCTCCTATCATGTAAACATTTATACCGGATTCCCACCGACTTTCGGCTTGGCACGCCAGTTGCTGTACAGTAATCAGACGACCTAAAGGAGATATACATAGATGACAGCAACAGCGAAAACCGAACGGAGCCCTTCATACAGCCGGTACTCACGGGACGACGAGAATATTCTCTCTATGTATCTCAAAGAGATCAATCGGATACCTCTTCTGACGCGCGAGGAAGAAACACATTATGCGCGACTCGCTGCCGACGGTGACAAATCAGCGAAAGACAAACTGGTACAGGCCAATCTTCGTTTCGTCGTTAACGTTGCGAAGAAGTACCAGAACCAGGGATTGCCTCTTTCCGATCTTATCAGTGAAGGGAACATCGGCCTCATGAACGCGATCGAGCGTTTCGATGTCGACAAGGGCTTTCATTTCATCTCTTACGCGGTGTGGTGGATACGGCAGGCTATACTTAAAGCTGTGTGCGAGAAGTCCCGCATGATTCGACTTCCGCTCAACCGGGCCAATGAACTCGTCCAGATCGAAAAAGTACGGAAGGAACTTCACGGACGATTAGGCGAAGAAGAAGAGATTCAGCAGGTCGCCCGTATCCTCAACATGAAAGAAGGGCACGTTGCTGATCTTATCAACATTTCACGAGAACTCGTGAGTCTCGAGACGCCGGTATATCAGGAAAAGGACTCAAGCAGTCTCAGTGACTTCATTGAAGACACCGGTTATCAGTCGCCGGACGAAGCGGTTATGGAACGTTCGTTGAAAGAAGACATTAATGTGATTCTTTCCACACTCACCGACAAGGAAGCAGAGATCATCGAGTTTCGTTTCGGCCTCAACGGCAAGAGTCCGCTTTCTCTCAAAGAGATTGGCGACCGATACCATCTTACGAAGGAACGCATTCGTCAGATAGAGAAGAAGGCTCTCAAAAGACTGCAGCATCCGCGACGCAGCGCGCTACTGGAGTCATACGTCGCGTAGTACTCGTGCGGTACCCGGGATACAGATAGTTTTATAATCAAGGGGCGGATTGTTGATACTTCGTTGACAGTTCGCCCCTGTTCTTTTAACGTCATATACGTCAATATTCGACCATTAGAATCCAATCGTAATTACCTTGGGGGTAACAGTTTCATGGCTACTCAGCATGTTTATTTTTTTGGCGGCAAGAAAGATACGGAAGGCTCTGCCGACATGAAGGAACTTCTCGGAGGAAAAGGTGCGAACCTTGCCGAGATGTCAAAGATCGGAGTTCCGGTTCCACCCGGATTCACCATCTCTACCGAAGTCTGTCGGCAGTTCTACGAGAACAAGAAGCAGTATCCGAAGGGGCTTAAAGAGCAGGTAGAGGTGGCGGTTGAACGTCTGGAAAAGAAGATGGGCAAGAAGCTTGGCGATCCGAAAGACCCGCTTCTGGTCAGCGTTCGCTCGGGTGCAGCAGTATCGATGCCTGGAATGATGGACACAGTCCTGAACCTCGGCCTGAATGACGAAGCTGTTGCCGGATTGACCGCGGGAAGCGGGAATGCACGTTTCGCGTGGGATGCATACCGCAGGTTTATAAACATGTTCGGTAACGTCGTGAAAGGTATCGGTCACGAGCACTTCGAAGAAGCCATGGGCAAGATCAAGAAGAAGAAAGGCGTCGAAGAGGACGTGGACCTCGATGCCGACGATCTGAAAGAGGTCGTCACGCAGTACAAGGCCGTCTTCAAGAAGCACGCAAAAATGGATTTTCCCCAGAAACCAATAGAGCAGCTCTGGGCAGCAATCGACGCCGTCTTCGGCAGCTGGAACAACCCGCGGGCCAATAGCTACCGTAAGATGAACAACATGAAAGGTCTTATCGGAACCGCTGTAAACGTGCAGTCCATGGTGTTCGGTAACCTGGGAGATGATTCTGGAACAGGTGTCTGTTTCTCGCGCGATCCGTCAACCGGCGAGAACATATTCTACGGTGAGTACCTCATGAACGCTCAGGGTGAAGACGTTGTCGCCGGTATTCGAACACCGAAGCCGCTGAAGACGCTGTCAAAGCAGAATCCCAAAGTCTACAAGCAGCTTGTAGAAGTGAAGGAACGGCTCGAAGCCCAGTACGGTGACATGCAGGATATGGAGTTCACGATCGAGCGCGGTACCCTGTACATCCTCCAGACCAGAAACGGTAAGCGAACCGGCGTAGCCGCTGTTAAAATTGTCGTAGACCTCGTGGCTGAAGGGAAGATCAACAAGGAAGACGCCGTTCGCCGCGTAACACCGGAACTCCTCGACCAGGTTTTCCATCCCATGATCGATCCTCGTGCGAAAAAAGGGGTGAAAGCTCTGGCACGTGGCCTGAACGCATCCCCCGGTGCGGCCTGCGGTCAGATCGTGTTTACCGCCGAGGACGCGGAAGCATGGAAAGCCGACGGTAAAAAGGTCATTCTCGTCCGTCGCGAAACATCTCCCGATGACATCGGCGGTATGTATGCGTCGGAAGGTATTCTGACCTCCACAGGTGGTATGACCAGTCACGCCGCCGTTGTCGGACGCGGAATGGGACTTCCCTGCGTTGTCGGGTGTAAGGATGCCAGGATTTCCGGTAAGACCGTCATGATCGGCAATAAGAAGTTCAAGGAAGGCGATTTCATTACGCTCGACGGAACGACGGGTGACGTTTTCACCGGTGAGCTCAACCTCGTGCAGCCCAAAGTGAAAGGCGAGTTGAACACTTTCCTTTCCTGGTGCGATGAGATTCGTCTTGCCGGCAAGCGTGCCAACGTAAGCCAGAAGGGTATGCTGGTCCGCGCAAACGCCGACAAACCTTCCGACGCGAAGCGGGCTCGCGAGTTTGGCGCTGAAGGTATAGGTCTGTGTCGCACTGAGCACATGTTCTTCGAGGAACGGCTTCCCATGTTCCAGGAGATGATTGTCGCTGAAGACGAAGAAACACGACGCAAGGCGCTCAAGAAACTTCTTCCCTACCAGAAACGGGACTTCAAGGGTCTTTTCAAGGCCATGTCAGGATTTCCTGTGACGATCCGTCTCCTTGATCCGCCGTTGCACGAGTTCGTACCGCATACGGCAAAGGACATCAAGCGTCTTTCCGAACAGACCGGTGTTCCGACGAAAGCCCTCAAGCAGAAGATCGAGTCTCTCCAGGAACTGAATCCGATGCTTGGACACCGCGGTTGCCGGCTTGCGATCACCTATCCGGAAATCTACGAGATGCAGGTCGAAGCGATTATTACCGCCGCCTGTGAAGCACAGAAAGCCGGTGTAAAGGTATTCCCCGAGATAATGATTCCTCTCGTTGGGAGCGTTGGCGAGCTGAAGCCGCTTCGTGCGATGGTCGAACGCGTTGCTGCCGAAATCATTGCAGCGAAGAAGGTGAAGCTCAAGTATACGATTGGAACCATGATCGAGGTACCACGAGCAGCATTGATCGCGGACAAGATTGCCGAAGACGCTGACTTTTTCAGCTTCGGCACGAACGACCTGACCCAGATGGGTATGGGCTTCTCCCGCGACGATGTGGGAAGCTTCATTCCTCAGTATGTCGAAGAAGGCATTTACGAGAATGACCCCTTCCAGGTACTTGATCAGGAAGGTATTGGGCAGCTTGTTGAGATGGGTACGATCAAAGGTCGGACTACCAAGCCGGAGCTCAAAGTCGGTATTTGTGGTGAGCATGGTGGTGAGCCGGCATCGGTCGATTTCTGCTATCGAACCGGGCTGAACTACGTGTCATGTTCGCCCTTCAGGGTTCCGATTGCCCGCCTTGCTGCGGCCCACTCGGTTCTGAAGAACAGGTAAACACGTGACGGTACGTGTCAAACGTACCGCCGGGAAACAAAAAAGGCTGTCCCCGTTACGGGAGACAGCCTTTTTTTTGCCTCGCTGAGCAGTCTGTTGCACAGCAGCACCGAAGCCGCTTCAATCGGCTCCGGAATCGAACACCACATCTCCGACGTCGTGGTCCGTAAGCTTTCGCGTCGACCGCAGATGATCGACATCCTGCTGTTCCCGGGCGACCTCGGTGAATCGATAGATATATGCCGGGGGTGCGTTTCCACTCGCGGCGCGCTTTTCCTCGACCTCTGCGTCGCGTTCTGCCGCGTAGTCACGGACCGCCTCGAGCAGGAGCGCGCGCGCGCGCGCATCGTCGACTCCCGGAGTGCCGCTGATATCGATTATTTCCGGATCTACGGCGTCAGGGTTGCTCAGTACTGCGTTTATCACTCGTTTTCGCACGTTTTCACGCGCCCTTTGGTCATTGATCCGCCGTTCTCTCATTCGACGCGCGGCGGGTATCAGAAAGAAGAAAGCCGAGAAGAGAAGCGGAATGATCCCCATCACCCAGAATACGAGGCCTACCGGATTCGTCGATATCTGGGCAAAGAGAGCGGCGACGAGGAGAAAAAAAGCTCCGATGCCTTCTTCAGAAACAGCAGGGAAGCTGAGCGCGAACGCAGTAAAATACGTGCCGAAGAGGAGATTGAATCCATTGAAGAACCCGATCCACTTATTCAGCCCGGGTTTGTTTGTGTTGAACGGGATAAGAGGTTTCAGGTCGCGATGAAACTCAGTTCCGCGGGCGGACTGTTCGAGGCGGTCGGAACTGCGAAGTACCTGATCGAAGCGATAAATCAGTGTGCCCGATTCCGTTACGTCGGGTTCGCCCTCGAACTCGAGGGCGAGTCTGTTCAGAAGCCGCTGGCTGTCATCGTATGAGCGTCCAGTCAGCTGCATGAGATCCTCGACCGTAGAGACGCCTTTCGCGGCCCGGAGGTAGGCAATGAATGCCCGGCGCTCGCGTTCGTCCCATTCAGCGGCCGGGTCGCCATCTCCGAAAATGAACGCGAATACCGACTGGTGCAGGGGGCGCTCCCTGGGTTTTCGTCCGCGAGCGTCGGGTCTGCCTCCGCTGTACAACCAGAGATACATCGACATCTGCATGAGTCGGGTCGTGAGGTAGAAGCTTCCGAACCCACCCATGCGGCCACGTCCACCACCACCACCGGTTCCGCCCTTCGCCTGAGCGGCCATGGAGGCGACCAGAGCAAGAACGATCAGGAGTACAAAAACGACGAAGTACCCGACAAGCATGACCATGGTCCAGACCTTGAACGCTGTCTTAAGCACCCGGCCGGCGACTGAGGCCACTTTCCGGAAAAATCGTTTCGCACGGGGGACGGCACCCGAAACCTGGTTCTTCATTCCGCCTGGAAAATGATACAGGATTTCTCCCGATTCGGTTACTTTCAGATGTCCCTGATAGTCATTGACGATGCGCTTCAGCTGTTCTTCCACCTGAAATGTAGGGAGACCAGTCTCAGCGACGAGATCGGCAACCGTCGCTTCCCTGTTGCGTCGTTTCAGAGTTTTGACCAGCCGTTGTTCAACAGCCTGTACGTTGTACTGATACACTGGAGTGCTCATGCCCTCAATGTACCCGTCTAGCAGGGCTCCGATCAACAGAGCACGCGAGGTCCGCCGATGATTCCGTATGCCGGTGGTCAGATCCGTGTCCTTCTCAACGGACAGGCATTCAACAGGTGTTTCCGTCGGGCTGTCTACACCGAAACAGCGTGGCGTTTGATCTTTTTCGTCGTCGTCATTTCCATGGGCTCGTCAAGCACGTGAACTTTTTCGATGCGCTTGTACGGCAGCATGGACCTGTTCACGTCCGAGACTATTCCTTCGATGTGAGACTGTACCTGATCCGGGCTCATTATGGTGCCGCGTTTTTCCCCTATGGCTTTGATCGCATCAGGATTCGGGTAGACGAACGCTTCAATACCCTCGATCTTCTGCATCGCGTCTTTCTGATAACCGCGTACCATGACCTGCTCGACTTCGTCGTAGAGCTGAAAGCGGTCTTCGATCTCTTCGGGGAACACATTCTTTCCGCCTTCGGTCACAATCAGCGACTTCTTTCGCCCTGTCAGATACAGGTAGCGATCGTTGTCAAGGTAGCCGACATCTCCGGTAATCAGCCAGCCGTCGTCGGTAAAGGTTTCACGCGTCGCTTCATCATTCCGGTAGTAGCCCTGCATAACCATGGGGCCGCGGACGATAATATCCCCGTTTCCGCGTTCATCCGGGTCCTGGATCTTCATCTCCACCCCGTGTATTACCTGCCCTACGGATTCCTCTTTGTACTGCTCTATGGGATTCAGCGTCAGAATCGGGCTTGTTTCGGTAAGCCCGTAGCCCTGAACAAAATCGATACCGAGTTCGTTGAACATTCTGTATGTCGAGCTCGGAAGCGGTCCTCCGCCGCAGATGCAGATTCTGTTGGTGTCCAGTGCAAGCTTCGCGAGGAGCCCCTTGAATACACGTGCGCCGGGATTAAACCCCAACACGCGCTTGCAGAAACCGCTTACGGACATGAGCGCACGAATACCTCCGTATACCAGGACTCCTTTCTCGCGGACTCCACGCATGAGCCCCTTGATCATCTTGTTAAACAGCATGGGTATTGCGAGAAACATGGTTACCTGTCCCTGTTTCAGATCTTTCATGATCTGTGCTACCGCCAGACGTTTTCCGAACACGATTTCCGCTCCCACGGAAATCGACTCAATGAACACGGCCAGCATGCAGTACGCGTGATGAATGGGAAGCAGGGCGTAGAACACATCCGTGTGATAGATGTTCATTTGCCCCTGAGCGAGAAAACAGTCCGACACGAGATTTTTGTGGGTCAGCATGACGCCCTTTGGTGTACCAGTGGTGCCCGAGGTAAAGAGGATCGCCGCGAGATCGTCTTCGCCGACTTCGGGCCTGGCCTTGTCTGTCTTTACTTCGAGATCAAGGACATAGGTTCCGGTTTCAGGCGAAAGCGAGATGGTATCCTTCAGTTTTACATTCTTCTGTCGGGGCAGACTGTCGTATTTCTCCCTGTCTACGAACAGGAACTTCACTTCCGCAAAAGACATGAGACGCGCGAGCTCTTCGTCGGTGAGCTGGTAGTCCAGCGGTACAACCGTGCCGCCGGCGGTAAGTATGGCGAGATAGGTCATAGCCCATTCCGGAGAGTTTTTCCCGGTCAGGGCGACCCTGTCACCACTCTTGAGCCCCTTCGCGAGCAGCCACGCAGCGATGGTTTCGATGTGTAGTGCAGCCTGTCTGTAGCTGTACACCTGCGTAACCGGATCAAAACAGGTAAAAGCGCGCCGGTCGGCGTATCGTTCGCACGTGATCGCGAACAGCTCCGGGATAGTGGGCCACTCGCCCGAAAAATGTGTTCCCCGATAGGTGTCGAGTGTCTTCCACGGTTGTGTATCGCGTGTCTGCATATGACTTGCCATCCTTCCCGGAAATGCGATCCGGATCACCGGTTCTCTGATGTTTCAGGCACAAGGGTACTGTGAAGCTGTCGATGCTTCAATCGGCCGGTGGACCGGCCGAGGGGAATTTTTTACTGTGTTCATACACGAACCCGGGTTATGGACATAAAAAAAGCTGCCTGAAACGGTAGTTTCAGGCAGCTTTTTGCTGTTATGCCGCCAATCGGAATCGAACCGATGACACAGGGATTTTCAGTCCCTTGCTCTACCAACTGAGCTACAGCGGCAGGGTAAAGATTGGAAAACGAATACTAAAAGAGGCCGCGTTTCGTGTCAAGCGTATTGCATGGAATTTCTTGACCATGGTGCATTCCTGAAGCTACACTTCAGATGTTGACAGCGTTCATCGCAAGGGAGGGAGCATGAACGAGTATAAAGCACGTGTGCGTGCGTATCAGAAGGCTGTCGGACAGAAATCGACTGGTTCGCAGGACAGCGATGAAGCAGCCGTATCCCGCAAAAACAGCAATGAACCACCCGGCGTGACCGCGAACGATGCGAGTGAGACACCGGCAGGAAACGCGGCGGGATCATTCGAAACAGCACCGTGGTGGCAGGAGGGCACGTCTGACCCGACGGTTCAGGGGGCATCTACGTTGTCTCGTTCATCCGTTGACAACGCGCAGCGTGGTGACCAGGTTGAAGACAGCACTTCAGAGGCGGCTTCTACGGGAGGGACGTCCTTCGACCGGGAACGGGCGGTGGCTATCCTGTTGCAGTCCCTCGAGCCGGACGAGAGCGCGCGCATCCTTCGGGCATTGCCGTCTGATGTATCGGAACGGGTTGCAGCCCGTGCGCTGACCATGGAGCAGCCGGACGAGGAACAGAAACGTACGGCATTCAGACTGCTGCGGGACATGCCGGGACTTGCAGCAATTCGACAGAAAGCCGGGAAAAACGGCGAATTTACGGTGTCGGCGAAGGCACGATCGTCTCAGGTGCAGGACGCCGGGTCCGAACAACGCCTGGCGACAGCACCGGGATGGGTGTGTGCGGAAGACGTGCTGACCCGAGCGTTCGGATCGGATAAAGCCCGGGAGATTATGAGTCGTGCGATTCCGCAGATCGGTCGGGTCTGGTTGTCGTTTCTCGAAGATCTGCAACCGCGTCAGCTATCGGTGCTTGTTGGTCGTGAATCGCTTGAGGTCAGGTCCCTGCTTGTGGCTCACGCCGCTCCTCACGTTGGTTCGCGAATTCTTGCGCAGGCAAAGCGTGACGAACAGAACTCCATGGTCCGGCGTGTGGCGCGAATGCGTGAAGTACCGTCTGATGTCGTACGCACCATCGCTGAGTCACTGAAGACACGCATGCGGGAGATCGGCACTGATGCCGAGCGCGAGGTTCAGGGTGTATCGACGCTTGCCGAAATCATGAAACATCTCAACGATGAGCAGCTTCTCAAAGAGATCTCGGATGAGATGCCCGAGCTCGGGCAGGCTTTAACCGACGAGCTGTACTCCATAGAAATGGTACACCGTGTGCCGGACCGGGCCCTCGAAGATATCCTGAATCGGCTCGATGACATTGAGATCGCCCGACTCCTGAAAGGAAAAGAAGAGGCGGTCCGCAGACGGATCCTCGAGAACGTCAGCGAGCACCGAGCTCTGATCATCTCCGAAGAGTACCGCGATCTCGGTCCGCAGCTGCGCAAGGATGTCGATGTCCTTACGCACGAGTTTGTGCGCATGCTCCGCGAAGTCGACCCGGACGCCCGTGCCGTCTCCGCGCAGGCTTGAGTGCAGCCTCCGAAGCAGATATATTTACCCCATTATCTCTGTCGATAGAGATGTTTCAGGAGCGTATGTATGCATTCGGTTCGTATGGCCTATTTATTGTGGCTGCCCTCTCTGTTCGGATTTTCCGGCCTGCACCGGTTTTATCTCGGTAAGTTCGGGACAGGTCTGCTCTTTTTCTTTACCGGTGGCCTTTTCGGTCTTGGAACGCTGTACGACGCATTTACGCTGCCCGATCAGGTCAGGGAAGCACGACTGAAATCCCGCTACTCAGCGGCACTGGAAGCGTCGGACCGCGAGTTTCTCCGCCGACTCGGAATCAATGCTCCTGCCGGCAGCTCGGAAGGCCGTACCCGTGAGACGGTTGAGCACGTGATATTGCGGACGGCGAAGAAGAATCGAGGTGTCGCGACGCCCGCCGAAGTGGCTCTTGAAGGTGGAATATCCACCGACGAAGCCAGGCAGCACCTCGATTCGCTCGTCGATAAGGGCGTTGCCGAGTTACGCGTCCGACGGGCGGGCGGATCTCTGGTCTACGTATTGCCGGACTTCCTCGACCCAGGGGTCGAAGAGAGTCTTGAGAGCTTCTAGGCCGCGATCACTGCGACAGAATTTTATCCCACAACAGAGGACAGTAATGACGGCAAATGAACTGCGAAAGAAATACATAGACTTTTTCACAAGCAAAAACCACGCTCACATCTCGGGAAAGTCGCTGATTCCGGAAAATGATCCGACGGTTCTGTTTACCACCGCGGGTATGCATCCCCTTGTTCCATACCTCCTCGGCGAGCAGCATCCCGCAGGCAAACGACTGGTGAATCATCAACGCTGTGTCCGCACCGGTGACATAGACGAAGTTGGCGACTTCAGTCACCTGACGTTTTTTGAGATGCTTGGAAACTGGTCGCTGGGAGACTACTTCAAGGAAGAAGCCATACAGATGAGCTACGAGTTCATGACAGAGTGGCTGGAGATTCCCGTCGATCGTCTTTCAGTGACCGTGTTCGCCGGAGATGATTCAGTACCCCGGGATGAAGAGTCTGCAGCGATCTGGCGGAGCCTGGGAATTCCCGAAAACCGCATCCACTACCTGCCCCGGAGCGACAACTGGTGGGGTCCCGCCGGCGCAACTGGTCCCTGTGGACCTGATACCGAAATGTTCATCGATACCGGGGCGCCGGGTGTCGATGGGAGCCGTCCGGGTATAAACGACGGTAAATACATGGAGATATGGAACGATGTCTTCATGCAGTACAACAAGAACGCGGATGGTGTCTATGAGAGACTCGAGCGCCGCTGTGTCGATACCGGCATGGGCATCGAGCGGACCATCACCATACTTCAGGGCAAGAAAACGGTTTACGATACCGAAGTTTTTCAACCTGTTCTTGAACGCATCGGAACGCTCTCCGGGAAACGCTACGGGGAGAACGAAGAAGATGATCGAGCGTTTCGCATCGTGGCAGACCATGTACGGACGGCAGCATTCATACTCGCTGACGAACGCGGTGTTGCACCGACAAATGTCGGTGCCGGCTACGTCCTGCGTCGACTCATTCGCAGGGCGGTGAGGTTTGGCCGAAAGCTCGGCTTCGACGAGCCGTTCCTGACCGATCCTGCAGAGCTTGTGCTGGAAATGTACCGGGAGCCTTATCCGATGCTGCAGAACCGCGCAGAAGAGGCATTAGGCGAACTGAAAGCCGAGGAGGAACGATTTCTCCTGACGCTTCGCAAAGGTGAGCACGAGTTTTCGAAAATGCTGCCGAATTTGCAGAAAAGCGCGACTGCGACGATACCGGGCCGTGTCGCATTCAAACTGTACGACACGTACGGGTTTCCCATCGAAATCACCGAAGAACTCGCGCGAGAGGAAGGTCTGGCGGTCGATCGCGAGGGCTTCGATTTGGCCTTCAGGAAGCATCAGGAGCAGTCGAAGCTTGAAGGCGAGAAGAACTTCAAAGGCGGTCTCGCGGACCACTCCGAGCAGACGACACGACTGCACACGGCAACTCATCTGCTTCATCAGGCTCTGCGCGACGTGCTCGGTGACCACGTAGCCCAGAAAGGGAGCAACATAACACCCGACAGGCTTCGTTTTGACTTTTCGCATCCTGACAAAATGACGCCTGAACAGTTGTCCCGGGTCGAAACCATCGTTAATGAACAGATACAGCGGGATCTGCCGGTGAGTTTTACGACCATGAAGCTCTCGGATGCCAGAAAAAACGGTGCAATTGCGCTCTTCGTCGACAAATATGATGAGGACGTTAAAGTGTTTTCCATCGGAGAATACTCGAAAGAAGTCTGCGGAGGGCCCCACGTGGAGCACACCGCGGAGCTTGGACGCTTTCGCATTAAGAAAGAACAGTCGAGTTCTCAGGGTGTCCGGCGGATCAAGGCTGTTCTCGAGTAAGACGGCCGATCATGTCGCTGACGTAGCGGTTACGTATTCCCTGTCTGCTGAAGCGGTCGAGCATTTCCACCGCCTCGTGTCGCCGTCCGAGCGACAGGAGACATTCTGCTGCCTCGATATAGAGCCGGTGATTCTGAGGATCAGCGGGAAGCAGCCGTTCAAAACTCCGGAGCGCATCCTCGTATCGTCCGGCGTCTTTGGCGATCATCGCAAGCCCGACGACGGCATACAGGTCGAACTCGATATTCAATGCACGCGTATAGTAGATTTCGGCTTCTTCGTTACGTCCAAGCGAGCGCAGTGCGTCACCGGCGCGGGTGAGAATTACCTTGTTCCCGGGGTCCTTCGCGAGGATCTGGTTCCATGCATCCAGCGACTGTTCCGCTTCGTTCATACCCCGGTAACAGTCCGCCAGGCCGAAAAGCGCGTAGAAGTTTCCCGGCTCACGATCGAGGGCCTCCTGAAAGTAAGCCACTCCCTGCTCGAAGTTTTTCAGTTTGCGGTGACAGTTTCCAATGGACGTCAGGACTCGAATGTCTACGTTCGCGCCGTGCAGCTCATGCATGCGCTTCCAGTAGCCGAGGGCTTCTTTATGCTTGCGGAAATCGTAGTGGAGATGTCCGAGGCCTATAAGCGCGTACGGATTGTCAGTTTCGATTTCGAGAACCGACACGTAAAGTTCCTTTGATCGCTCGAAATTCCGGGCTTTTCGATGCGCATCGGCAACGCGGGTCAGGACGGTGACATTCTCGTTGTCGTATTTCAGGTACTCTTCCCACGCGGCAATCGCCTTGTTGTAGTGCCGCATCGTCCTGTAGCAGTCAGCCAGTCCGAACAGGGCGTAATTATTGTCGGGGTACCGCTCAAGACAGCGCTGGTAATAGCCCACTGCCTCCGAGAACTGCTTCTGTCGCCGCAGACAGTCTCCCATACCGACGAGAGCGTAGTTGTTTTCAGGTTCTTCGGACAGTATTTCCTGGAAAGAGCTCAGTGCCTGATCGATGAGATTCTCTTTAAGTAACTGATATCCGGTCTTTGACAGTTCCGCGAGCCGCTGCTGCTGCTCATCGTAGACCTCCTGGTCGATAAAACCGTCTGTCCCTGTTTCCTGGTGTGATTGATCAGCTGACCGATTCTGTTGTTCGTTCATGTCGCTATACCTGTCTGACTGTCATGCTGTTTCAATCGTTCGTGTTGTCCTCAGCGATCCACTGGCGCAGGACATCCGCGAAGCGCCCCGCCATAGTGTCGATTTCCCGTCGAGCACCGGCCTGCCAGTACATACGAAAAGCCTCAATGTGCTCGCTTCGCTTATAGTGGTGGTTTCCGATCCGGATCAGCCCGTCGGTGTATCCGATGGTCAGAAAAATCCGTTTTGCGTCCTCAACCTGACCTGCGTTCAGGAACTCATTACCACGTCGTACCAGCGCGGTTCGGGTTTCGGGAGGCAGACGTGGTCGTTTCTCTACCGTCAGCCTTTCGAACCCCGACAGTGTTTCGACCTTGCGGGATTTACTCATAATGCTCACATCGTGGCGCAGTGCCCTTTTAGACTATAGTCCGTGACCCGGAGAACTTCAACGTTGAACTCTGATATGTCGGGATGAGTTCACACGACACCTTTTGTAGACATTGCATCGTCTCCCCGGAGGCTGAACGCTTTTCCGAGCGCAATCCCGAAGGCTTTGAACATGGCTTCGACCATGTGATGCCCATTCTCACCGTAGCGGGCATGCAGGTGCACGTTGCTGCGTGCGCGGACGGCAAACGCGTAGAAGAACTCCCGGACGAGACTCAAGTCGAAGGAGCCGGCGTGTGTCTGTGGAAAATCTGCGGTGTATACCAGATACGGTCGACCACCGGCGTCTATGACCGCTTCTGCGAGGGCATCGTCCATAGGTACCATCGCGTCGGCGAAGCGGGTCAGACCGCCGCCATGCAGGATCTCAGCGAATGCGTCACCGAGGACCAGTCCGGTATCTTCGACGAGGTGATGGGGGTCCACGTCTATGTCACCGCGAGCGGTAACGTTCAGGAGGAACCCTCCATGAAACGCCATGGACGTCAGCATATGATTAAAGAAGGGCACATCGGTATCTATGGTGCTGCCTTCGCGTCGGCTGAGATCGATGGACAGCTGTATATCGGTTTCCGCAGTCTTTCGGCTTTGTGATGCTGTTCGTTTCATGTGTGCTCCCGTCAGTTTCCAGAATCAATCTTCAGTGATTCCGATAATTGTGACACGAATCTATCGATACGTGCATGATTCAGCTTATAGTAGGCCGGATTTGCGATGATAGATACCTCAATCTGCTTGAGTTCACAGATTACGCTGAGCTTGTTCGCGCGCAGCGTCGATCCCGTCTCGACGAGATCGACAATGTACGGCGTGAGTCCGAGAACCGGCGCGAGCTCGACCGAACCGTTGAGACGAATAACGTCAACAGGGACTCCTGCGCGGTGAAAATAATCGCGCGTGAACTCCACAAACTTCGTCGAAACAGAAAACCGGCCGTCAGACGAGTCAAGGAGTCTATCAATTCCGAGTTCGACCACGCTTTTCGGAAGATCGTTTCGACCCGAAAGGAGCGTCTCGGCGCGCTGATTGATCGTAGCCATACACATCCGTGTTCTACCGAAGGGCAGGCGGAGCAGCCTGACGAAATCGTACCCGCTCTCGTACAGGACATCCTCACCACATACGCCGAGACCCGCGATCCCGTGGTGAACGTAGGTTGGCAGGTCACTGTTTTTCACGAGAAACCCCCGGATTCCCGCGTCCGTGTCGGTGGCAATGAGTCTTCTGTCTTCAAAGCTGAGATGTATGCCGGTTTCGCGCAGATACGAGTCGAGTTGATCGAGTAGACGTCCTTTTGGAAGCGCGATTGTCAGGAAATCTGTCATACTGGTTCCTCCCCGGTCGCAAAACTGAATGCCACGCGATCGCCTTCACGTCTTTGCCCCTCTGCCTCAGCAAGCTGCTTCAGAAAATCAGTGCTGTCTGCCAGAACTACGCGTACCTCTGGAAGCGGCTCCATGGGCGAAAGCCGTTCGAGTCTGCGGAGCATGATCGAGAAACCGACCGCAGGTGAGCGTATACCGAAGTGGCCGTACAGTGAGTCGTATCTCCCGCCTGATGCGACAGATGCTTCGGCTCCTTCCACATAGGCCCTGAACGCAAGGCCGGTGTGGTACGACTGTGATCCGAACTCCGAAAGGTCAACCCGGATAGCGTCGCTTCGAAGCTGTGTTCCCAGTAGGGGAAGTGCCTGTTCGAGAATATCACACAGCTTAAGGACGTGATCGACGTCCGATCTGACGGCATTGACAAGACCTGAAGGAAGGCGTTCGAGCTCTCGATGCGTGAGTTCCCGGAACGACTTCTGTCCGTGTATTGTTGTCAGAAGCCGGGTCAGCGTGGCTGCTTCGTCGCGGGTATGCGTTTCCGCGAGTCCTCGCCGGAGTGACTGCCGATCATGACTTTTCAACGCGTCAAGGCAGTATTGACGATTCTGCGACTCGAGTGTATCGATGACAGTGTCGACAATGCGTCGATGACCGATGTGTATGACGCAGCGTCCTGGAACAACGGAGTCGAGTGCCTTCAGTACCAGTGACAGGGTCTCGAGTTCCCCGGCCATGCCGGTTGAACCGACGAGTTCCGCTCCGATCTGGAAATACTCGTTGCGGGAAATATCCTCCCGACGCGCGTGGCGAAGAATCGCTTCTGAATAGTAAACCCGCAGGGGGAGCATTTCCGGACGAAGGAATCGTGCCATGTGTTTCGCGAGGAACAGGGTTGCGTCGGACCGTATGGCAATAAGTTCACCTTCACGGTCTATGAGCCGATAGATCTCCCGTGCCAGGTCGCTGCTCACCAGTCCTGCAAAGGCATCGTGGTAGTCAATCATCGGACTGTTCACCGGCAGGTAACCCCAGCCTTCGAGCAGGGCGCCAAGGCGGGCGGCCGTGTTGCGATGTCTCCATGCATCTTCAAGGTACAGCCCCTCTGTACCGGTGGGCTGGTCAAGAATGGCCCGTGTGTGCGTGGTCACCTTCAATACCTCCGAGTTAAGCTCCGCCGACTATATCAGAGTTATCAGGCTCCGGAAACCGCGCGGTCACAACGGCGCGATCGAAAAGAAATCCAGGTGTGAGCCGCCGTACATCCGTGTTTCCGCGTGCGCGAGTCCGTCCGGCACGCCGAGTTCGGTCCCTGGATGGTGTATGAGTATGAGCGTTTCCGGGTGTACGAGACGGGAGTGCGCTATCCTTCGCAGAAGGTCCGCGCTGTGACCGTAGTTGAATGGAGGGTCAAGATAGATGATGTCAAACTGCCGGTTGCGGGTGGCCTGCACGTAGCGTTCGGCCGGTACGAAGTGGGTTTCAATCGTGGTCGGAGAAATCGCAAGATTTTCCAGCACCACGCGGCTCTTTCGTCGATCCTTCTCGACTGTAACGACCGGTGCGGCTCCCCGGCTCGATGCTTCAAGCGCGACGATCCCGGAGCCGCCAAAGAGATCAAGAAATGCCAGTCCGTGGAGCGGGCCAAGAATACTGAACATACTCTCCCGCATGCGGTCCATGGTTGGCCTGATAACGCCCGGAGGGACCTTTATCACTCGACCCCGCAGTGAGCCACCGGTAATTCTCATTTCTGATACCCTCCGTTATTCCGACAGCCTTGTCCGGGTGTAGGCTTTAAGCGCGTCCCGTATGCGGCTATGCTCTGGTGACAGAAGGCCGGGGTCGTCGTCGACGACGTTCTGCGCGATCAGAGCACAGCGTTGCAGCAGTTCTATGTCGTGGGACAGATCAGCGATCGCAAGCTTCAGATAGCCCGACTGTTCCATTCCAGTCACGTTTCCGGGCCCCCGTATCCGCAGGTCTTCTTCTGCAATCTCAAAGCCATCGCTGGTGCGGTGCATTACCTGTATACGTTGCTTTCCGGCTTCGGTCAGTTCGTCGGAGTATACCAGAAAACAGTAACTCTGCATCGAGCTGCGTCCGACCCGGCCGCGCAGCTGGTGAAGCGCAGAGAGACCAAAGCGCTCGGCGTGCTCGATTACCATGCAGCTCGCATTCGGTACATCAACGCCGACTTCGACAACGCTTGTCGCAACCAGAACATCAAGTTCCCCCCGGGTGAAGGACGCCATAGTCGCAGCTTTCTGTGCTTCCGGAACGCGCGAGTGCACCAGACCGACGCCGCGTCCGGGGAAAATCTCCCGTTCGAGGCGTTCTTTCATGGCCGTCGCGTCTTTCAGACTCAGGCTGCCGGACCCGTCAACGAGCGGGTATACAAAGTATGCCTGTCGCCCCGCAGCGAGTTCGGCGTCCACGGCCCGGTACACTTTCTGCTCGTTTCCCAGGCGCGCGAGATGCGTGATAATCGGTTTCCGTCCGGCGGGCATTGTTCGTATTGTCGTAACCGAAAGATGTCCGAAAAGGCTGAGTGCGAGCGTGCGGGGAATGGGTGTTGCTGTCATAAAGAGCGTGTCAGGTACCAGCCCCTTCTGCCTCAGCGTAGTTCGCTCGGCCACACCGAAGCGCTGCTGTTCGTCAATAATTACCAGCCGAAGCTTACGGAAGGCGACGGCAGCGGTGAATACCGCATGAGTACCTATCAGAAAATCGATTTCACCAGCTGCGAGGGCCCGCAACAGGGCCTCCCGGATGCTGCCCTTGAGACCACCATGGAGCAGGGCAGTGCGGACACCGAATGGTTCAAGCAGCCTCGCTGCGTTGTCGGCGTGCTGTCGTGCGAGCAGTTCAGTCGGAGCCATGAGAACGCTCTGAAACCCGGCCTCTTTCTGGAACGCGACCGATACGAACGAAACGAGCGTCTTACCCGATCCGACATCGCCCTGGACGAGGCGGTTCATTGGCGTGTCCGATGAGCAGTCACGCCAGATATCTTCGATCGCAGCTGTCTGATCTGCGGTCAGCCGAAAGGGAAGCGCCGCAACAAGCTTTGAAGCGAGTCCGCGAGGAAGATCACGTGCTTCTCGCGCTCCCGCCACCCTCGTCGAAGCCCGATCCACGTGTGTTCGCAGCTGCAGGAGCAGCAGTTCTTCTGTTGCGAGCAGCTCCCGGGCAGTCCGTGCCTCGGGAATCCTGCGTGGATTGTGCAGGTCGCTGATTGCTCTCGCGGTCGAGACCGGGGAAGGAGTGATACCTATGGACTTCCGAAGCTCCGGAGACAGCGTATCCTCAACATGATCAGCGTAGCCGTGGATGGCCTCTGCGATAACCTTTCGCAGAACACCCTGCGTGAGGCGTCCGGCGAGTGGATACACCGGTACGATACGCCCGAATCCCCGGCTGTCAGTCCCTGCAGGCTCAACGTCAAAACTGCCAGCCTGCACCTCACCGTACCGTACCGATACTTTGCCGAAGAAGCGAATCTGCGTTTGGGGCCGCAGCACGTTCGCAAGGAAGTCACGACCGAAGCACAGCAGCGAAACTGAGGTCTGTTCGTCGTGCGCAAGGACCTTGAGCGTCCTTCGTCCACTGCGACCGCCTATGTACTCGTGGCGGAGTACGGTAAGGAGACAGTTCGCCGGCACATCCTGCTGCAGGGCCTCGAGAAGTGAGACCGGCGTGTTTCTGTCTTCGTAGCTCCGCGGCGCGTGCAGGAGAAGATCCCGCACCGTGTGTATGCCGATGGATCCAAGATCTGCCGTCAGCTGTGAGCCGATACCCCGGACACGGGAGCAGGGGTCAGATAACTCCCATAGTGTCATTGAGGATCACACCGCTCAGACCGGGAGCGAAATCAACGCGCGGATCAGTACGTTCACGAGCAGGGTCAGCAATACCGCGGTTACGACTCCGCTTGCGGTGACAATCATGAGTCCCTGCCGATACGTGAGTTCGCTTCGCGGCAGCACGCGGCGGCTGATCTTCCACGAGAGCGGTTGAAGCAGCTGGTCCATGGTGACCCACACGCGGTGGCCGGAAGAGGCGCCGAACGCAATAGCGGCAGCCCGAACGCCGGTCAGCACTGTCAGCAGAATGACCAGGAAACGAATCGTATATCCCAGGCGTGAGACGACCAGCGCAAGGATGAACCCGAGGGTGACCGAGCCCGCGAGCGCTATCTGAGTCAGGACACTCGCGGTGATACTGAGTGTCGCCAGTGCGACAACCGGAGAGAAATCCACGTATCCGACCCGCATCCATCTTGCCCGGCGAAACATGTTCAGATAAGGATCGGTCGCGCTGCGGAGAATCATTTCGCCCCGCCCGTAGTTCTGCCCGGGAAACCAGGTCAGCATGATGCGGAAAACGATTATCAGGGTGTACAGCGAAATAAGGCTGCTGATCAGCGTCAGTATGCTACTCATGTATTGTGCTCCGGTTTTCCTGCCACACGTCGGCCACAAAGGGCAGGTTTCGTATACCTTCAAGGGTCGTAGCTTTTGCCGCGATCGTCAACTGATCGCCGGCACGAATTACATGTCCGTTGCTGCCGTCAGGCATGCTTACGTGCAGAAACACCGGGCAGGGGCCATTGCTGTTGACCATGAGACTGCGAAGTTCGCACAGGCGGTCTTCCGAGTCCGCCTCCGCGGTGAGTTGTATATGAATGTTCGAAATTTCGCGTTCGTGAAGATCTTCAGGCGCCCGCGCAAGGCTGAGCGCGAGCTGCCGATGTGTGCTCTTCGGATCGTTTCCGCGTCGACGGCGCTGCACTACACCGGTGAGACCGACGACACGGTTCACGTCGACGACCCCGGAAACGCGCGACAGAGACTCCTCGAAAGCGACGAACTCGCAGCTCCCGGTGTAATCCTCTATGACTCCGAAAGCCATGGGGCTGCCTCTGCGTGAAATTATGCTGCGGTACGCGGTAATAAGACCCACGACAACCTGTTCGGAGTCGACATCTGCATCCTGTACATCGGCAATGTTCAGGGTGCGGCACCGTTCCCAGGTTTCCCTGTGGTCATCGAGCGGGTGGCCGGATGAATAGAAGCCGATGAGATCCCGCTCGTACCCGAGGCGTTCCGCAGCCGACCATGCCTCGGTCTCGACCATCTCGAATCCGTTCCCGGATGTAGCATCTGCATCGTCAAACAGCGATGTCTGACCGCTCTCCCGGGCAGCCCGGTCGGAAGCCGCATAGTCGATCATGCGTGGGAGGTTTGCGATCAGCGTTGCGCGACGGGGGTCGAGCGAGTCGAAGGCTCCCGCGTACATAAGTGTCTCTATCACCTTGCGGTTCACCGTACGCATATCAACTCTCGTGAGAAGATCGAGGATGTCGAGAAACGGTCCGTGTTCGGCGCGTTCCTGCAGAATCGCATCCACAGCGCCCCCTCCGACGTTCTTGATACCAAGAAGTCCGAAGCGGATGTGGCCGTCCACCACGGTAAACACCCTATCGCTCAGGTTTATGTCCGGAGGGTCAACCGAGAGGCCCATGGATCGTGCTTCCGCAAGGTACTCGGCGAACTTGTCCGGGCTGTTGATTTCGTTGGTAAGGTTTGCGGCCATGAATTCGGCAGGATAGTTGGCCTTGAGATACGCCGTTTTGTACGCGAGAACCGAGTACGCGGCGGCATGGCTTTTATTGAAGCCGTAGCCGGCGAAGGGTTCGAGCAGGTTGAACAGTTCGGCCGCCTTTTCCTTCGAGATTCCGCGTTCCCGCGCACCGTCAAGGAAGCTGACCTTCATCTGCTCCATTTCCTTGACTTTTTTCTTTCCCATGGCCCGACGGAGAATATCTGCCTGTCCGAGACTGAATCCGGCGATAATCCGGACAATCTCCATGACCTGCTCCTGGTAGACGATTACTCCGTAGGTTTCGGTCAGAATGTCTCGTAGTTTCTCGTGGGGAAAACGAATCGGCTTGCGCCCCGACTTGCTGTCGACAAACTGGGGAATGTTTTCCATGGGGCCGGGGCGGTACAGCGCATTGAGCGCCGTGAGGTCCGAAATGCTGCCGGGTTTCGCCCTCGTAAGGATGTCCTGCATCCCCGGACTCTCAAACTGGAAGATGCACGCGCTGCGACCTGCGCCAAGCAGTTCGTAGGTCTTTTCGTCGTGGTCGGCGACGCGCTCGATATCGAAATCACTGTCGTGTCGTCTGATCAGGTTTTCGGTGTTCCGTATCAGGGTCAGCGTCTTCAAACCGAGGAAGTCCATCTTTACCAGTCCGCATGGCTCGATCTGATCCATGGTGAACTGTGTGGAGATGCTTCCGGTGCGGGGATCGCGGTACAGCGGCACATAGTCGGTCAGTGCGGTTTTTCCAATGACTATGCCGGCCGCGTGTGTCGATGCGTGGCGATGCAAGCCCTCGAGCTTCAGGCTGGTACGGAGGAGTTCAGCGTAGACGCCACCCTGATCCCAGATCTTCTTCAGATCCGCTTCCTGCTGTATTGCGCCCTGCAGGCTTACCTTCGGGCCGTCCGGAATCAGCTTCGCGATACGGTCGGCCTCGGAAAGTGGAATATCAAGCGCACGAGCGGTGTCACGTATGGCAGCCTTCGCCTTGAGTGTTCCGAAGGTTATGATCTGTCCGACCCGGTCCGAGCCGTATTTTTCGGTCACATAGGAGATTACTTCGCCCCTGCGCTCATAGCAGAAGTCAATGTCGAAGTCCGGCATGCTCACACGGTCAGGGTTCAGGAAGCGCTCGAACAACAGCCCGTACTCTATCGGGTCCACGTCCGTAATTTCGAGGGCGTACGCGACGATGCTTCCTGCGCCGGAACCCCGTCCCGGCCCGACTGGAATGTCGTTATCCTTCGCGTAGCGGATAAAATCCCAGACGATCAGAAAGTACCCGGTATAGTCCATTCCGATAATGGTGTCGAGCTCGAAGTTTGCTCTGCTCGTGATGTCTTCGCCCGGGTCACCGTAGCGTTTCGAGAGACCGGCGAAGGTAAGATGTCGGAGATAGTCGGCTGCGCTGGAGAAATCCGGCGGAATGCTATAAATGGGAAGGAGAGGCCCTGGTTGCGCGATTTCGACCGAGCAGTCTGCGGCAATGCGGTTCGTGTTTTCGAGAGCCTCGGTGCGGGCATCATCGGGGATATGCCGGAATAGTTCGGACATTTCCGCCGAGCTTTTGAGATAGAACTCCGCGTTGAACATGCGTGGACGGTTTGTGTCCTGTCGGGTCTTACCCGATCCTATGCAGAGCAGAATATCGTGTGCGTTCGCATCTTCCTGTCTGACGTAATGGCAGTCGTTTGCCGCAACGAGCGGAATATCGAGTTCTCGTGAGAGCTCAACAAGCTGTTCATTCACGATGCGTTCTTCAGGCGCCCCGTGGTCCTGCACTTCGAGGTAAAAGTTGCCGGGACCGAAGGTGTCGCGATACCAGACGGCACGTTCACGGGCGGCCTCGTGTCGGTTCTGCAGAAGCATCGCAGGAATATCACCCTGGAGGCTGCCACTGAGTGCCATTATGCCTTCGTGATACTCCGAGAGAAGCTCATTGTCGACGCGGGGTTTATAGTAAAAGCCTTCGGTGTAGCTGCACGAGGAAATCTGCAGCAGGTTCCGGTATCCCTGCGTGTTCCGGGCGAGGAGAACGATGCGGGGGTAGCGCCCGCGACGATCGGTACTGCTTCGATCGTGCCGCGATCCATCAGCCAGATAGACTTCGGTACCGATGATGGGTTTGATGTCGCGTTTGCGGCACGCCTCGTAGAAAAGCAGCACCCCGAACATGTTGCCGTAATCGCTGATCGCGAGCGAGGTCATTCCCAGCTCGGCCGCACGCGCAACGTAATCGTCTATTCGCCCGCCGGCCTGAAGAAGACTGTAATCTGTGTGAAGATGCAGGTGAGTAAACTCGGCCACGATTGAGGTACACTATATCGCCGAGGGCTCGCGTCCTTCAAGCTGCCGCTGATCATCGCCGCGTCAGCGAGCGAAGAAACCAGGACACAAGACTCTCAATCCGATACAGGTCGAAGTTACTGAAACCTGCGTCGTGTTCGCGGGCGGTGTTTCTCATGCGTTCCGCCGCAGCGGCAATATCGCGTTCGGGCAGGGGGAGCTTGCGACCGGTCAGCTCCGCATCGAGTTCACGGTTGTGAATGACCTCCGGAAGCCGGGTTCCAATCACGATGCGGACCGCGTCGACGCCGCCTTTGGTTCTTCGGGCGATCGCAGCAAAACCTATTCTCCCGTCCTCACTTGTCCGGTACACCTGTGCATCCCACGGTGCGAGTGGAATGCGGAGTCGGGTTACTACTTCGCCCGGTTGCAGGAGCGCGTTTTCTCCGCTGCGAAAACGCTGCACCGTCATCCATTTGCTTCCACCGACCCGTCGAATTTCGAGACTGCTGCCGAGTGCGATCAGCGGGGCGATGGATGTGGTGGATGTACCTGGTACACAGACGTTTCCGACCAGTGTAGCCACAGTTCTGAGTCCCGGCGGCACAATGTGCGGCAGGCAGTCGTACAGGGTCCCGGGAATAACGTTGCTGCCAACGCGCGAAACCGCCCGGATGGTGGCGTTCGCACCGATTTCCAGATAGCGGTCGGTTCGTGCGATGCGCCTGAGGTCGTCGACGCCGTACAGCGCCACAATCGTCGACGGGAGGCGAAGTCGCCCGGTCTCTTCGAGACTCGACAGAGCAGTGCCACCAGCGTAGATGCGCGACTCGGGGTGGCGGCGTAGCAATTGAAGAAGCTCGTTCTGGCTATGCGGAATATATACTTTCGGAGTCGAGCGTTTACGTGTCCCCGCTTCGTGAACGTCGTTGTTTTGCGGCAT
>SKXQ01000041.1 GCA_007128315.1 Spirochaetaceae bacterium | reverse complement strand
GGCTGCCATGAGCCTGAGTTCGCTGAACGTCGTCTATAACAGTCTGCGCCTGCGCCGTGTCCGGGTAGAGCCGAGGTACGGTGCACCGCCGGTGGCGGAGGCGGTTTCCTCGGCGGCGTGAGCGACCGACATCGAAGTATCGCGCTCATGACAGAGAAAGGCCACCCGTACGGGTGGCCTTTCTCATTGTCGTCTCGAGCAGGGGGGGGTCAGATTTCGTCAGCCGTGTCGGTGAAAACCCTTACAGCTCGACCGCGCAACAGTTGTTCGCCGTCCTGCGTAGACACGTCTTCGTTCCCGGCTGTCTGAGCAAAGTCGATGTATCTGTAGTTTGGACCGTTGACCGTTGAACTCCAGTAAGGTGCGGCTTCAAATGTGCCAAGGTCTGCCTGATGCAGCTCGGTGTACAGAGTACGCAGTTCGGTTCGACTCGCCAGACTCCAGTCGGTCACATCTCCGGAGACCAGACTTGTTGCGGCTGCAAGCGCCTGCGCATGGGTCATAGTCGCCTCGCCCGATTCGTTTACGAGATCACTCGGGGCTGCTTCCCGGTAGGTCCACGTGTCCGTGTCAGCGTCGTACTCGCTGTCGAAGATTATACCTCCTGCAGGGCCAGTGTCCCCGATTTCGAACGCTGCCGGCCGGACAGTGTCGGCCTCAGTCGTATCGTCGTCGGCCTCAGTCGTATCGTCGTCGACCTCGGTCGTATCGTCGTCGGCCTCGGTCGTATCGTCGTCGGCCTCGGTCGTATCGTCGTCGGCCTCGGTTTCACTTTCGCTGCTACCGGCGCCAGTTCCTGTGCCGGGGCTCTCCTCGGAAGACTCGTCGGTCGTCTCGCCACTCAAAGAGCTCGTGACCGGGTTTCCGCACCCGGCCGCTATCAGTGCGATGATACTTATCAGTATCACCAGTATATAGTGTTTCGTCGCTGTTCGTGCTTTCATGGCTGTTCTCCTGTATCGCCTTACATGTGTTTTGAGGTTGACTCATGTACCAGAATGCAAAAGTCGTGCCATGATAGATAAATAGATTAAATAGACAAAAATTTGCCCTGTTCCAGCTGTATTGCATGGATTACGGGAGCGTAGAGGAACGCCATGCATTTCTGAAATGCATTCTGCATAGTTTTTTATCCAAACAGCGCGATCCCGCTTTGAAACATCACGAGTGTGATTGCCATGCGCGGGATGCGGAACAGGGCTCCGACAATGTAGTCTTCAAGCGGCATGTCGAAGGTGCCGGCAAGCCAGGAAATTGTAGAGAACGGAATTGGAAGCAGGGCGGCAATGATGATCGTTCTGCGGCCGTACTTGGTGAACAGGTCTATGTGTTCGATGCGGTATCGCGTCGTAAGGCGTGCAATCGCGGGAACACGGTTCAGGTTTCGGCCAATCAGAAATCCGCTGATGCCTCCGGCAATTGATGCTCCGCTGAGTACGGCGACGAGTGACAGGTAGTTCCACGCGGAGACGAAGGGGAACAGAAGGTCGACGGCCGCAGGTACGATCAGGGTGTCAACGACATACACGTACACAAATACACCGGCAAGGCCGACGTGCTCGGCCAGCCATACACCGGCGGTCTCGATGCGTGTCGCAAGGGGGCCGACAGCGAGAAAGAGAAGCAGCCCGAAGAATACCCCCGCGCCGCCGACGCGAATGAAGCGCTTCCGCCACATATTTCCGCCGGCCTTCTTACGCGGTAGCCGCCAGTGCAGCAGAGGCAGCGTCGACAAGACGGGTTCGTTCAGCGTCATTCCAGTCGACCGAATGCATGATCATTATGGAGCGTTCAAGTATGTCGAGTGTCTGCGGAAGCATGTCCGGCGAGTAGTGACTCCTGCACTCCCGGTTTTCCGCCATACGGAAGGGATCCATTGCAGGGTGGTGGGCTCCGCGTCGGTTCATGACAGGCTGCCAGTTTTTATAAATATGCCGGCCCGAGTCAGCCGGTGTCACCGCCGGAACTCCGGAAGCCTTTAAAGCCTCTATCGCCCGGCGGCACACACCGGAAGACGCGGCGGTCAGCAGGGTCTGCACGCCACAATCACCGTCGGGATCGTGCATGGGAGCAATGCGAATGCTTTCCGGCAGCTGCAGCTCTGACACAAACGCGCGTTTGCCTGCCCGGAGTTGCTCCAGAATACCCGGCAGACGTTTCAGCTGCTCGCGCAATATGGCCGCTGCGAACTCGTTGCTGCGAAAGTTTCCTCCGCCAAATATATCTGTCGTCATTCCCACAACTTCGGGCCAGAGGTTACATCCACCGTCGTGTTGAATGAAAGCCCGTTCGTAATATGCCTGATTCGAGGTCACAAAGGCGCCCGATTCACCCGCGGAAAGTATCTTATAGTGATTGAAGCTGAACGCGCCGGCGTCTCCCCAGGTTCCGAGATGCCTGCCCCGGTAGGAGCCGCCGACCGCCTGGCAGGAGTCTTCAACCACCAGAAGGCGGTGTGATTTTGCGATTGCGAGAATGCGCTCGAGGTCGCAGGGCATGCCCTGCATGTGCACGGGAATCACGGCGCGGGTACGGGACCCGATTGCCGTTTCGAGCGCATCCGGGTCCATGGTGCAGCTTTCATCGATATCGACAATAACGGGAACAGCACCGACGTTGGTTACCGCAAGGGCGGTGGCTATATAGGTGTATCCCGGAACGATCACTTCATCTCCCGGGCCTATGCCTAAAGCGGCAAGCGCACAGATCAGTGAAGCGGTGCCGCTGGTGGTTGCAAGGACATGTGGAACCTGTATGTGGTCCGCCCACTCCTGCTCAAAGAGAACCACTTCGTTTCCGTGCCCGGCTGCCGGACTCCCGTAGCGAAAGGTCTGTTTCCGTTCAGCAACCCGCCTGACAGCTTCGACTTCTTCATTGCCCATGGTGTACATAGTTCGCGACTCCTGCGGGAATGAGTGTAGCAGAAAATGATGTCGTTCAGTAGCCGCTTTCCAGGTTTACCGCGTACGCAAGGCTGCCATCGGTGCAGAATGAAACGATGTTTTCAATCGCCTGTCTCATTTGCGAGAGTTTACCGGATCTGGTGTGCGATGCCGCGTGGGGAGACATAACGACGTTCGGCAGTGTGTGGAACGGCAGCTCGGACGGAAGCTGGACTGCGGTCAGACCGTTCGGATATTGCCACCAGGTATCCAGCGCCACGCCGGCGATGGTTCCCGACAGAATGGCCTGATACAGGTCGTGTTCTGAAACGATTTCACCGCGCGAAACGTTCACCAGAAAGGCACCTTCCATACGTGCGAGTTCGACGCCACCGATCAGGCCTCGGGTTTCGGGGGACAGAGGCACGCACAGAAACACGACAGCGGCGCCCTGCAGCGCTTCTTCGAGGTCGGTTGTTATGCTCTGGAAACCTGTCGGGACGGGTTCTGATTCACTGACCGGCGTGCGACGAACTCCTGTTATCCGACACTCAAAACCGGCAAGAAGGCGGGCTATGCGCGTCCCGATCGCACCGGTTCCGACGATTGTCACCGGTGCGTGGAAGATACTCGTCCAGTAGTCGAATATCCGGGCGGTGTCGTCGCGGCGATGCCACTTGCCTTCGGTCAGGTCGTTATGAAACTCGACTACACGACCGCTAACTGCCAGGGCGAGTGCCAGTGCCCGTTCGGCTACCGCGTCCGCGTTTCCGTGGCTGTTGCCTACTGCAATTCCGTTTGCACGATAGTCGGCCAGAGGTAGAGCGTTGGCTCCGGCGTACGGGAGTACATGGGCCTTGAGTGCACCGGCCCGAGTCCGCTCATCTGCTGAAAGCGGTCCCGAAACGACAATATCTGCCTCAGCAATGTGACGCGAAAACTCTTCTCGATTCTGTGCTACGATGACCGTTTGCCCGTGAAGCCTGCGTCGAAGCTGTTCTATCTCCTCGGGAAACTCGAGAGCCAGATGGTAGTGCCACACGATGTTCATAAGACTTACAGACTAATGGGCTTCCTGTGTCTTGACCAGTGGAAGGAGAACCGGAAAGCTGGAAGGGCTTTATATGAACAATACGAAAGAAAACACGTCACTTGATACCGTCATCTGGGACTTCAACGGAACGCTTCTGGATGATCTCGAGTTGACGATACAGACGATCAACCAGGTCCTTGCCGAAAACGGAGTCCCCCCGGTCGACTCACATCGACATAAGAGCACCTTCCGCTTTCCGGTAATTGACTACTATCGTGATATAGGTCTCCGAACGAGTGACGAGGCATTCTCGACGGTTTCAGAACGATATCATGAACTGTATATGAGTCGCGTCTCTGAATGCTCGCTTTACGATGGAATACCCGAAGTGCTCGCGGCGCTTGAGCAGCGCGGTACGCGGCAGTTTGTCCTGTCCGCCCTTAATCAGACCATGCTCACCGCCTGCATTGCATCCCTGAAACTATCGGATCGATTCGAGGCCGTGTACGGCCTGTCCGATATCATGGGACGCAGTAAGGTTGTCCGGGGATCGGAACTTATACGGGACTTCGACATAGACCCTCGGAGGGTCCTGTACATCGGCGACACAAATCATGACGTCGAGGTAGCATCAGAACTTGGTTTTACTGCGATAGCAGTATCCTGGGGGCATCAGCATGCCAGGAACTTCGACTCCCGGGTCGTCGCGGTGGCCGATCACCCCGCGGAGATTCTGTCATGCCTGAGCTGAGAATGCCCTTTGCACGCAGCAGGAAGCCGCGCATCGGTCTCGCGCTTTCCGCCGGTGGTGCAAAAGGCGCTGCCTTTATTCCGTTTCTCAAGGCTCTCGAGGATATGGATATCCGCCCGAGCATAATCGCCGGTGCCAGTGTGGGCGCCATGATCGGCGGATTTTACGCTGCAGGTGTTTCTCCGGGTAAATCGTTTTCCATTATACAGTCGCTCGGTCGGGCTCCCGGTTTTCAGGTCTACGATCCGCATCTCCGCATGCGCAGCCTTCTGAAAGGTAACAAGGCCTACGAGTTTATCAAACTCCATCTTCCGGTAGAGACCTTCGAAGAAACCCGTATACCCCTGCGAGTGGTTGCCGTGGACTTCTGGCGACGCGAGCAGGTCGTGTTCAGTTCGGGTTCACTGGCAGATGCGATTCGGGCAAGCATCAGCATACCCGGCGTGTTCGACCCATTTATCATGGATGATCGTGTTCTGATCGACGGTGGCATCATGAATCCCGTCCCATGGGATCTCATACAGGATGAATGCGACTTTGTGATCGCCCTGCATCTGTCTGAGGACGATGAGCCGAAGACCCCTACCGAAATTCCCCAGATGCTTCCGATGATGATAGGAACGGTCCGCACGATGCGGGATACCATCACCGCCATCAAGCGCGAATACAACCCGCCGCACTACTACCGCCGCATCGGTTTCGCGGATGTAGGGACGCTTGACTTCGGAAAGTGGCGGGAGATTATTGCCCAGGCCGAAACTGAAATCCCCGATTTTCAGGTTGAACTCGCACGCGCGCTGGCCGAGCAGAATATACGGGTATAAAAAAGACCCCGGTGGTGAGCCGGGGCCTGCATATCGCCATCAATTGATAGCGCTTATTGCATCTCTGCCTGCCAGGCGTCAATCTGGCTTTGGGCTTCCTGGAGCAGATCGTTGATACCCGCTGAGGTCAACTGGCGTCGGAACTCGGCGATCGCCGCGTCCACGTTTGAAGCCTGACCGTTCACAAGCGGATCAAGATACTCACCTGTAATGGACTGAATTGCAGCAACGGCGGTCTGCACGCTGCTCGCGTCGAAGCGGAATCCCAGCGCGGGCGAAGCAATGGCCGACTGGTTGAGCTCCAGCGTTTCCGGCCATGCGCCGACCTGGTCAGGATCGATATAGAGCGCGTTAAACTGATTTCCGATCGCCCAGTCTATGTTCGGGCGGTAGCGGGAATTTTCCCGAACTCGGATAAGCTGCGCGTCCTCGTCTACCCAGTCCCAATGACGGCCTTCGATCCCCTTTGCGATGAGGTTGTAAATCTCAGGATCGGTGTGAACGTACTCCATGAACTGCAGGACCGCACGGAGTCTTCCGTAGTTGTCTTCTATCGTGGAGCTGACACCGGTCATGGTTGCTGTCGGTCCGCCGGTATCTATGAATGCCGGAGCAATGGGGTTCTCGTACCAGCTGTATCCCATTCGCGCCGCCTGTTCCAGGTCTCCACCGGGTTTTACCAGGCGTCCCACATCGACCGCATACTGCCCGGCGCCGTAACCCGCAATCTGCTCCTGTGGGTCAAGCAGGTCAGGAGTCGTCAGGCCACGTTCCTGCCAGTCGCGGCGGATTCGCACGAGATCTTCGAACTCGTCGGTAAAGTAAAAGCTCTCTACCTGCAGATCATCATCGTCGATGCGAACGACCATGCCCGCTGGTCCGATCGGATCCATGCGTGCATTCTCTGTTTTTACCAGATCCGCCGTTGCAAACGCGCGGCGCAGATTCTGTCCGTCGGCAACCCTGTTCGCCAGGGTCCCGTCGTCTATGGCATCCTGTACCGTCTGGAGTATCGGCGTCAGGTCGGCCCAGTTGTCCAGGGCATCAATGTCGGCCCGGAGATCAAGCGCTTCCATAATGTCGCGCCGTATCGAAACACCAAAGGGACGCACCCAGATCTGCTGATTCGGTATGGCGTAAATCACCCCGTCGATGCGCGCTGCGTCCCAGCCGCCTTCCGGCATGCTTGCCCAGAGTCCCGGTGTGAACTCCTGCAGCAGATCAACCGTCTCTCCACTGGTCGGGTGCTGATAATGGCTGAGTGCTGTCAGAAACTCATTCTCCACGTTCTGCGGATAGTGGTTAAACCAGCTCTCGGTTACGAGCGCGAGGTCGTACTGCTCGCCTGCCGTGTTGACCAGACTCATGCGGTCTGCGTAATCGGGGCGGTTAATGAACTCGATCTGCACACCAACGTTGAATCCCCGTTCGGCGAGCACTTCGTTAAGTCGCTCGTTCACCGCATCCGAGTCTTCGGTGTCGGCAATACCTGCACGCAGGTACCAGGTAATCGGCACATCGAAAGGCTGTGAAAAATCGACTTCGTCGCGAACCGCAGGCTGTTCCGGCCGTCCTCCGGCGAATAAAACTAGCGGCTGCAGCAGCAGCACCATGAGAACCATCGTCAGGCCTATGCGGCCTTGTGTACTCCGTATCATGGAATACCTCCTGTTTTTTGTCTCTCCTCGGTACCTGACAATCAGGCACCGACCATCGCTATTTCAGGGACCCGAGAGTTATTCCCTGAACCAGATACTTCTGGAACATAAGGAAAATAGCCGCCGCGGGTCCGGTTGCCAGGACTGCCATCGCCATGCGCACGGCATTTGTTGGTAGCGCCTGGCCTCCGAGCTGGGGTTCAAGCGCCAGGGCTTCCGCATCCCGCATGAGCTGATGCAGCAGATACTGAAGCGGGTACAGCCGCCAGTTGTCGATGAAGTACAGCGCTGTTGTCCAGTTGTTCCAGTAACTCAGGAAGGTCATGAGCGCCATGGTTGCAATTGCCGGCTTCGCCAGATGAACGACGATCGTGAACAGAATTCGCCACTCACCGGCTCCGTCCGCTCGCGCTGCGTCAAACATTTCGTTTGGAATCTGCATAAAGAAGGCACGCAGCAGAATAATCTGGTAAAAGCTGATCATAGGCGGAAGAAACAGAATAGTAAGCGTGTTCCGTAGCCCCAGAAACTGTGTCACGAGTATGTAGTAGGGTACAATTCCACCATTGAAAAGCATGGGAATGAGGACAAAAAGGTTGAAGAACTTCCGATAGCGAAATTGAGTCCGCGACATTGGGTACGCGATCATGGACATGAACAGAAGCGCGAGGACGGTGCCGAAGAGCGATACGTAGACTGTGACGCTGTACGCGCTGTAAAGGCGTTCGGGGCGCTCGAAAATCAGCTGATACGCGGTCGTATCGAGCACCCGTGGCCATATCGCGAACCCGTCCACAACCAGAGACTGTTCGGAGGTCAGCGAAGACGAGACGATTATCAGAAACGGTGCAAGTGCGGTCAGCGCGATTGCCGCAAGTATCAGGTGGACTGCCAGCCGCAGTGTCCTGCTGTGAATACGGACGCCCGGCGAACCCTGCAGGCCGGCTGACTGCTTTTTTCGACGAGGTTTCTGAACGGTTGTTGCTGTGCTTGTGTGAGTGCTCATTCATCAACCTCAAAAGATGGAGAGATCCTGGTCCGAGCGGCTCGTCCGCTTGATAAGCCAGTTTGCGCTCAGGATCAGAACGAACCCGACAACCGACTGGTAAAACTGCGCCGCGCTTGCCATGGGGATGTTTCCGAGCCCCGCTATCGATCGGTAAATAAAGGTGTCGAGGACGTCCGTTGTCGGGTACAGCTGCGGTCGGTTTCGCGTTACCTGGTAGAACAGTCCGAAGTCCTGCGCAAAAATATTCCCGAGGCCGAGAAGAAAGTTCAGCGTCACGATAGGCAGAATCAGTGGAATCGTGACCGAAAAGAACTGCCTGAACTTGTTCGCGCCGTCGAGGGTTGCCGCCTCGTACAGCTGCGGATCGATGCCAAGCATTGCCGCCAGATAGATCAGGCTGCTCCACCCGAGAGAGTTCCACATATGCGCCAGGAGCAGGATGAATGGCCAGTACTGCGGAGACGAATACCAGGCGATCTGGTCTCTGCCCATGTTCCGGAGGATAACGTTCACAATGCCACTCTCGGTTGCAAGAAGGGCGAACACGAAGTAGCTGACAATAACCCATGAAATGAAGTTCGGGAGCAGCAGAACTGTCTGGTAGTACTTGGTCATACGGCTCGAGTAGATCTGATAGATCATATACGCAACAGCCAGTGCAACGACCATGCTGACGACGAGGAACAGGAGACTCAACAGAACGGTGTTTCGTGTGGCTCGCAGCGCCGCTTCCGTTCGAAAGAGAAACTCAAAGTTTCGGAGGCCCACAAAATCGCTGCCAAAGATACCGCGGCGCGGCCTGTAGTCGATGAACGCGATACCAAGTCCGACGAGGGTGATATAGCGGAACACAACTATCCACAAAACTGCCGGCAGGGTCATCAGAAGCCATGCGCCGTGCCGGCGTCCCAGATCCGTATGCAGGCCCATGCGCGTTTCGATTCGTTTTTTCAGTGACAATGCGCTCATGATCGTTTTCATCGTAGGCCCCTTTTTTCCAGCCGTCAACAAGTTTGTACTATATGTGCCTGGATGTTCTTTTTGTTTCTTCAGGCATTCAGGTATGAATCGGACTCCGCTGCTCTGCGGGAACACGAACTCTGATTTCGACGTGGCTGCCTGCGGGTGCATAGGGAAGCAGGTTCCCCGACAGTTTCTGGCCATTCACGGAGATCTCTGTTGTCGGGTTTCCTTGTGCTTCGCCGATCAGTTCGTACGTCGCACCGCGCAGCGTGCGCCTGATCCTTGCGGGAAGCAGAGACGATGCCATGCAGGGGTTGATTCGCAGGTTTGTGTACTCAGGGTATAAACCAAACAGGTAGTCGGAGACGATAATCGAAAGCCAGGCGGCGGTACCCGTTGAATCAAGCATGCTGGAACGCCCTGCCGCCGGACCCGCGTCAGGACCGTAGTAGAAGTTTGGCATGTACAGTGGAAGCTGGCGGGTCCGTTCGACCTGACACCGTGCTGAGCCCGGAATGATTCTCGAGAGTGTATCGGCGGCTGCCTCCGCGCGTCCTGCCGTCAGGTCGGCGAGGACCTTGAATATCGCAGCGTGGCAGTATACCGAACCGTTTTCATTCGCACCCTGCGGTTTTACCGTGATCTTTCCGATTCGCTCCTCGTAGGCGGGAAAGCTCGGCGCGAGTGTAACCGGGCCGAAGTCCGTCTCGAGAAGGCTGTCGACAGTTTCCATGCAGGTGCGCCGTCTGGTTTTCGAACCTATGTCTGCGAGTACGGCCCAGGTCTGTGCATTAAGAAAAATGCTTCCATACGCATCATCATCGTGCCCGAATGGAACCCCCTCGTCATCGAATCCCCGAACGTAACGGGTGCCGGTCCAGCACTGAGAGTCTACGCGCGAGGCCATTTCGTTTCCCTTTTGGCGAATCTCTTCGCTGCCGGACACGTGTGCTGCGTCAAACAGGTCAGCGAGGCGCCGCGAGGCGTAGACAAACGCTTCAGCCAGCCAGACTGATTCTCCGCGACCATGTCGCCCTGGACCGTTCAGTGGGTCGTTCCAGTCGCCGTCTCCGAGCAGAGGCAATCCGTGGTTCCCGGTCGTATTCCACAGATATGTCAGAGCGCGGAGCAGGTGATCGGCGAGAGTTGCGGGTTTCCGACCGTCAGCGTAGGGGATGTCTGCCTCAAGGAGGGCGAGATCCCCGGTTGTGCGCACATAATGCTCGACTGCGACCGGAAGCCACACGGCCGCATCGTGAAACTTGAGCTCGCCAAGCCCCCGAGGCTCGTTCCAGCTGTTTACACTCATGCTGTGCGGCAGATATCCGTCAGAGTTCTGGAACCTGCAGACCTGTTCGATCAGATGGCGCGACTTTTCGGGATTCTGGGCAGACAGGCCCTGTGCGTCCTGGAGCACGTTCCGTATACAGGGCGCCCGCTCTCCGCGATAGGTCGTCGCCATGTAGTCGATCTGTTGGCCAAGCTGACGGGTTAAGAACGCGGATGGGGCCTCTTTCGGGAGGCTGACCTGGAACGGTTGGGCCGGCGCCATGATTCCGGATGGGAGCGGCACTGACAGAGAGGGTGCACCCGCCTGTGTGACAAGGTCCTGAAAGGTTCTTATGGCGTCTTCCCTGAGTTCCATGCGTGATGTGGCCACTATGCCCCATCGTATGTGTGCTGAAAGCGGCATCTCGGCGGCAAGACACGCGTCCGACCCTTCAACCGGACTTCCGGTGCATCCGTTTCGGACCGCCTGGGGCAGATGGTTCATGTTTCCGGGGCCGGAGTACGCGTCGACATCCGTATCAAATCCGGAGAACCCGACGGAGGACAAGAGGAGCGTTACGTGCCGGGTGGTCTGAATCCGTTTGATATCCGAAAACCGTGTGTAGTACTCGGTATGGTCGCAGTATACTCCACCGAGTGACGCGTCGAAGCCGGCTCGTACCCCGATGTGACCGGGAAAGCCCGGAAGCGGTGTGTGAAAGAACAGGCTCATATCCGGCAGGTCTCGCGAGCCGGTCGGCAGAAGAGAAGCCGACCATATCTCCATGGGTACGTGGTCCGCCAGTTCGACCGTTACTGTCAGGTTGTGTCCGTGTACGAGTGCCGTCCATACAATCTGCCGGTCTCGAAAGCTGCAGGAGAATCCGTCGTCACGTGGCTGTTCACCAGGTGCGGAAAGACTTCCCTGCGAGAGTGACCAGATATCGCCGCTGCGATTGTTCCGGACAAAGATCCCGCGTGAACCCTCCGATACAATCCGGGGAATCGGATCGATCACCTCGCTGCTGCCGCGCAGGAGAGGATCCAGACGCAGACGATAGCCCGGGTTGTAAAGCCGGTGCGCCCATCCAGTTCGCGGAACCGAGCGAGAGTTCACTGAAAGCACACCATGCCGATCAAGAAAATACAAATCAGACATATCAAACATCATATGGTGAGTTGTTTGTATCGTAAACAGGAAATTAGCCGATCAGGTCATGGTTGAAGCGCTAACTGAACAATTCTCCGCAGGATGACCGTACAACCATCCAAAGGGGGAGTCTGCGCAGGCCCGGCTGCAACGCGCCCTGCCCCAGGAGCCGATCGATAAGACGGCGGGCCGCCATTTCGCCGAGCAGGGTAATGTCCTGGTGCACAGTCGTCAGCGGAACATCGAGCAAAGCAGCGAAATCCCTGTCGTCGAAGCCTACTACACCTATGTCTTCCGGGATGCGAAGTCCGACCTGACGTGCTGCCTGGTATACAAGGTTTGCCCTGAGATCGTTTACTGCAAATACGCCGGCGGGCTTCTCTATCGACGTGAGAAACGTGGATAGTGTTTCGACACGAGCCTCAACAACGGAGCGGTCGACCGAGGAATGTCCTTCTACGTGGTCAATCAGCTCGAACCGTGCATCAGGTGCCATACCGGCCCGGGTGAGTCCTCGCACATACCCGCGGTATCGTTCAGTGTGAGGAGGCACGTCCTGCTCCGGACCTCCCACAAACGCTATTCTGCGGTACCCGCAGCGTGCGAGGTGCAGGACTGCGTTATAGGTCGCAGCCTCGTTTTCGAAGCAGACCGCGTCTTCCCCTTCGTGTTCACGGTGGCGCATCATGAGCACATAGGGATACGTGCGGTCGGTCATCGTCTGCCACATGTCATGCCTGTTAAATTCCGAACAGGGGAAAACCAGCACGCCCCGAATACCCTGCTCCATCATTTCCTGAAGAATGGCTGCCTCTTCGTCGGCCCGGTTGTGCGAGTTGGAAACGATCAGCTGATACCCGTAGGTTCGCAGGACGCTCGTAATTGACTGTATCATGAGGTTCAGATAACCGTCGGTAAAGGGCATGATCAGACCGATAAGACGGGTGTTCTCGCGACGCGGGACAGCAGCTGGCGTCACCCCGGGAAAGTCTGAAGGACCGTACTGGTCTCCCGGACCGCTCTCGCCGGCAACGAAGGTTCCGCTCCCCTGTATCCGATAGATGGTTCCTTTGCGCTCGAGCATCTCAAGCGCCTGACGAACCGTATTCCGACTGACATTCAGAACACGGGCGAGTTCGTGCTCGGTTGGAAGCGAGGCGCCTGCGCCAAGCCCCTGGTCCGCGATGAGCTGAAGAATGTAGCGTCGGACCCTCTCGGGTAACCGGATGGTCATGGGCTTCTTACCTCCGCGCACGCAGGGCGTATTTGCCTGCCGCGGCAGGCACAAAAAAGACGCGCCCGCCTTCGTGCAGCTCACAATCCTTGCCGTTAATCTCCGCGTCTGCAAGCGGAAAAGACGATTCGATGCGTATTATTTTCATGAATTCCGGGACAGATGACACGAGAATCAGCGCTTCGACGCGTTCCTCAGACACATTTACCGAGGAGAAATCGACGATATAGCGGCATCCCCCGGCCGCCTTGAGCCAGGAGTAGAGGTAATCCTCAAACCGCAGTTCAACCGGCCCGGGTGCGAAATCGCCGAGGCGCAGAAGCAGCTCATCGGGGTGTTCCGCCGATAACGCGGACGGTCGGGCCCGCCAGACATCTTCGACGCGGACATACACGGATCGGTGCGGGGCACCACAGACTCTGAGCAAAGCGGGAGCATGATCGAGCATGATCGTTTCGGCTGCGCAGGTAACCGAGTGTACAGTCGGGACGAGTTGAGATACTCCGAACTGTATCGAAACAGTCCAGCGCTCGGCCTCTCCGGTCACCCGGTGCCGTATCAGCACCCCGTCGTGCTCGTGTCGAATCCGTACCTGATCAACCGACTTGTCCCAGGCGATGGTGACCGTGCATGGGGGGAGTCCTGATCCGCTTGCATCGTGCAGTTCTACAATCTGTCGTGCTTCATCCGCACTGATCATATGCATCGTCCGGCCGCGAAGACCAATGAAGCTCTCGACTGTTTCTGACGTCCCGCGCGGTGTGGATTCCCATTGCCTTTCAAGCTGCAGGGAGAGTACGGAACATTCTGCGATAAGGGTCCACCGGCGGCTCTCGCTGCAGTGTGCACCAGAGCCGCCGAGCGACACGGATTCGGTTACAACCGACAGAGGTCCAGCCGGTTCAGTCACGTGTATGGTTTTCGCAAGTTCTCGCAGATCTCCGAAGCGTGTCACCCAGACCGGGTCTGCTGCAACTGTACACGCCCCGTTGTGGTAGTAACGTCCACGACCTGTCAGATCAGCGCGAAGTACCGAGTAGTCGCGATCGGCAAAAAGTATGAGTTCAAGAAAGCGGTTTCTGAGAACCGTGGAAGTCGCGGGATACGGATGCCGTCGTCTCAGACGCAGCGTTTCTTCGGGACGCGTGCGCCGGGTCTCCCGCTTCAGGTCGATTTCGCCTCCCGCGCCGGTGTCCTCGAGGCGGCAGGCGTAGCACGCGCGGTACGGGTCCTGCGAGAGTGCGTACACGTACCTGCGCGCCGGTTCCGGAGCCATGGTCGGCTCGTCCGCTTCCCAGCAGACTGCCGCGGCAGGTATTTCGTCGGGATGGAGCAGATTCATCTCGCTGAACGATACGATCTGTGCGGCGATCCAGTCAGGAGAAACGGTGCGGTTTGAAACGCCTATGGTGCAGTCAGGCGAAATCCGCGGAAAACGCTTCCTGGGATGGTGCGTCTGCGCGCAACCCTGCATGTAGAAGCAGGGTGTCCCCATGATCTCGCGGTACCACGACATAGGGAAAGGTGTGTGCGGATAGGAGTGATCGAAGCCGGTGTGCTGGACCGAGAAGGTGGCCCAGTGTGCGATGTAGGGATACACCTCGTGACTGAACGCCAGATCCCGAGCGTCGATCTGTTCACCACTTTCGACTGATACGAAAAGAGTAACCCGAGGGCCGTGGTCGCACAACAGGGGCAGAATGCGCGCAGGTTCGACCGGCAGCCAACCTTCGAGGATTACACCCGTCAGCAGGCGTTCAGCGTGCAGGGTATCGAGAATTGCTCTCAAAAACTGTTCGCGTTCCTGATGGTCGGTTTCTGCCCGAAGCGGACTTAACCCGTACAGGGTATAGAGAAAGAGAAAATTCGCCATTCCGCTGGACTGCGCGTGCTGCAGGAGTTCACGGGCTTCAGTTGCCGTCCAGGTCCGGTCCGAACTGACAGGCCAGGCTGATGAAGAGCCCTTCGCTTCTGCGGTCGTTCGTTCTGGTTCGAAGCAGAGACCGTCCTCGTTTACCGGCAAGAACTCGAAACCCGTTGCGCCCCAGGCGGCGCTTTCGTCTATGGCCCGGCTGCGCAGATCCCGCGGTGTGCTCACTGCTCGGTCGGGATGGTCGAAACTCGTCATGCTCATCCATCCCCAGATCGGGACGAGAGGCCTGTGCTTCAGTGCGTCAGGTACCGTCTGCACGACAGCGGCAACCGGTACCGTTCTGACGGTCATGGCCTCGACGGTGAGGGAATCGGCACAGAACCTCATGACCTCATCGTTCAGGGAGCTGCTGTGGGCACTACAGGTGAGAGTCACTGTTCCCTGTCGGTCACGATACAGCGGGAATACCCACACATGAAGTGTCTGCGCCGATGCGCTGAAGGTGTCGGGAGGGTTCCAGTTCCTGACCAGCTCCAGATGTCTCTGTCTGTCGTGAGCATGCCACTGGGGGCCTGGGGGGGCAAGCCGTTGAGTTAATTGTGGGTTATTGCGTGCGGGCACACCTCCGCAACCGATTTCCAGGCCATCTGACTCAAGCGTGAAAAAACCGGGTAGTGCTGCTTCGCGTATCGAGACCGACACTTCGTACATACCCGGCTGCAGATCCATAGCCAGGCTTCCCGGTGTGGTGAATTGCGGAAACGATCGGGTAGTATGCATAATGGTTGAAAGGATAGTCCACGCGCTTCGGTGGCGCAAGAAAACGAGGTGTATATCGGCTTGCCGCAACTCACGTTTGTTTCGGCTGTTCTCGAGACCTCAGAGAGCCGCGGCAGCTGAAGCGCCGCCTAGAACCCGTACTGCTCGTCCTGCAGCTCGCGTACACGCTCGTATACAGTCGCGAGCGTCAGCGCGTCGTCAATGAGTCGCTGCAGACGGAAATGGACGTCATCGTTCGCGATCTCGCTACCCTGAAAATCCCGGTCTTCAATGAACACGTATGTCTCCACGATGTGTGCTTTCAGGTAGCTCAGAATCGGTTTCAGCTGTATCTCAGGAATCAGATTATGCCGCTGTGATCCGGCGGTAATGAACATACCTACAACTTTGTCCCGCAGGCCGTCGGTCGGGAGCAGGTCGAACACATTTTTCAGCGCGCCGGGGATGGATGCCTGATAGATTGGTGACCCTACGAGAACGATGTCCGCGGCCATGAGTGTTTGAGCGATACGACCGGTGTCCCCGCTGTAGTCAAGGTAGTTGCGACCGTCGCTGAACTCGAGTGAGTACTCAGCAAGGTCGACGAGTGTGGTCTCATGCTCTGCGTGGTGTGATTTCACGTAATCGGCGGTGTAGCGTGCTGCCGTACGGGTCTTGCTGCCGGCGACCGAACCCGCGATCACGACGATATTCATGCTGCCTCCTGACGGGTATGCTTCCGGATGGCGGGAAGAATCTCGTTCCCTATGATTTCGATGTTGCGCCTGAGGCGATCAAACGGAACACCTCCGAAGTCCATCTGAGCGATGTACCGCTGGTGACCGAATATTTCGTACTGGTACAGGATCTTCTCGATAACCTGCTGCGGACTCCCTACATTCCGTTCTCCAGGCTACAGTCGATGACGGAGCTCTTCCGACGTCGGGCCATCAAGCTACTGGTGGGCCGGGAACTCCTGAACGAGGACTTCGCCCGGAACCTCCTATCCTGGAAGCACTCCGGCTTCAGCCCGGATGCATGGGCGAGCAACGAGCACGGTCGCGTACCGCAGGCGAAGCCGAGGAACGTGACCTGCGAGTGACCAGCCATAGATAACAGCGTTCGCATCCTTGACGAGTCCGCGCAGGAGAGTCTGGCTCAATATATCGCACGACCGCCCCGGATGCATGCGCGAGCAGTTCGCGGAGCGAACGACCAGCGGATCTCGTTGAAGAAGATCCACTATGAGCCGTTCAAGGGGCGGGTGCTGTTTCACACCACGTACTCGGAGTACTTCAAGCAGAACCTCCACATCTTTGATGCCCTCGACTTCCTCGCCGATCTCACTCAGCACATACCCCCAAAACGGCTACAGCTGATTCGCCGCTATGGGTTGTATGCCTCCCGTACGAAAGGCCGGTGGGAAGAGATGCCGT
>SKXQ01000161.1 GCA_007128315.1 Spirochaetaceae bacterium | reverse complement strand
TACTGCCGTACTCATTAATCTCGAGCTTCCTGGTTCTGGCCTTGTCAAGCTTTCCATGGTTTGTGCGTGGGTCGTGCCTGGGATAATTACCGGCATAATGTGGCAGATCGTATTCAGCTCGAGTAACTGGGGCGTATTCAACTATCTTTTGGGAATGATTGGCATCGGACCGCTTCCGTTCATGCACCGACCCGGGTGGGCGATCTTCTCGGCAACACTTGCCAATATATGGCGGGGCACAGGGTTTAGCGGGATTCTGCAATACGCGGCGTTAAAGGCGATTCCTATTGAGCTCTATGAAGCGGCGCGAGTAGACGGTAGTAGCGGCTGGCAGAGCTTCTGGCATATCACGCTTCCTCTTCTTAAGCCAATGTTGCTGATTAACGTAGTGCTTATAACGATATACACATTCAATACGTATGACTCAATTTATGCACTGACTCGAGGTGGCCCGGGAGGATCAACGACAGTTATATCGCTTCAGGCGTATAGGGCTGTATTCACATACCTCCATCTTGGTCGTGGTTCCGTGTACGCGTTGATTATGGTTGTGCTGTCGATAGTCTTTACCTTGCTGTATATCCGTGCAATGGGCGCAAAGGAATAGCGAAATGAATGCACCCAAGATAGACGATTATTTCATTCGGAAACTATTCACCAACTCGATTATTGTAGCTGTGTATGCATTATTGGTGCTGTTCTTTCTCGGTCCAGTACTATGGATCGTATCGTTGGCGCTGCGTACACCGCAGGAATTGTTCGGAGCTCCACGACTATTACCCCGTAATCCTACTCTGGAAAACTTCACCTATATACTAACCCGGACGCAAATGCCGACGTATATCTGGAACTCGGTTCGGTTGGTCGTGTACTCAGTCGTCGGAACCCTGGCGGTATCGATTCCTTCGGCGTATTCATTTTCCCGTTTCTCGTTCCGAAACAAGACGGGACTTCTTCTGATTGTTCTTCTGTTCCAGATGATCTCTCCCGTTGTCATAGGTATCCCGCTATTTCGGTATTTCGCGAGTATAGGACTCCTGAACAATTATTTCGGGCTGTCCATGGTCTACATCGCTATACAGACACCCTTTGCAACCTTTCTACTCAAGGGCGTGCTTGACGGAGTGCCTCGCGAACTTGACGAGTCAGCACATATTGATGGGGCGTCACGGTTTCAGGTGCTGAGAGCCATCATAATACCATCGGCGATGTCGGGCATTGCCAGTGCGGTTATCTTTATAAGCATCAACTCATGGTCGCAGTTCATTATCCCTTTCTTCCTTCTGAACCGAAACAGCCTGTACCCGGTTGCTGTCGGGGTACTCATGGCACAGGGGCATTTTACCGACATCAGCATTCAGTACGTTGCCGCTGCGAGCGTCGTTGGGCTTCTACCTGCGGTCATCCTGGTACTCTTTCTGCAGAAATTTATCCTGAGTGCGCTTCTCGCCGGGGCGTTGAAGGGGTAATGGATCTGACGAGTCGTTGCGAATAGTTTATGGAAATACACGAAGTACGAGCCTGGGAACACGCCGTCGAGTGGGTCGAGCGTGTAGTTGACCAAGCAAAAGATATGTCGATCGCGGTCGTGGGTGATTTCTGCCTCGACCATTACATACACGTATCTGACGAAGGGTTGGAAGTATCCGTTGAGACTGGTCTCAAGACCAGATCGGTACATCGGTCGGCAGTGTACGCAGGTGGTGCCGGAAACCTTACGGTGAACCTCAAAACGCTTGGGGTCGCCCGCGTTCATGCGATAGGCGTCATCGGCCCCGACATGTACGGGCGCGAGTTGCAGCATCTCCTTCGGGTCAGCGGAGTCGACATCGAGTCGCTGATTGTTGGTGATGCTACGTATGTCACTCAGGTGTACACCAAGGTCTACGAGCAGGGCATTGAGGCTCCGCGTCTTGATCTGGGCGACTATAATTCTCTTTCGGCCGATACGCTTGAACGCGTCCTTGATCGTATTCACGCGATCTCCCGTACTGTCGATCTTGTTCTCGTGAATCAGCAGTTGAAGACCGGTCTGTTCGGGCAAACGTCTCGTGTCGCGGTTATCGAAGCGCTTCGTTCGTCGCAGGCCGGAATGATGATCGTCGACAGCCGGGACTATGGACGGGAGTTCACCGACGTACATCTGAAGATGAACGAACAGGAGCTCCGGCGGTATCACAGCCAGACCGATTCCGACGACGCAGTTTCCACAACGGATTCGGAAAAACCAATCGAGCAGATGTCCGAGAATCTCGCCCGGACACATGGGGCTCCGGTTATCGTGACATTAGGTTCAAGCGGCTGTCTCGTTTCGAGTAAGGACAATGTCTACGAGATCCCCGGTGTTGTTGTGTCGGGACCGGTTGATACCGTTGGTGCTGGTGACGCATTTCTTTCGGGTACTGCAATAGCCTTTGCGAGTGGATTGGACTTACCCTCCGCGGCATCCCTTGGTGCATTGGTAGCCTCGGTCACGATCCGGAAGGTCCAGCAACCGGGTACCGCTACACAAAATGAGCTGCGGACAGCGGCGCAACATGCGGAGTTTCGCCTTGCACCGCTACGAGTCCGAACATCCGCACATTCGGCGTGTACAAGCGGTCCCGGGGTAGAGGTGATTCGTGTGATACCCGATGAACTACGCACATGCGCAATATTTGATCACGATGGAACAATTTCGGTTTTGAGAGAAGGATGGGAACCGGTTATGTTTCGACTCATGGTCGACGCGATCCTGGGTGGAGACCGGTCCAGCCTGCCGCCCCATCGAATACGGGTCGTTGAGGAACGGGTTCGCGGCTTTATTGATGAGACGACCGGTATACAGTCTATTGAGCAGATGCACGGGCTGGTTGAACTGATACATGAGTTTAGTCTGTGCCCTGCATCGGACATCCTGGAACCGATTGAGTACAAGAAGCGCTATCTGGAACGGCTCGATGCCCGTATTGAGGCTCGCCTGGAAGGTCTTCAGAGCGGGGCACTGAGTGTTGAGGACTTCACGATAAAGGGGTCGGTAGCCTTCGTGCAAGGGCTGAGACGTGCCGGCGTAACGGTGTTCCTTGCGAGTGGAAGCGACCACGCAAATGTCGTCAACGAGGCGAGCGCACTCGGTTACGCCGAGCTCTTCGATGGCGGAATCTACGGATCAGTTGACGACATCGCAAACGATCCCAAGAGAGTGGTGCTCGAGACGATACTGACCCGACTCGGCGAGCAGCATGCTCGCCAGGTAGTGACTTTCGGCGACGGTCCTGTGGAAATGCGCGAGACTCTGAAGCGCGGTGGTCTTGCCGTTGGTGTTGCAAGCGACGAGGTACGTCGATACGGGCTAAACCCGCGCAAGCGTACCCGGCTTATCGAGGCAGGTGCAGCCGTCGTTGTAGGGGACTTTGCCAAGCCGGACTTGATACTGCGACTGACTGGTCTGAAGAAACACTGAACCCGGGACGGATTGAGATGTTCGCGGCGGATAGCAGGTGCTCGTTCCGTTTATCCGGCGGTGAACATGTCGGCTTCCAGCATTGAGCAGAGCGCGTGGTAGACCGGCAGGTGTAGCTCCTGAATCGCGAAGGTTTCGTCCTCCGGGACACGAATGCAGACTGATGCAATATCGCTTAGTCTCCCGCCGGAACGACCGGTGAGGCCAACGACGTGCAGTCCGAGACGGATCGCGAGACTCGCCGCCAGCGCGATGTTTGGAGAGTTTCCCGATGTCGTAATTCCGATAAGCGAGTCACCGGGGTTACCGTACGCCAGTACTTGTTGAGCAAATACGTACTCGAAGCCCAAATCGTTTCCGATTGCGCTTGCCAGTGGCCCGGAAGATGCAAGCGGTATGGCCCGGATGGCGCCTTGTAGATAATCGGTCACACGTTCACCTGTGGAACTTGTCAGATCATGAAGCTTCGATGCGGTTCCCTCGTCAAGCGGTCGGCGCAGACGGAACCCCTTCGCTAGTTCACCGACTATGTGTTCTGCATCTGCCGAGCTTCCCCCGTTCCCACAGCTCAGGATCGTTCCTTTGTCTCGTACCGTATTTCGCAGGACTTCGTAGCCGGACCAGATTGGCTCATCCACTCGTGACAGAGTCGGATATCGAAACAACAGGTCTCGCAGGATCATCTGAGGAGTTTGCGACTCGGTCACGATACGGCCTCCTCGTCAATTTGCAGTAAACCTGTTGCAACGCTCAGTGCGGCGACGTCGCCGACGGTCTCGCCGAGGCCGCAGGATACTACGCTGCACGCATTATACGCGTGTGCATCGGACAGGTCTTTCATGGTCGCAAGGGTGGTCTTCTCCAGGAGATCCTGACACCGTGCGTATACTCCACCGATTACGATACGTGACGGGTTCAGTATATCGAGAATTGTAGCAAGGGCTGAACCGAGACGCTCGGCTGTCTCCTCAAAGATTTCGACCGCAAACGGATCGGCAGCTCGTGCCGCGTCCGCTACCGTCCGTGCCGAGACGTCTGCAATACCCTCAAGAGTGGGGCAATAAAGTGGTCCCGCTCCGGTAGTTTCGAACTGTATGCGTGCCAGCGCTCTCGCACGGCGTGCGATTCCGTTACCACTGCAGTAGCCTTCGAAGGTACCGTCACAGCCTTCTCGCATGTTTGGCTCGGACAATCTGATCCGACCGACCTCACCGGCACTGTTCGAGGCTCCTCGATATAGTTCACCGTTAATAATGAGGCCGGCACCCATACCCGTTCCAAAAGTCAGGAACACCATTGTTGCGCAGCCGACGCCTGCTCCGAAGGACCATTCGGCAACCGCTGACGCATCAGCATCGTTCCGCAGCAGTACAGGCACATTAAACCGTGACTCGAGAATTCTGACGATCTCGACATCGTCCCAACCGGGCAGATTTGGTGGTGAACAGATACGACCGCGTTTGAGATCGAGCGGGCCTCCGCATACAACGCCTATCCGCTGTATCGACGGTGTCCCGTCGCCACCGATTAAAGCGATCAGCTGTTCCGTTTCTTCCATGAGGTGCTCAATGAAGACATCTACCGGTACATCGTGATTGGTC
>SKXQ01000141.1 GCA_007128315.1 Spirochaetaceae bacterium | reverse complement strand
CCGAGAATCTTGACTGCTTTCGTGCTCTTCCGAACCACGCCGTGCTCAATAAGTGTTTCAAGACTGACCGTTTCTCCGTCCTGAAAGAACTTATTCAGGTTGGAAAGAGAAACCTCGGTGTACCGGACCTTGAAGCGGTAGTTACTGAACCCGCGACGCGCAATTCGGCGATACAGAGGCATCTGACCGCCTTCAAAACCAAGTCGGACACCGCCGCCAGAACGGCTGTTTTGTCCCTTGGTTCCGCGTCCACCAGTTTTTCCGATGCCAGTTCCGACACCTTTGCCGCGAATCTTCTTCGCTTTCGTTGCACCCGAAGGCTTTCGAATTTCAGCCATACTCAGCCCCACATCTCTTTTACGGATTTTCCACGGCCTCGAGCAATCTCACGAGCATCCATCAGACGCGAAAACCCCTCAAAAACCGACTTAACGGTATTGACTGGATTCGCGGAGCCGAGTGACTTACAGAGTACATCGTTAATTCCACCGACTTCCATGATTGCCCGCACCGGCCCTCCGGCGATAATACCGGTACCAGGAGCAGCCGGCTTCATGAGAACCTTTGCACTCTTAAACCGACCTTCGACGGTATGTGGCAGGGTGTGTCCTTTAACCGGTACGCGAACCATGCTCTTTTTTGCCCGATCCATACCTTTACGTATAGCTTCAGAAACATCATTAGCCTTGCCAAAACCATAGCCGACGCTGCCAGCCCCGTCACCTACGACGACAAGCGCCGAGAACGAGAAACGTCGTCCGCCCTTCACGACCTTGGCAACGCGGTTGAGCTTGATAAGCTTTTCGCTGAGGTCACGATCCCTGTCTCTGTCCCGATCTCTTCCGTAATCTGAAGCCATCTCTTATACCTTTATTCCGACCGACCGAACGCCTTCAGCAATCGCCTTGACGACGCCGTGATACCTGTTTCCGTTTCTGTCGTACACTACCTCAGCGATACCTGCAGCCTTCATCTTCTCTCCGAGACTCTTTCCGACCTTTTCACCGTCGGAAACGGTTACCTTGAGCCCCTTCGTCTCGCCGCTCATGGTAGAGACCTGTGTAAGCGTGTGCCCGGCAATATCATCGATAACCTGCACATACAGATGCTTGTTGCTCTTGAACACGGAAACGCGAGGACGGGTTGCCGTCCCGGAGATCTTGCCCCTCACACGCGCGCGCCGCCGCAGTTTCTGTTTTGTCTTGATCTTCAGTCGCTTCATGTTACTTCACCCCTGACTTTCCGACCTTCCGTCGAATCGTCTCGGTCTCGTACTTTACGCCCTTGCCCTTGTACGGCTCCGGAGGTCTGAGCCCCCGGATCTCCGACGCGATTTTTCCAACCTTCTGCTTGTCTATACCGGAGACGACGACCTTGTTCGGCCCTTCCACGGCTACGTCAACGTCTTCCGGTACAACGAACTCGATCGGGTTCGAGTAACCCAGGTTAAAACGAACACTTTTTCCGGCCGCTTCCGCTCGATAGCCGACTCCGTTGATTGCAAGCGCTATAGAAAAACCCTGGCTCACTCCAGTAATCATGTTCTGGAGAAGCTGACGATACAGGCCGTGCATTGCTCGAGCTCGCTTGGAGTCGTTGAGACGCGTTACCCGAATTATCCCTTCCTCCATCTCGAACTTCACCTGAGGCTCGTATACCTGCGTGAGCGTGCCTTTGGGTCCCTGCACAACAAAACTGCTTTTCTCAACAGTAACTTTAACGCCGTCCGGTACGGTGACGGGTAGCTTTCCAATGCGTGACATAGTTACCTCTCTACCAGACCGAGCAGATGAGCTCACCGCCCACCTGTCGTTCGTAGGCTTTCCTGCCGGTGGTCACGCCCGAACTCGTTGAAACAATAAGCGTACCATAGCCATTATAAATACGCGGCATCTTCTTATACCCGCTGTATACCCGGCGTCCTGGCGTGGAAATCCGCTGTATCCCATGGATAATGGGATTCTGCTTTGTGTCATACTTCAAGAAAACCCTGATATAGGGAAAATCATCAATCACGACTTTCTTGAAATTCTTAACATAGCCTTCATTCTTCAAAATCTTCACGACTTCGAGCTTCAGCTTCGATGTCGTTATATCGACTTTATCAAAACGCGCCATGCTTGCGTTGCGCACTTTCGTGAGCATATCTGCTACGGGATCTGAAACACTCATAGCAACCCCCTACCAGCTTGACTTTGTCACGCCGGGAATCATGCCTTCACTTGCAAGCTCGCGAAAGCAAATCCTGCACAGTTGGAACTTTCTCATATACCCCCGCGGCCGTCCGCATCGGCGACACCTGTTAACTGACCGCGTCGAAAACTTCGGCGTTCTTTGCGCTTTCACAATTAGTGCTTTTCTTGCCACGACTGACCTCTTTACCCTGTATTACTCAGTTATATCTCGAATTCCGATACCATTACTTGCGAAATGGCATCCCGAACTTCGTTAGCAGACTTCTCGCTTCCGCATCAGTTTCTGCTGTGGTGCCGATCACAATATTCAATCCCGTAATTCGTTCGATTTTGTCATAATCGATTTCCGGAAAAATAATATGCTCGGTGACGCCAAGCGAATAGTTTCCGTGACCGTCGAACGCGTTCGGATTAACGCCGCGAAAGTCTTTCACCCGTGGCAGCGCCACGTTCAGGAGACGATCGAGAAACTCGTACATCCGATTCCCACGGAGCGTCACTTTTGCACCGATATCCATCCCTTCCCTCAATTTGAAGTTAGAGATAGATTTCTTCGCTTTTGTCTTTACCGACTTCTGCCCGGCAATGAGCGTCAACTCGTTGACAGCCGCGTCAAGCAGCTTCTTGTTTGTTATCGCATCGCCGACACCCATGCTGAGAACAACCTTCTCGACATAGGGCACCTGCATCGAACTGCTGTACCCGAACTCTTCGATAAGAGCTGGTTTGATCTTCTCGTTGTATTGCTGTTTAAGCATGGGAACGTATACTTCGGTCGCCATCACAAGTCTTCTCCCGTCTTCCGCGCAACTCGAACACGCTTTCCGTTCTTATCAATGCGTACGCCGATCCGAGTAGGCTGCCCCTTGGAAACGGGCATCACATTCGAGATATCGAGCATCGCTTCGATCTCAATTATGCCGCCCTGCTCGTTTTCACGCTTCCGCCGAACAGCTTTTTTCACGTAGTTAATACCCTCGACGAGCACACGACCTTTGTCGGCGTCTATGCGAAGTACCTTTCCCGTCTTCCCTTTGTCTTTACCGGTAATCACGAGAACGGTGTCGTCGCGCTTTAATTTGTATTTACTGGCCATTCCCGTCCTCCTACAAAACCTCGGGAGCTAGACTTACGATCTTCATAAAACTGCCCTCGCGAAGTTCACGAGCGACAGGACCGAAAATCCGCTTTCCTCGTGGATTCTGATTCGCATCCAGAATCACACACGCGTTTTCATCGAATCGTATGTATGTTCCATCAGCCCGGCGTACTGCCCGTTTGGTGCGAACAATAACAGCGCGCTCTACGCTTCCTTTCTTGACCGGTGCGTTCGGAATCGCGTCCTTCACCGCCACGACAATAATGTCGCCGATGCTCGCCGTCTTCCTTTTGCTGCCACCGAGAACCTTTATGCACTGAACGCGCTTCGCACCGCTGTTGTCTGCGACATTTAGGTATGACTGCATCTGAATCATGATAATTACCTCGCGCGCTCGACGATCTCAAGCAGCCGCCAGCATTTCTCCCGGCTGTATGGCTTCGACTCAATGATCCGAACCCGATCGCCGATTCGAGCACTGTTTTCTTCGTCGTGAGCCTTGAACTTCTTACTAGTATTAACGTACTTCTTGTAAAGACGATGCAACTTGCGGTTTGCCACCAGGACAACGATGGTTTTATCCATCTTATCGCTGGACACAACACCGGTCAGTATTCTTTTCCGCTTTGCATTGTCATTCAGCTGAACTTCTGTATCGGACATCTGTCACACTCCCTACATCTCACCGGCCACATCTGGGTGGTTATATATCAAGGTATTCAGCCGTGCGATGCGCCGCCGAAACAATCGCTTCTGCAGCGGGTTATCCACGTGTCCTACGACCATATCGAAGCGCAACTGTCGAAACTGTTGTCGCAATTCTTCCCGCTTCGTTACCAGTTCTTCGAACGTAAGATCCTTATATGAGTCACGCATACGTACTACTCCAAGTCACTGCGAACAGCAAATCTGCATTTAATGGGAAGCTTGCTCGCAGCAAGGCGCATGGCACTCTCAGCCAGCTTTACATCGACACCAGCAAGCTCAAACATCACTGTACCAGGCTTGACCGCCGCCACCCAGTACTCGGGGCTTCCCTTACCCTTACCCATGCGCGTTTCAGCGGGCTTTTTTGTGTACGGAATGTCGGGAAAAATCCGTATCCAAACCCGTCCGCCACGTTTGATATGACGCGTCATCGCAATACGCGCGGCTTCTATCTGTCGATTGGTAATCCATTTCGACTCAAGCGCAACAAGGGCATAATCGCCAAAGCTGATTCGGTTACCGCGTGTGGCTACACCACCGAGCGTCTTCTTTACCTGACGCTGTTTTTTTCTGTACTTCGTTCTTTTTGGCTGAAGCATAGCTTAACTCCTCGCCTCTTGCCGCGGACGCCGCCCCGGGCTGCCACCCTTCACCAGCAAACCGGCATCTTCCTTCGGTTCCTTGCGTAGGACTTCACCATGAAAAAGCCAGACCTTGACACCGATTACTCCGAAGGTCGTGAGCGCCTCCGCGAACCCATAATCGATATCTGCTCTGAGTGTGTGAAGTGGTACGCGGCCATCTTTCTGCGTCTCAACCCGACTCATATCAGCACCGCCGAGTCGACCGGCAATGCGAATGCGTACGCCCTGCACACCAGCCTTCATGGCCCCGCCGACCGCCATCTTCAGAGTCCGACGAAAGCTCGACCGTGTTCGCAGCTGTCGTGCAACATTCATCGCGATCAGCTGAGCACTTGTTTCCGGTCGCTTGATTTCCTTTATCTTGATCTGAATCTTCTTGCTGACGAGCTTCTGAAGCTGATTACCGATCTTCTCTATGTTTGAGCCCTTTGTCCCAATAATAACTCCGGGTCGCGACGTGTGAATGACGATCCCTACGCGCTGCGGATGCCGTATTATCTCGATTTCGGCGATGTCTGCGTTTCGGGTTTCAGGTTGCTCAGCCAGGGTCTTGCGAATCAGAAGATCCTCATGAAGTGTGTCCGCGTATTCACGTGGATCCACATACCACTTAGACCGCCACTGCTTGTTTATGCCCAGACGCAAACCGAATGGATTTACCTTTTGTCCCACACTAAACTCCCGTATTCGCGATTTCGTCAACGACAACCGTGATATGCGTCATCCGCTTCTGCAGCATATCCGCCCGTCCACGAGCTCTGATCCAGAGTCGCTTCAACCGCGGCCCCTCGTCTACCAGCAACTCCCTGACGTACAACATGTCTTCGTCCAGATTCTTGTTCTGGTACAACGCATTTGCAGCAGCAGATTGTATTGCTTTCTTCAGCAAACCCGCACCTTTGTGCGGAAGGTTTTCCAGTATTGCAATCGCTTCCGGATATGGTTTTCTTCTGACGTTATCCGCAACGCGTCGAACCTTCGTTGGAGAAACCATGAGAAACTTTGCTTTTGCTCTATATCCGCTTGTAACAGCCATGTATAAATCCTTACCGGCGCCCCGTATTACCGGCGCCCCGCCTTCCTGTCGCTTCCTGCATGACCCCGGAAGATACGCGTTGGTGCAAACTCTCCGAGCTTATGTCCAACCAGATTCTCCGTTACATAGACAGGGACCCAGGTCTTGCCGTTGTACACCGATATAGTCATTCCGACCATCTCGGGTATAATCGTCGAAGTCCTCGAGTATGTTTTTATCATGCTGCGGGTACCGGCTTTGGACGCTGCAAGTACTCGAGTATACAAACTCTTTTCAATGAACGGACCTTTCTTTATTGATCTCGACACAATGCTACCTCTTTACTTGCCCCGTCTCTTCACGATAAACCGACTCGAAGTCTTCCTCTTCTTCCTCGTCTTGTATCCCTTCGTCGGCTGACCAGTTGGCGAAACCGGGTGGCGCCCGCCGTTCGTGTGACCTTCACCGCCGCCGTGCGGATGGTCAACGGGATTCATGGAAACACCAAGCACCTTCGGTCGTCGCCCCATCCAGCGCGACCGTCCGGCTTTACCGATGGTGACGTTCATGTGGTCTTCGTTTCCGACCACACCGACCGTCGCCAGGCAGCGCTTGAATACAAGCCTGCTCTCGTCCGAAGGAAGCTTGACCGTGACATAGTCCTTGTCACTCGCAACAATAACAGCCGATGCTCCGGCGCTGCGAGCAAGCTGTCCGCCGTGCCCTTTCTGAAGCTCGATATTGTGTATGACAGTGCCTAGGGGCATGCTCTCCAGCGGCATACAGTTCCCCGGGCGAATCGGTGCATGTTCCGAAGTGACCACAGGCATACCGACGACGAGACTCTTTGGTGCGAGTATGTACCGCTTTTCGCCGTCAGCGTATACGACAAGTGCAATAAAAGCGCTGCGATTCGGATCGTACTCAATCGAAGCAACAGTGCCCGGTATATCCCACTTATCCCGCTTGAAATCAATCGCGCGGTACCGGCGCTTGTGGCCGCCGCCCCTGCGTCGAACGCTGATTCTTCCCGCTGAATCGCGACCGGAGATTCGCTTCGAACCTGTCGTCAGACCTTTTTCCGGCCGATCGGTCGTAAGAGAATCGCGTGTCACAGTCGTTTTGTATCGCTGCCCCGGTGTTACCGGCTTATAGCTTTTTAACGCCACTGCCTGACTCCTTGAAAACTGGTGCTAAACACCTTCGAAAATTCCGATGGTGTCACCCTTGCCGAGGCTTACAATCGCCTTCTTCCAGGCCGATGTATACCCTTTTGCCACACGCTGCCGTTTCGGCTTGCGTTTCACCGTCACGATGTTGCAGGAAACCGCTTTCACACCGAACAGCTCCTGTACGGCCTGCATGACCTGTACTTTATTCGCGCGGGAATCAACCCGAAAGACATACTTGCCCTGCTCGCGCAGAACAGTCGTCTTTTCACTCATTACCGGTTCTATGATTACTGCATCAGCTCTCATGCCGCACCTCCCGTGTGTGCACCGCTATAGTGTTCACCAAGTGCCTCTGCAGCCGACTCCGTGATCAGAATCTTGCGTGCATAAAAGAGATCGTTCACGCGCAGCTTGTCGTGAGAGAGAACGGTAAGCCAGGCAACATTCCTGCCCGCTCGCTTAACCATTGAATCGTCACCTTTCACGACAAGAACCGTTCTATGCAGGTCGACATTAGATCCCAGTCCCGAAACAATGTCTCTGGTCTTTCCACTCGGAACCTGCACATCTTCAACGAAGAAGAGTGAGCCCTCTTTCATCTTGCGACTCAACACGCTGCGCATCGCCAGCCGCTTGATCTTCTTCGGCATACGATAGCTGTAATCTCTCGGGCGAGGTCCAAACGCGATACCACCGCCGACTCGCACCGGGCTCTGCAACGTTCCCGCGCGGGCCCGACCTGTTCCCTTCTGTCTCCACGGCTTCTTGCCCGTGCCAGCCACTTCACCGCGCGTTTTTACTTTCGCGGTACCGGTTCGGAGGTTTGCAAGTTCATTGCGTATCGCATGATAAATCGAGCCTTCGCTAACGTCACAACCAAAGACGAAGTCTGACACGTCTACCTGCTTTGCTTCTTTACCACTGTTCGTCAATACTGCGTGCTTCATATCCCGCGCCTCAGCTGTTTCGCTTCTTCGCCTGGGACACGATTACCATACTGCCTTTCGGCCCTGGCACCGCGCCCTTCACAAGAACGACCTGTTTTTCTTCATCAATGCGCACAACGCGTAAATTCTGCGTTGTGCATCGCTCATGACCCATTCGCCCGGCCATTTTGGTTCCTTTATGTACCCGGGATGGAGTTGCCGCCATACCAGTTGAACCGTTAGCGCGGTGAAACTTCGATCCGTGCGTAGCGCGACCACCACCAAAGTTGTGACGCTTCATTACGCCCTGGAATCCCTTCCCCTTTGATGTCGCGACAACGTCCACGTAACCGGTATCCGAAAACATCGATACCGTGAGCTCGGAGCCGACTTCCAGGCCTTCATGTTCTCCACGAAACTCCCGGATGTGTTTTCGTACCGTGTCTTTGCCGAACTGTCCGCGGACCGGTTTCAGCACGCGTTTCTCGGAGAGCTCATCACCGCCTGCGATTACAAAAGCCTGGTAACCGTCTCGATCGACGGTTCTTTCGCCAAGTACTACATTCGGATGGATCTCTATTACCGTTACCGGTGTAACCAGGCCGGCATCGTCAAACACCTGCGTCATACCAAGTTTCTTTCCAATCAAACCAACCATTGTTGACCCCTATTCGCATCGAAAACACAGGCAGAACGCCTATTGCTTGATTTCGACATCTACTCCCGCAGGTAATTCAAGCTTCATCAGCGCATCCATGACCTGACTGCTCGGCTCAATAATGTCGATCAGTCTTTTATGTGTACGCATCTCGAACTGCTCACGCGCCTTCTTGTTTACGTGAGGACTGCGCAGAACAGTAAATTTATTAATCCGTGTCGGAAGCGGAATCGGTCCCGAAACCTTCGATCCGGACTTCTGTACAGTCTGCACGATCGAGCGTGCACTCTGATCGATGAGCTCTATGTCAAATCCACGAAGGCGTACTCTTATCTTGGCCTGCGGCATGTTTCCTCCACCAGACGATACAACGAACGAAAATACTGACGGGCGGTGCCATGCCTGCCCGATCAAAAACAGTTATCTGAAAACCGTCCCAACGGCCTCCGAGCCTGCAAAAAAACGGCCGCACGTACGGTGCATGCGACCGATCGAGGTTCGGACACCTTAGGCACGGAGCCCCTCAAAACCGGGTCCTGAGGGGCCGTGTCCTTACATACTGACTACTCGACGATCTCGGTCACCTGACCACTGGCTACAGTCCGCCCGCCTTCGCGAATAGCGAAGCGCAGACCCTTGTCCATTGCGATCGGATGAATCAGTTCAGCGTCAATCTCGGTATTATCGCCTGGCATTACCATTTCCTTGCCCTCGGGAAGGGAAACAGTACCGGTGATATCCGTCGTGCGGAAGTAAAACTGCGGCCTATACCCGGTAAAGAACGGTGAGTGTCGCCCACCCTCTTCTTTACTCAGACAATAGATCGTACCTTTGAACTTCTTGTGCGGTGTGATGCTTCCGGGCTTCGCAAGAACCTGGCCTCGCTCAACGGCATTCTTCTCAGTTCCACGAAGCAGGGCACCAATGTTGTCGCCAGCCTCACCCTGATCGAGAAGCTTATTGAACATTTCGACACCGGTAACGGTGGTCTCGGTTGTATCACGGATGCCGATGATCTGCACCTTGTCGTTCACTTTGACAATTCCGCGCTCAACACGTCCGGTTACAACCGTACCACGACCCTGAATGGAGAACACGTCCTCGATAGGCATAAGGAAATCCTTATCCACCGCTCGTTCAGGAAGCGGAAAGTACGTATCCATCGCCTCAAGCAGATCGCCGATGCACTTGGTCTTGGCGTCGTCCTCGGGGTTTTCCATGGCTTCGAAGGCGCTCCCGCGAATCACCGGAACATCGTCCCCAGGAAAATCATAACTGGACAGGAGATCACGAATCTCCTCCTCGACAAGGTCTACGAGCTCTTCATCGTCAACCTGATCGGTTTTGTTGATGAAGACCAGCAGAGCGGGAACTCCAACCTGACGAGCCAGAAGCACGTGCTCCTTGGTCTGCGCCATCGGACCGTCGGTTGCACTGACGACGAGGACAGCTCCGTCCATCTGTGCAGCACCGGTGATCATGTTCTTCACGTAGTCGGCATGCCCCGGGCAGTCAACGTGAGCGTAGTGACGATTCTGCGTCGCATACTCGACGTGACGGGTGTTAATGGTGATACCCCGCGCCTTTTCTTCAGGTGCGTTGTCGATGTCCTCATACTTCATAATCTTACCACCGCCACTCAGCTTGCTGCTAAGCATGGTGATGGCTGCAGTAAGCGTCGTCTTCCCATGGTCAACGTGACCTATGGTACCGACGTTAATATGAGGCTTACTCCTCTCGAACTTTGCTTTCGCCATGACGTTCCCTCCTTCTCGAAGTGTCTGAAACGTTCTGAATAAAATAGTGTTTCCAGATCAGGGATGACGCCACGGCGCTGCCCTGCATCCACACATGTACTTAGTAGCGCCTCGGACGCACACGTACCACGAAGGTATATGCTCGGACGAGTACACTGAAAGGATGGGTAGGCTAACAGATAGCCAGAAGATATGTCAACAGATACGCAAAACCAACCCGTACTTTCTATACGGGTTTAAAACGCGTCGTATCTGAAAGAGCAACGCTCCTTCACCGGTTGCTACCAATAAGGCATTAACCGGTCTAACCACCCTACCACTCACAGCATGACCTTATGTCGACGCCGTGATTCATTCAATCTCCCCGTCGTGTCAAGTACGGGTTATTGACGATCGGTTTGGTCGTATCCGCCGTTTGTTCCGCACTTTCGACTGTGCGGACACGTACGAACTTCTTATAAATAACGAGCACCAGGAACCGGCAAAACGAATCACCGTCCGGAGCCGCAGAAACTATACCGTACTTACCATCGATAATGGGCGAATGCTTTGTTTGCCTCCGCCATGCGATGCGTATCTTCTTTCTTCTTGAACGCTGATCCAGTCGAATTGAATGCATCGAGAAGCTCTGCGCCGAGCTTCAGACCCATTGAACGTCCGCTTCGATTACGAGCGGCTGCGATGAGCCATCTCATCGAAAGCGCTTCCCGGCGGCTCTCGCGAACTTCTACAGGAACCTGGTACGTCGAACCACCGACGCGCCTGCTCTTTACTTCCGCGACAGGCTTTACGTTGTCGATCGCCTTCAGGAACACTTCGAGTTCGGTCTTATCAGTCTTCCCGCTGAGAAAACTCATTGCTTCATACACAACACGGGTTGCGGTAGACTTTTTTCCATGCACCATGAGCCGGGAAATAAAACGGGACAGGGTGATGTTACCGTACTTTGCATCAGGACGAAGTTCACGCCGCCCTACAATCTGTCTTCTTGGCATGCTGTAACCTCTTCCTTATGCCTTCGGTCGCTTTGTTCCGTACTTGGAACGCGCTTTTCTTCGGTCCTCGACGCCGAGCGTATCCTTCGCTCCGCGCACGATGTGATACCGAACACCAGGAAGGTCCTTCACACGACCGCCTCGCACAAGCACAACGGAGTGTTCCTGAAGATTATGCCCGATACCCGGAATGTACGCAGTAACCTCAATGCCGTTACTCAAACGAACACGAGCTACTTTACGAAGCGCGGAGTTCGGCTTTTTCGGCGTTACCGTCATAACCCGCGTGCACACACCACGTTTCTGCGGGCATGTCTGAAGCGCAGGCGAATTCGTCTTCTTGTGAGATTTCTTTCGGCCATTTCGAATCAACTGATTTACTGTCGGCATACTGTCCTTAACCTTTCCACATACAGACCGATAGCCTGTACGGATGTAATAAGAGCGCCTTTCGGGCTATCAGGAAACCACGACAAAACGCATGTCGTGGAGCGCAAAACTATCAGACGCTCTGTTGATTGTCAACCACCCGACCGGTGGAACCCTTCTACTGATACACTTCCGCCTCTGCCGGAGCCTCGTTTTCGGCGAGTTCCGCTTCGCGGGCTCTCGTTTCGAGTATCGTCTGCATGCGGGCATCCAGATCTTCCCGGTTTTCGTCGTACAACTTGATTCGCTTGTACTGCCGCATACCGGTACCGGCAGGTATAAGGTGACCTATGATGACGTTCTCCTTCAGGCCGCGGAGATTGTCGCTTTTACCGGCGATAGCCGCATTCGTGAGAACACGTGTCGTTTCCTGGAAACTTGCAGCACTAATGAAGCTTTCGATATTCAGTGATGCACGCGTAATTCCGAGCATGATCGGTCGGGCGACAGCAGGCTGACCGCCTTCGCGCATAACCTTCCGGTTCTCGTCCTGAAAACGGGGCTTATCGATCTGCTGACCAAAGATGAAGTTGGTATCTCCGACCTGCACGATCTCAACCTTGCGCATCATCTGACGGATAATTACGCCGATATGCTTGTCATTAATCGCAACACCCTGCAGACGGTACACTTCCTGCACCTCGTTCATGAGGTATCGCTGAAGCGCATTCTCGCCGAGGATCTGAAGGATGTCATGCGGGTCGGTACGACCGTCGCACAGGGGTTCTCCAGCCATCACCTCGTCTTTCTCGCGTACAAGCAGGTGCTTACCCATGGGTACCGCGTGCTTGAACTCCTTGCCGTAGATATCGTGCACGAGAATGATGCGCTTGCCTTTTACAATGCCCTTCAGGGCAACCGTACCGCTTACCTGAGAAAGCACGGCAGCGTTCTTCGGGCGCCTCGCCTCGAAGAGTTCTCCGACACGCGGCAACCCTCCGGTGATATCTGCTGTACGAACACTGTCCTTGAGCATTTTCGCGATAGTGCGACCCGACTTGATCTTTTCGCCATTCTGCACCTGCAGATAGCTCGATCCGGGCAGTCGATAGGTATCAAGAATCTCCCCGTCATCGTCTTCGATTACGATTCGGGGCTCCATGGTCTCAAGCGAGTGTTCTGTAATCTTTCTTTCGACGTTACCGGTGTCGTCATTCACCTCTTCGTTCATCGTCGTGCCGTCAATAATGTCCTCGAAACGGACAATACCCTCGTACTCGCTGATGATCGGCTCACTGAAGGGGTCGAAGGTTGCAAGCGACGCTTCGGCGGGTACAACCTGTCCTTCCTCAACCTCGAGTTCGGCACCGTTTCGGATCTCAATCCGCTGCTCCGCTCCAATGAGGTACAGTTTGTTGCCTTTCACGGTAACATAGGCGTTATCGTCGGCGACGATCTCCTCCTTGCCCCGTTTTACGACGACCTGCCCCTTGACGACCTTGTCTCCTTCGTCAGCGAGAATCTTGTCGGACTTTTCGATGACAATCTCGTTCAGGACGCGGTTAACGAGCATATACCCTTTCCGTGTGAACAGCCTCGGCCCCGAGGCCTGCTGAACAACGTGGCCGTTGATAGAGGTCACGTACACCGGATACTTGAGATAGGTACGATTCTCTTCACTCACACGGGTGGCGGCTCCACCAATGTGGAACGTACGCATGGTCAACTGCGTTCCCGGCTGGCCAATTGACTGAGCGGCGATGATTCCGACCGCCTGGCCAATCGTAACCGTTCGATTATCGGTCAGGTTTCGACCATAACACTTCTGACAGACGCCGTGCGCGGACTCGCAGGTGAGCTCAGTACGGATGCGTACATGCTCGATGCCGGCATCTTCAATTGCAGTCGCAATCTCGTCGGTGACCTCTTCGTTTACGTCGACGAGAATATCCCCGGTGATCGGATGCTTGACGCGTTCGAGCGTGAAACGCCCGGCGATTCGGTCCGGCAGACTCTCTACGACCTCCTCACCGTCTTTCAGAGCCCCGATGTCGAGACCGTTGATTGTTCCGCAGTCTTCTTCGTTAATGACAACGTCCTGGGCAATATCCACGAGTCGACGAGTCAGGTATCCGGCGTCAGCGGTTTTCAACGCGGTATCAGCGAGCCCCTTCCGCGCACCGTTTGTGGAGATAAAGAACTCGATAACCGACAGCCCTTCCTTGAAGTTCGACCGTATGGGCAACTCGATAATCTCACCGCTCGGCTTGGCCATGAGACCACGCATGCCGGCGAGCTGTCGTATCTGACTGCGGCTGCCGCGAGCACCGGAATCCGCCATCATGTACACCGGATTAAAACCGTTCCGGTCCGTTTCCAGCTTCTGCATCATGACGTTGGTCAGCTCTTCGTTGGTCTTGCTCCAGACTTCAATGACGCGATTGTAACGCTCTTCGGTCGTGATATGACCCTGCATGTACTGATTCTGTATTCCGAGAACCTCGTTGTTCGCCTTTTCGATCATCGCAGGCTTCTGCTCGGGAATCATGATGTCACCAAGGCCAATCGTAGCCCCGAACAGAGTCGCATAGCGGAATCCAAGATTCTTGACCGCGTCGAGAAGAAGAACGGTCGCGTGCGGCCCCCGGTCCTTATAGACCTCTGCAATGAACTGACGGAGCTCTTTATCACCAAGCGAATAGTTCACAAACGGAACACCGTCGGGCAAGGCCTCATTAAACAGGATGCGCCCGACGGTAGTCTCGATGACCTCACCGTCCGCAGGCACCTTGATCAGCGCCTGGTAGTCGACCGCACCGAACTCGCGCGCATAGATTGCCTCTTCCTGACTTGAATAGCGCTTTCCTTCACCTCTGGCTCCGGGTCGCTGCCGTGTCAGATAGTTGATACCAAGAACCATGTCCTGACTCGGAAACACGATCGGCTTTCCGTTCGCAGGGTTCAGGAGATTTCGGCTTGAAAGCATGAGGGTCCAGCACTCTATCTGTGCCGCCTGGGTCAGCGGTACGTGCACGGCCATCAGGTCGCCGTCAAAGTCTGCGTTATAGGCATGACACACGAGAGGATGTAACCTGATCGCCTTCCCGCCCACGAGCTTCGGTTCGAATGCCTGAATTCCCAGACGATGGAGCGTAGGTGCACGGTTCAAAAGGACCGGATGTTCCCTGACAACTTCGTCAAGAACGGCCCAGACCTCGGGCGTTTCCTGCTCTACGAGAGACTTCGCCTTTTTTATGTTGTAGACGACGTCTTTCTCCACCAGCTTTTTCATAATGAAGGGCTTATACAGTTCCAGCGCCATCTTGGTCGGGAGTCCGCACTGATGAAGCTCAAGCTCCGGACCGACTACGATAACCGAGCGTCCGGAATAGTCAACTCGCTTCCCGAGGAGATTCTGCCGGAAACGGCCCTGCTTACCCTTGAGCATGTCAGAAAGACTCTTGAGCGGACGATTACTTGCTCCCTTGACCACCCGCTTCTTCTTCGAGTTGTCGAACAGAGCATCCACCGCTTCCTGAAGCATGCGCTTCTCATTGCGGATAATAATGTCCGGAGCGTTGAGAGCCATGAGTCTCTTCAAACGATTATTCCGGTTGATTACGCGACGATAGAGGTCGTTCAGGTCACTCGTTGCGAACCGCCCTCCGTCGAGCTGAACCATTGGACGCAGTTCCGGCGGGATAACCGGGATCACGTCGAGTATCATCCACTCCGGTCTGTTTTCGCTGTCACGGAAGTTTTCCACTATTTCAATGCGCTTGAGCAGTCGCTTATCTGACTTCGCGCCCTTTTCGACCATTTTAGCGCGCAGCTCGGCCGATAAGGCATCAAGGTCCAGTTGCTCAAGGAGTGTCCGGACCGCTTCTGCACCAATGCCGGCCGAAAAAATGTCTCCGTAGCGCTCCTTCGCCTCCATGTAATCGTCTTCAGTGAGCAGATCCATCTGTTTGAGATCTGTGTCGCCCGCATCGATTACGATGTACTTCTCGTAATAAAGAATCGAACGCAGCGCTGCAATGGTCAGATCAAGAAGCAGGCCCATTCGACTCGGAACGGATCGGTAGTACCAGATATGACTGACCGGCGAAGCTAACTCGATATGCCCCATCCGCTCGCGTCTGACCTTGAAATGCGTGACCTCAACACCGCAGCGGTCGCAGATAACACCCTTATACCGGATGCTCTTGAACTTACCGCAGTAACACTCCCACTCTTTGGTAGTACCAAAAATCCGTTCACAGAACAGCCCGTCTTTTTCCGGGCGCAACGTTCGGTAGTTAATTGTTTCGGGTTTCTTGACCTCGCCATAACTCCACGCCCGAATCTGGTCGGGCGAGGCGAGTTGTATCATTATGCTGTCGAAATCCTGAATATCTCTCATTCACGGTCTCCTAGAAGTTGGTGCCCTGACGATTAATAAGCTCCTCGTCCCGCTCGGTCAGCGGTACCTGCTTGCCTTTACCGTCATATATCGAGATATCGAGCGCAAGACCTCGCAGCTCCTGCACCAATACGTTAAAACTCTCCGGTACGCCGGCGGCTGTAGAAGGCTCACCTTTTACGATACTCTCGTAAATCTTGGCGCGACCGTTCATATCGTCACTTTTTATCGTCAGAAGCTCCTGCAATGTATTGGCAGCACCGTATGCCTCCAGCGCCCAGACCTCCATTTCGCCGAGTCGCTGTCCACCGAACTGCGCCTTACCTCCGAGCGGCTGCTGCGTTACCAGCGAATATGGTCCCGTTGAACGTGCGTGCATCTTGTCGTCGACAAGATGATGCAGTTTAAGCAGGTACATCATCCCTACCATTACAGGGTTCTCAAACGGTTCCCCTGTGGCGCCATCGTGCAGAGTCACTTTCGAGGTACTGTCAAGACCCGCTGCCTTCAGCTTTTCGGCGATCTGCTCGTTTGTGGCACTCTCGAACACGGGTGTCGAGTACCATTCATCGAGCACATGAGCTGCCATTCCAAGTTCGGTCTCCAGGATCTGTCCGAGGTTCATTCGGCTCGGTACGCCAAGAGGGTTCAGACAGAGATCGAGCGGCGTTCCGTCGTCAAGATACGGCATGTCTTCCTCGGGGAGGACACGGGCAATAACACCCTTGTTGCCGTGCCGCCCGGCCATTTTGTCGCCTTCCTGCAGCTTGCGCTTGGTTGCCACGAGAACCTTGACAACTTCGTCAACGCCAGGTGGCAGGTCATCTCCATCGCTCCGACGCAGGCGCTGCACATCAATGACTGTTCCGTCGACACCATGCGGGATCCGAAGACTTGTGTCCCGGACCTCTTTGGCTTTCTCGCCGAAAATGGAGTTCAGCAGCTTGAACTCCGGCGTCGTCTCCGTCTCGCTTTTTGGTGTGACCTTACCGACAAGGATATATCCGCTGCCGACTTTTGCCCCAACACGAACGATTCCGTCTTCGTCGAGCTGATCAAGCGTCTTCTCACTGGTGTTCGGTATATCCCGGGTAAGCTTCTCGGGGCCAAGTTTTGTTTCGCGGACGTCGATGGTGAACTCTTTAATATGTACGCTGGTAAAGACGTCGTGCTTGACCACCCGCTCGCTTATGAGGATCGCGTCCTCAAAGTTGTAACCGTTCCACGGGACAAAGCCCATCAGAATATTCCGGCCGAGTGCAAGCTCTCCTTTGAACGTGGCAGGACCGTCGGCGACTATATCGCCCGTTTTCAGCTTCTGCCCTTTCATGGCCACCGGTTTCTGATTGTAGCAGGTGTCCTGATTCGTCCGCTGGTACTTGATCATTTCGTATACGTCGCGATCGTCCTTGTTCTTTGCACCATCGGGCTTGACGACCACTTTCGTCGCGGAAACGTACTCGACGGTCCCGGCCCGCCGGGCTTTCTGAAGAACACCGGAATCGTACGCAGTCTTCGCCTCCATACCGGTTCCAACTCGAGGCGGCTCAGGGAATACCAGAGGAACCGCCTGGCGCTGCATGTTGCTGCCCATGAGGGCACGGTTCGCATCGTCATGCTCAAGAAAGGGTATGAGCGACGCACTCACCGAAATGATCTGTTTCGGCGAAACATCCATGTAGTCGATATCGGCTGGCGGTTTGGTCGTGTAGTCACCGTTCCGGCGAACAGAGATCATTTCCGTCTGAAATTTACCCTTGTCGTCAATCGGCGCATTCGCCTGAGCTATGAAGTACTTTTCCTCATCCATCGCGGAAAGATACTCGATCTCACGACTCGCGACCCCGTCCTTTACGCGCCGATACGGCGTCTCAAGGAAACCATAATCGTTTACACGCGTATAATTCGCGAGACTCACGATAAGCCCGATATTCGGCCCTTCAGGCGTCTCGATCGGACACATCCGGCCGTAATGAGTGTAGTGTACGTCACGTACCTCGAAACCTGCCCGGTCGCGACTCAGACCTCCAGGCCCAAGCGCATTGAGGCGTCGTTTGTGCGTCAACTCACTCAAGGGGTTGACCTGGTCCATGAACTGACTCAGCTGCGAAGACCCGAAGAATTCCTTGATGGCCGCCACGACGGGCTTTATTGAAATCAGGTCCTGCGGCTTGATCGTATCAGTTTCTTTGAGACTCATACGCTCTTTTGCAATCCGCTCCATGCGACTGAACGCAGTTTTTAGCGAATTAGCGAGCAGTTCACCGACGCTTCTCACGCGCCTGTTACCGAGATGGTCAATATCGTCGACGTTTGACTCGCCGATATAGACCTTGATCAGAAAACGCATGGTGTTCGCGATGTCATCCCGGGTAAGCACGTGATCTTCAGGACCCTTCGCATAATCGAACTTCTTGTTCAGCTTGTACCGCCCGACGCGACCGAGGTCATAACGGCGTGCGGTGAAGAACATGGAGTTAAAATCCTTCTCCGCGCTTTCCAGTGTAATAGGCTCGCCGGGCATGATCACCGCGTACACGGCGGTCAGGGCATCCTCTTTCGTCGGCTCGTCAAGGCCGGCGTCATCACGGGTGAATTTGCTCTCCTCACGCTCAAAACAGTTCAGAAGTATCTGTGAGTGAAGACTTTCATTGCTCGAGAAGTCGATAACCTCAACTTCAGCGATGCTGCTGTGAATCAGCTCATCAACGTCGTGCGGATGGATCTTATCGCCGGCGCGATAGAGCTTACGGTCGCTTCCGTTCTCGTCCTTGATCCAGACAGCCCGAGCGAAGACTTCACCGACGAGCGCCTCTTTGTGCTCCTGACTGTCACCGACCCCAAGTGTTGCACGCTGGTAGAACAGGTCAATGATCTTCTCCCGGGTTTCGAACCCGAGCGCGCGCAGAAAAAGCGTTCCCAGAATTCGCTTCTTCCTGTCCACTTTCGCGTAGATCAGTTCTTTTTTCTGATCGATCTCGAACTCCAGCCACGATCCGCGATACGGAATGATTCGCGAGCTGTAGACACCTTTTTCATGACTGAAAATAACGCCAGGAGACCTGTGAATCTGACTAACCACGACACGCTCAGCGCCATTGACGATGAAGGTCCCGCGATCGGTCATGAGTGGCAAGTCGCCCATGTAAATGTCTTTCTGACGAATTTCACCCGTCTCATTGAACATGAGATTGATGCGCGCTTTTATGGGGACTGCGTAGGTATGTCCTTTCAGCTTGCATTCCTGTTCCGAGAGCTTGATATTCTCTTCGTCGAGGGTATAGTGATCGTATTCGAGCCGCATATCACCGGCCTGGCTCTCGATCGGAAAAATCGCCTGAAAAACTTCTTCCAGACCCTGCTCGTTTATCGGTTCGCCAGCAAGCATCCGTTTTCTCTGAAGAAATCGCTCATAACTGGCCAGTTGCACATCGACAAGATCAGGAAGCTCCATCACTATGTCTTTTGCAGTTCCAACCTGTGTACGGGTGATCGAGTTTCGACGATCAAACATATAATACCCTCCCGGGATTCAGTAACCTGTTAAAAGAAAGAGAAACCGTAACGCACAGGAACCCCGGCTCGCGCATTGACGAGTCAATGCGCGATGGGGAACCGTAACGATACGGTGAGAAATCGAAGCTGATAGCTGTCGCAAAAAGAGGTTTACTGGACCTCAACAACGCCGCCGGCTGCCTCAAGCTTCTCCTTGAGCGATGCCGCCTCTGCCTTGTCGACTCCTTCCTTGACCGCCTTTCCTCCGGCTTCAACGAGCTCCTTCGCCTCCTTGAGACCAAGTCCCGTAATTGCACGGACTTCCTTGATGACGGGGATTTTCTGTCCGTCAGCAATGCCCTTGAGAATTACGTTGAACTCAGTCTGCTCCTCAGCCTCTGCGCCGCCTGCATCCGCTGCGCCAGCTCCCGCTGCCGCAACTGCCACAGGGGCCGCTGCTGTTACACCAAACTTCTCTTCCATAGCAGACACGAGCTCGCTTACCTCGAGCACGGTCATGTTTGCAATGGCTTCCAGAATGTCTTCTTTCGTCGGTGCTGCCATATTACCTTCTCCTTATGTGTACCGGCGATAGCAGACAACCCACTGTGAAGACTAACGCCGGTGATTTGATGTGTTATTCCGAGACCAGTGAGATCAGCCTTCGGACTCTTTCTTCTCTTTTACCGCCTGCAGTGTGCGGACAAGTTTCTGCGGAATTGCATTGAGCACGAACACAAGATTCTGTGCGGTGCCGTTCATTGCGCTCATAAGCTTGGCGATCAGCTCGTCTCTCGACGGCAGCTTGCTGTATGCCTCCACCTGTTCAAGAGAGAACACAGCCCCGCCAATGAGCCCACCCTTGAGCTCAACCGGCATTTCCTTCGCGAAATCGATGAGCTTCTTGACAACCGAGCCGGACTCGCCACGCGCAAGCGCGACCGCAGTCGGTCCGACGAGCAACTCCGATACGTCCGGGTACTCGAGCTCACTGAACGCGATCTTCGCCGTTCTGTTCTTGATGACACGAAAATCCGCATCCTGTTCATGCAGGGCGCGACGGATAGCGGTGATCTGCTCAACAGTCAACCCACGGTAGTTCGTGAAAACGTAGTCATTGACCCCGGCGAACCGCTCTTTTACCGCCTGTACCGCAGCCTGCTTCTGCTCATTTACCTTGGTCGTATATCCTTCAGGCATTTCGTGCTCCTACATCCGGGCCAGAGGCGATCTTCACACCCGGCCCCATGGTCGAACTGATGGCTATGGAATGAACGAAGTCACCCTTTGTGTCAGCAGGACGACGCTTCGTCACTTCGCTGACCACAGCCGCGATATTCTCGTGAATCTGAGCGCTATCCATGCTCACCTTGCCGACCGGGAGATGGATCACGCCAGTCTTGTCGCTCCTGAACTCTACACGACCCTTGTTCAGTTCGCCGATAGCTTCTTTGATGTCAAACGTAACCGTCTGCGTCTTCGGGTTCGGCATGAGTCCCCTGCGACCAAGAATCGGCCCAAGCCTTCCAACGTCTTTCATCATGTCAGGCGTTGCAACCGCAACGTCGAAGTCCATCCACCCGTCGCGGATTTTGTCGATAAGATCAGAATCACCCACATGGGTCGCACCCGCCGCCCGTGCTTCATCCGCTTTTTCACCCTTGGCGAAAACCAGAATCTTCTTGTCTCCCCGGAACTGGTGAGGCAGAACCAGCGTGTCGCGGACGGTAGAACTCTTCTTGAGGTTCAGGTTCATTGAAAGCTCGATCGTCTCGTCAAACCTGGCCTTTGCGAGCTTCTTAACCAGATCGACGGCTTCGGCGGTTTCGTAGTCTTTTGTCTTGTCTACCGATTTCACGGCTTCCAGATATCGCTTTCCACGCTTCATGATGCCGCCTCCACATTCACACCCATACTCCTGGCAGTACCAGCGACTATATTCATTGCAGCGGCAACATCGTTCGCGTTCAGATCGGGAAGCTTGGTTTCAGCGATCTCGCGAAGCTTTTCCTGCGAAAGCGTACCAACCTTCTTCTTGTTCGGCTCCCCTGACCCCTTATCCAGCCCGACGGCCCGACGAATCAGTACAGCTGCCGGGGGAGTCTTCGTTATAAACGAAAAACTCCGATCCTGATAAATCGTAATGACAACGGGAATAACCAGTCCCGGCTCAAGGTTCTTGGTTGCATCATTGAACTGCTGCACAAATTGTGGAGCACTCACACCGTGAGGCCCAAGTGCAGGCCCTACCGGAGGTGCCGGCGTCGCTTTACCGGCCGGTACCTGCAGCTTAACAAGCGCACTGACCTTTTTTTTGGCCATATTCTTTCTCCTTTGCGTGGTTCATGCGCGCACCACCAGATGTCCGGCGGCACGCTCCCAGACGCTCAGACCGGTCCAAGGACCGGTCATCCGACTTCCTATACTTTTTCAACTTGCAGAAAATCAACTTCTACCGGCGTCGAACGGCCAAAAATCCCGACCATGACGCGCAACTTCCCTTTTTCAAGGTTCACTTCTTCAACCGTACCCGTAAACGAATCGAACGGACCTTCTACAATTCGTACACCTTCGCCTACGATAAAACTGTCTTTCGGCTTGAGGTTCTTGTCGCCTTCGATTTCACCGCTCTTCTGAAGGATGCGCCGCGCTTCCTCCTGCGAAATGGGCTGCGGCTTCCCGCTTGCCGATGCCCCGACAAAACCGGTAACACCCTGTATTTTCTTTATCCGCGAACAAACGGTCTTCCAGCCAAGATCCGGAAGATCCATTTCCAGGAGAATATAACCAGGGAGAAACTTCTTGGTGCTTACTTTCCTTTTACCGTCTTTGACTTCAACGACTTCTTCAGAAGGCACTTTCACGTCGTGAAGGCTTTCGCCAAGCTCACCGTCGTCATTGAGAATGTGCAGTGTTTTTTCGATCTTGTTTTCATACCCCGCATAGGTGTGAAGAACGTACCATGCTTTCGCCATTATTCGCTGCCTGTACTCGTCTACGAGTGAGTCGGTCAAAAATCTATTCCATCAATGGAAATAGACTAAAAAAGAAAAAGAATCGCCTGTGTGAAAATCAGATCGAGAGCACCAAGTGCGATACCAAACAGCACGAGACTCACCAGCACAACCTGTGTAGAACTGATTACCTGCTCCCTCGAAGGCCACACAACCCTCTTCAGCTCTGCGTAACTGTCCTTGAAAAACTGGACGATCCTTTTCATTCTATATCCCCTTACTATAGGAACAGGCCAGGTAGGATTCGAACCTACAACATTCGGTTTTGGAGACCGACGCTCTACCAATTGGAGCTACTGGCCTTCGCGACAGAATTGCCCCAACGGCAAGTCACACCCACTATATAGGCGAGATGCGATGGGGTCAACACGAGCCTCCAATCGGACTTGAACCGATGACCCCCACCTTACCATGGTGGTGCTCTACCGACTGAGCTATAGAGGCGTCCAAAGTGTCCGAGGAAAATAGCAACAGAACGAGTGTTGTGTCAAGACACCGCGTTGACACGACAGAGACAGCGTGGCACGGTCCGTCGGTACACTTTCGGTCGACAGGAAGGGATAACGCGAATGCAGACAGAACGAACGCCTCTCGGCATGGAGCGGATTGTTGCGCTTGAAACACGGTTTTTCGAGCGTCCCGAGAACAGAATCGCGATGAACGCGGTGACGAACGCAGGTTACCTGGCCGCGGCCACCGACCGACGCATCGCGAACACGCGTCATCACACCTTCAGTCACCTGATCCGTACACCGGGCACGACGAATCAGAAACAGAGTGGTCGCTGCTGGCTCTTTGCCGGTCTCAATCTCCTGCGTCTGGAAGTGAGGGACAGCCTGGGGCTTGACCAGTTCGAGCTCTCACAGACTTTTCTGATGTTCTATGACAAGCTAGAGAAGGCGAATTTCTTTCTCTCCAATATCGCCGATACGGCTGGCGAACCCGCGGACGGGCGCCTGGTGTCGTGGCTCCTCGCCGAGCCCGTGCCCGATGCAGGGCAATGGGATATGTTTGTCGCGCTGGTGAACAAGTACGGCATTGTCCCGAAAGATGCCATGCCTGAAACCTGGCATTCCGGAAGGACGCGCAGTCTGAACGATCAGCTCGCCGAGCGACTCCGTCTCGCCGCTGCACGGCTCCGTGAAAGTATCAGCATGAAAGAACCGACCGGAAGGACAGAGGCGATCAGAGATGAGGCCGTCGGTGATGTCTATCGCATCCTTGCTACACACCTTGGCGTACCCCCGCGTACCTTTGTGTGGGAATGGCGCGACGCGAAGGGAAATTTCCGCAGGGACGGTACCATCACTCCTCTGGAATTTTTTCAGCGGCACTGTAAGCAGGACCTCAGCGATTTCCTGTGCCTGATTAACGCTCCATCTCCCGATAAACCACTCGGCAGGGCGTACACCGTCGAATATCTTGGTAACATGGACGGCAGTCGACCCGTCACGTACATCAATCTTGATGTTGATGTACTCAAACAGGCGGCAATTGACAGCATCGTTTCCGGGCAAGCCGTCTGGTTCGGGTGCGATGTCGGAAAGGCGATACACAGGGAACTTGGTATTCTCGATCTTGAAATCTTTGATGAGTCTCTCCGGGCGAGCGACTACGCAGAGTTCACGAAATCACTTCGGATGACCTACGGCCACGGTAAGATGACGCACGCCATGCTCTTTACCGGGGTTGATCTCGACGGGCACGGAAAGCCGGTCAGGTGGAGAGTCGAAAACAGCTGGGGCGATAAAGGCGGCGACAAGGGCTACCTGCTCATGAGCGACGGATGGTTCAGTGAGCACGTCTACGAGATCGCTGTCCACAGACGCCTGCTTGATCCGGGAATCTGCGCCATCTCCGAGCAGGACCCTGTCGTACTCCCGCCCTGGGATCCTATGGGCGCCCTTGCCTGATCGACCGGGTACACAATTTACGCGGGAGCCTCGTGAATGAAACGCGACAGCCTGTCGACCTTTTCAAGGTAGGCAGTCATGTTGCACTTTCGCTTCAGGCCCGCCGGCACCATGATGCGCACCGTGCCGAATATCTCGCGCTCAGTCCAGGGACGATCGTGCAGACCGAAAATCCACGCGCAGTTGGCATAACTGGCAGGATTACGACCATCAAGAAAAAACGTGTTGTTCAGGTACAGAACCCGCGAGAACGCCTCTTCGGGTGTCGGCGACCACAGTATGATCTGTTTGCCCCAGTACATGCGCATGTAATTGTGCATGTACCCGGTTTCCCGCATCTCTGTGTTTGCCGCGTTCCAGTACTCGTCTTCGGTCTGCGAAGCCTGCAGTTCTTCGAGACTGTACAGGGGTCTTCGTTCATCGTGAGCGTGTGCTGACAGGGTCTGCTTTGCCCAGCCCGGCAACGCGTCGTAGGAATCATAGTTCGGCTCATAAAAGCAGTAGTTGTAGGCAAGTTCGCGTCGTACGAGAAGCTCTTCGAAGAAATCCTCATACTGCTCCTTCAGAGCGTCTCCGTAACTGTCCAGATGCTTCTTCGCTTCCAGCAGCAGTCGCAGCGGTGACACCTGACCAAACTGAAGATGCATGCTCATGCCACTCGAGTCGTCGGTGTGCGGCTGGTTACGATGGTCACTGTAATGAACGAAGCTGTCGTCGAGGAATGCTTCAAACCGGGACCGGGCGTGCTCCGGACCTCCAGAGTAGAGCCTGCTGACCTCGTGTACCGATGTGTCCAGCGGCAGACGCGTACAGAGGGCCTTGACGTCAGAAAGGTCGGCTTCGGTAACATCGTCGTTCGGCTTCGAATCACACCGGGCCAGGCTGGCGTCTGCTTCCAGATCTGCCTGTCCGTTCCACTCGACAGTTACGGTCGGCTGAGGCTGTTCATGAAGAAACTCGTCAACCTGTCGGTGCAGCTTCGGCCGTATCGTACGTGCGGCGAACTCCCGTTTGTCGGACGCTCGTCGCACAGGTACGACGAGCTCGCTATCGACCTCTACGACAGGGCAGCCGGCATCCCGGGCGAGCTGTTCGCGCCACGCCCTGGTATGATTGAGGTACGCGCCATCGGTTACCACGAGCGCAGCGTAACCGGCGTAGGCGGCAGCTACTGCGGGAGGGCTTCCGCTTCGCAGACGAAATCCCATGCCATTCCGTTTCAGATGTGGAGCCGTCTGAGCGAGCCCTTCGAGCATGAAGCGATAATGACGGACATTCGCCTCCGGATAGTCGCTCATGAGTCCGAAGACGACGAGAAGCGGCAGATCAAGCTCGTTCGCCCGCGTGACGGCATAATCAAGAGCGGCGTTGTCCCATGGACGCTGGGCGGATTGCATCCAGTACAGGACGTACCGTGCGTTCCGGCGGGGCTCACCCTGGGCGTGAACTACCAGACGATCGGGGTGAACAGACATATCAGATGACGAACCTGCCGTCCCGCATGACCTGAAACGAGCCGTCCTCATAGGTCCTTGCGTCGACGCTGAGGTCTGTACTGCCTATCATGAAATCGGTGTGCAGCGTCGACCGGTTGGCTCCGAGCTTCTCATACTCATCTGTCGAAAGGTCGACTCCACCGCGCACACAGGTCGGGTAGCTTGAACCGAGTGCCATGTGGCACGCGGCGTTTTCATCGTAGAGTATGTTGTAAAAGATGGTACCCGACTCGAACACGGGACTGCTCGCGTCAACGAGGGCGATCTCACCGAGATACCGCGCGTTCGGGTCGATTTCAAAGTACTTCTCAAGCGTGTCGGTGCCCTGCTCCGCGCCGAAGGCATCCACCCGCCCGTCGACGAACTCGAACCACGCACCGCTTACGATGCGGCCGAGGACCATAACAGGCCGGGTAATGACCGCGCGTCCTCGCGTACCGTTTTTGCGGGGAGTCGTAAACACTTCTTCAGTCGGTACATTCGGCAGAAACGGGCGCCCCGAAGGTTTTCGTGCTCCACCACCGACCCAGACGCTCTGTTCGAGCAGCGATACCTTCAGATCGGTAGAAGCACTGCGAAAGTGCAACTCCCGAATTGAACGGTCGGTAAGCAGCCGGGCCCTGGCCTGCAGAAGCTCTGCGTGCTCCTTCCACGCCGACCCGGGGTCAGCGGAATCGAGTCGAAGTATCGGCACCATGATGTTCCAGAGCTGTTCCACCGCATCGGGTCCCGACCCGCTCCCGAATATTTTACCGGCCCATCCTTCGGTGGGAATCGCCGCGACACACCAGGCGAACCGGTCGCTCTGCAAGGCTTCGCGGAAGGGTTTGAGGGTTTCTGCCTGGGCCTTACCCACGATGGCGTTCCGGCCGGAGTCGATCTTTTCAAGCAGGTCCGGATACTCAGGGCCTACCAGGGACAGCAGACACCAGCTACCGTCGGTAAAGCTCAAGTACTCATCGCGAAGAAAACCAGGTACGTAGGACAGCGAATCCGATGTAGCGTACTCGACCCTGGCTTTGTGTATTCTCGGATCGTTTGCCATGACGTGCACGTAGGCCGCACCCGCCTGATACGCCCGCTGAACCACGGCGAGCACGAAGTCCCGATGAGCCGGCTCGGAACGTATTGCCAGTTTGTTTCCTGGTTCGAGATCAAGTGCGGTGAGCAGCAAATCGATATAGCGTTCAGTTCTCGTTTCGTGATCCATAGACCTTTCCACCTTGTAGCTGGAGAATATGATCTCCAGATACTACTATCCGAGAAAGGGGTGGGCAACCAGGATGGGCGAGACTTCGACAGCATGCCCGCTCTGCGGAAGCAGGACGGGCGCATCCCGATACCAGAAGCGCATGAAGAGGCACTATCACTGGTGCAGTAACTGCGATCTGGTATCCGTGCCGACAGCGGACCACATCAGTCCGGAGGCGGAGCGCGACCGCTATCTGTCGCATAACAACAGTCTCGAGCAGACGGGGTATGTGGAGATGCTGAGCACCGTTCTCGACACTGCCGAAAACGCAGCCGGGCGCGCACCGTTTGACATGCTCGATTACGGCTGCGGATACGCCCCTGTACTCGGTCAGCTCGCCGCACAGCGGGGACATGCGGTCAGCAATTACGATCCCGTCTTTTTTCCCGCCCCCGTTGCTCTGGAATCAAACTATACGGTCGTCACCTGCTGCGAAGTCGCAGAACACGCGAGAAATCCGCGGGACTTCTGGATGACACTTTCAACGGTCGTACTGCCTGGCGGAGTGCTTGTGGTACGAAGCAGCCTGCATCCAGACGACTGGAACCGTTTTCTCACGTTCTGGTACACGTACGACGAAACACACATCTCATTCTACAGCGAGATCTGTATTTCCCATGTGTGCAGAACCTTCGGATTCGAACTGGTCTCTGTGCACGATCCTCTGTGGGTTCTTCGTAAAACTTGAGGTCAGAAACGATACCGGACTCCTATCCCTCCCGCGACCCCGAAGGTGGTCTCAGGGAAAATCCGAAGATGAGGGGCAAGCTCGAAAAACAGATCAAGCGGCAGTTCCACGGGAAGAAAACTGATCCCCACAGGAACGCGTACGGCCGCTCGGAGTCGCGAATCGGGATCACCCTCGCCGGGCGCCTGGGACCGCACGCGAAGCGATCCCCCGACACCAACGTACAGAGGCAGTCGATCCGGAGCTGTCGTGAACACGTCGAAAAAATGCGTCAGATAGTCCGCGTTCGCGTAGAAGGCTCCATTATCGGTGAAGGACCACGCGAGGGCGATATCAATCGCCGAGACGTCGGTAAGCCATAGTTTGATACTGAGGCCAGTCGGTTCACCGACAATCACGCCGACGCTGACCGAATCCACGTCATCGGATGACACCTGCGCAGCCAGTGCCGGCGCCATCAGAACAAAGAGAATGGTAAGCGCATACAATATCATATTCTGTCGTTTCATCGTTTTCCTCTCTTCTATAATATACGCTTCAGATCAGTGACAGGAACAGGCTCGGTCAGCAGCCGCTCGATCAGTTCACGCCTGATTTCTCCGGCACGCTCCGGAGTGCCCTGGCAGGACCCCGAATCAGCACTGCCTCCGCCGCCGTACTGAAGCATCAAAGCTCCGACATTCAGCGAACAGGTCCGGTTAAAAATGCTCTTTCCAGCCGTGAACACGGCCGTCTGACGTTCAAACCCCCAGGAGAACTGCAGACTCGTGTTGACCTGCGGGTAAAGCGCGTACTTCACGAAGCGGTTTCCGGCCGCTACAGTCGGTTCCTCGGACCAGTCGATAAACAGGACATTTCCGACGATGGTGCTGCATCGGCGAATCTGATCCTCAAAGCGACTCTTGTGACTCCGGTATATGTCCAGGCGCTCGCGAACGTCAGGAAGTGCAAGGACCTCGTCGACATCGGCTGATTCCTTCAGATGATCAACCAGATCAAGAATCAGTCGCTTGTTTGAAATTCGAAGGCCGCCATGGCGACCGAGCCCCGATCGCGGATCGAGCAGGAAGGTCAGTAGTGTCCAGCCCGACGGGTTCAGTACTTCATCCATCGTATAGGTTCGTGACCCGGCCTGATCGGCCGCCCGAACCATAGGTGCAATGGCGTCTGCATCGTCGAACTGTTCCCTGTAATACTGAAAAATAACGGACGCGTTGCTGGACGCGGTTGAATCGGTCACATGCCGCTCCTGATCGCCCGACATAAGTCCGGCAACAAGCTCATGGTTGAACACAAGACCGACATCATCGCGAAAGGGAAACCCCACGAGTACATCGACGGAGGTCAGACTGATCAGGTTCTCGGTGACATCCTGGGAGTGAACAAAACAGATTTCACTGATAAGGCCGAGTCTGCGCAGGAGGACTGCACAGACGAGACCATCGAAGTTCGCTTCAGAAATGAGCCGTGCCGTCTCCGGAGATGCTGTATCGGAGGTGTCTTCCGTCACATAACTACCCTAACCGAAGGGTATGAGATGCGCAAGCGCACCCGCCCGGGCAGGGTTGTGAACCGTAGTGTAAGGCCGGTACCATAGTCGGTATGGCCACTACACACGCACACTCATGGCTCGTCTGTGACGCCGGAGGAACGAACTGCAGCTTCGCACTGGTCGAGCAGACCGACCGCACCTTCGACGTTGTTGCCCGAACCCGATATGATTCTCAGACGATTACGGACTTTGCCTCAACAATGTCGGATGCCCGGAAGACCCTGCTGCAGCAAAGCGACTTCCGTTCGATCTCGGGAGCATGCGTGAGTGCCGCCGGTCCTGTCCATGACGGCACAGTCAACCTCACGAATACGAGCTGGTCCATCGACGAACGGGAACTCTCGGAACGCCTCGGCACGGGGGTCAGGATTATCAACGATCTGACCGCAATCGGGTACGCACTCCCCCTCGTCAACCCGGCCGACGCAGATGCATGCACGTCGGTATGGGAACCGGCCTCCCGCGGTTCCGACGCCCGACCGAGACGGGTTGAGACAGCCGTTCAGGCAGTAGCGGCTGCCGGGACTGGTCTTGGTGTCGCAATTGTATGCGAGGCACAGCCCGGTTCGTTGACGGTCTTACCGTCGGAAGGCGGACACACGGACCTCGCAGGCTTTGACGCCGAGACCCGACAGTTCCAGCGTTTCGTTGAATCGGCCATATGCGAAAGTCCGGACGCCGAACTGTACGTGAGCGGGCAGGGGCTGAAACACGCGGCGGCGTTCATCCTGGCGGATGGTGGCTTCCGCGACGAGCCTGCCCAGGAGCTTCGTACGGCGGATCCGGCAGAATATCCTGCACTGGTGTCGCGCTATGCATCAGACAGTCCCGACGCCGCGCGGGCAATGCGGCTGTTCGCGAAAATGTACGGTCGCTTCGTGTCCGGGCTCGCGCTTACGGTTCTCCCGTACGCCGGGCTCTTCCTGGCCGGAGGCGTCACGACGCGTAATCTGGAGGCGATTATGAGCAGTGGATTCCTTGAAGGGTACTTCAGTCATCCACACGAAGGCATGAAGAGTTCGCTCCGTCGCGTTCCGGTCTACGCCCTTCGCAATTATGATGTATCGCTCATCGGCGCGGCACACGCCGCGTACCTGTCTACGGAGGTCTGACACATGAAGATCAGCGACGCCCTGCACAGGGACATGGAAAAGAAGAAGATCGACGTTGCGTTGAGCCTTTCGCTGCTGGATCGCATCAACAGCGGGAAGGTGAGCACCGGCGAGACTGGCGAGGCTCGTGGCATCCCCGGAGTTGACGGTGACCGTATCGTCGATACGGTATCCGCACCGACATGGACAGGCGACGCCCGAGCGCTTCACAGGCGCCTCGGCGAGCTCGGCCTCGTACCGGATCGGCTCCGTTTTGAAATTCCCGTTTCGGGCCCCGTCACCCTTGGTGCCGATCAGCTTCGGGAGATCGGGCTGCATCTGCTTCCACGCGTCGCATATGGTGTTCTCAACGGTGGATCAGCCACAAGTTACGCAGATCACACAAAGAACCGGGATTTCAATGAGACTCTATACCGTTTGTACGAACCATTGCTGAACACTATCGGAGAGGCTGTCCGCGGCAAAGCGAAGGGGCTGACCCCCGCCCTGTTCAGTTCCACAGGAGTGCCTGGGGCCAGCTACCTCGAGCTCAAGATGCGACATCTCCTGCTGCTTCTATCGGAGAGCCGGGATGCGACCGGATCCGCACTGCCTGCCGGTCACGCACCGATCTTTCAGATGAGCAGCGTTCACAACAACGACGAGCTGTCGCGCGCATACGAAGCGTACCGGAACTCACCGCTTCTGAAAGACCTGATAGCAGAAACTGGTGTCGACATAACCGCGGTCAGGACGGGTGTTCAGCCCATGATCAGTGCCTACACGCACTCCAGGCATGGTTCGCCTCGTAGCATATTCGACCGCGCATACGGAGAGCACGGACGCACGCTCGCGCTCCCCGGAGGTCACGGCCAGAGCTTCTCGGTCCTGAAATCCGTTTACCGGAGTCTTCGTTCTGACGGATTCCGCTTTGCCTACATCGGAAACGTTGATAATCTCGGATTTACCGTTGATCCCGTGACAGTTGCGTTTTTTGCATTGACCGGCAGACCTGCGGCCTTCGAGTTCGCCTACAGGACACCGGTGGACGTAAAAGGCGGGATTCTGATTGAGGATATGAACAAGGGTCTGACCTGTGGGGATATCGGACCGGCCGTCTCCCGGAGCTACGTCGAGGAGACCGAGAAGTCGGGAACGTCTATCCTTTTCAATTGTGCGACAGGGCTCTTTGACCTCGACTGGCTCGACGCGAATATCGACCGCATTGAGTCGGACCTTCCGTTGCGGCTTTCTGACCAGGATAAGGACGCAGGCCTCTATTCACAGGCTGAACAGGTGACCTGGGAAGTTATCGGCATGATTGACGACCCCATAATCTTCGCGGTCGACAAGTACCGTCGATTCCTTGCCGCAAAACTCCTGAGTGAAAGCTTCATGACCAATGGCGTCCATCTCGACGAACCGGGTTTTCCGACAGATGAAAACCCCGAGAAGGATCTGAAAGGGACTGCGGAGAAGCTCAATGCCGGTCTCAGTCATCTGCTGACTGAGGTCTACGGCCTGGGCCGTCGCGACTGATTGTCACATCCACCCGTGCCCCGTCGCAGCGGGATACCCGGCCTGTTTTGGTCAGGCTGATGGTAACAGTCGCAGCCGCCGGAAACACGTCTATTACATCCGTGCCGAGGTCCCATGCGAGCCGCTCGAGAAGCTTCGCTTCGGTCGCAGCCGCCACGGCCCGGATCCGCCTCGCAAGCTCGCCATAGTCGACCGTGCTTTCGATCGTATCGCGGTCCGGGCGGTAATCCGCCGGCAGAACCACCGTACAAGTGCATAGAAGGTCCTGAGGACGTTTTCGTTCCTCTTCGGTCAGCCCCACACATGCCCTCACGCGCAACGCGTCAAGCGCTACGCATACGGGAAGAACATGATTCATCCAGCCTTTCGCGTCTCAACCCCGAGGCCGTCAATGTGAGCACGAAAGTGCTTTGCGATCGCGGCGAAGTACGCATCCTCGTTTTTATGAAGCGCCTGCATGATATCCTTTCTGAGATCTTCATCGGAAAGAATACCACCGTACGAGATATGCATGAGCTGTCGCCAGTGCGGATTCGACAGAAGGTCCTTGAGCTGACGGTCACGGACCTTTTCCAGGGCCGGCACCTCGTTTATGTCCGCATCGATTTCGTACCTGGCGAGCGCTTTCGGGAACTCGTCCATGGCTTTTTCGTGTATTCGGCGATACAGATCAGGGCTGATATCGGCTATGGTCTCGATCGCGACGAGCCAGCTCGTACCCGAAGTCTTGAGATGATAGGAGCCTCCTGAGAGCTTACCAATCCAGGGATACAGCGAGAACTTGTCGCTCCCTGAATGTATGCCGACGCGGTGGGGAGACACCGAGGTGGCGACAGCGGCAAAGCCTTCGAATGTGCTTCGGAACGCCCGGAGATCTCCCTTGTAATCGACTCCCTTCTGCATTGCGCCCGGAAAACGGAAGGCAAGACTGTAGAAGGGTATTTCGCGAGCCTCGAGCTCTGAGGCTATGAAGAAGTGGTCAACGAGTCTGGTCTCGACAGGGATTTCGTCTACGGTAAACTCGATGGTACAGTCTTCGCCCCGGATCTTGTGCAGATAGGCTGAAGCCTTCGCAGCAAACTCTATTCCGCTGTGATACATGACTGCACAGCGCTCTGCATCGCCCGGACGGAAGCGTATCGACGTACCAGAAAGATTGAAGGACTTGCCCGAGTACGAGCGTCGGATCCGGGACTGTTCCTTTTTAGGCAGCTTCCGGAACGCTTCCTGCAGGGAGCGATTGTCAAGCGAGTCCATATCGCCACGGACGAAGTCGCTGATATCAAGCGTCATCATGGACGGTTCGGCCTTTGCGAAGTCGCGCACGTCACGCATGGAGCGCATGTGATCGGCGTCGGCACCGTAGCCATCCTGATACCCTTCCTGAAAGACCGCAAACGCCGCGTCCGCGACCGTCTGCTGGTAGTTTCGACCAAGAGCGGACAGCTCGCGTACACTCTGCTGGGCAAACACCGGAAAGAGCTTGTACTGTTTTGCGACCCGTATATGAGCAGCCGTGGAAATGCCGAGCCGATCACCGAAACCGATACCGGGTAGCGATGACTTCGTTGTCACCGGCCGCGTAAACGGGAACATTTCCCAGAGCTTTTTCGCGTTTGGAAACGTCATGGGAATCTCCAGAGCCCACACACCCTGCATGCGCTGAGGTTTACCCGGGAAGGCAGAGCGGAACTGAGTCTTTGACAGCGCAAGCATCACTCTGTCTGTTTCAGTGCGACCCACAAGAAACAGAACACTGTCGCGGAACCGGCAGGACGATCGATAGATTCCCGCCTTACCCGCAGTGTACAGAGGCTCACGGGCACCCGTAGCGGCCTGGTCGAGTGCCTCCTGCGACTGGTCGAGCAGCTTGTTTCGAACGGCAACCTGAATTATGTCTCGCATGTTAATCTACCCCTTTATTGGAAGCTTGAAATAGTCCCGAGCATTCTCCCAGCAGATCTCCCGGACCATGCTGCCGAGCAGTTCGACATCATCCGGAATCTCCCCTGATTGTACCCATTTTCCGAGCAAATTACAGAGAATTCTTCGAAAATACTCGTGACGCGGAAAACTCAGAAAACTCCGGGAGTCGGTGAGCATTCCGACAAATCTTCGAAGCAGGCCCATGTTCGCCAGAGCGATCATCTGGCGCTCCATTCCGTCTCTCTGGTCGTTAAACCACCATCCCGAACCAAACTGCATCTTTCCCGGGATTTCTCCGTCCTGAAAATTGCCAGTCATGGTAGCCATCATTTCGTTAAAGATCGGATTGTTAGTGTACAGAATCGTTTTCGGAAGCCCGCTGTGCGCTTCGATGGCGCTCAACATGGCGGAGAGTATGCGTGCCATCGGCGTGTCATCCATCGAGTCGTAGCCGGTATCCGGGCCAAGCTTTTCGAACATGCGACGGTTGTTGTTCCGCATCGCCCCGAAATGATACTGAGACGTCCATCCGCGATCGTGATAACCGCGATTCAGTTCCAGCATGATTGCAGTCTGCAGTTTTGCTCCCGACTCAGCGTCAAGCGCGTTCCCGCCGCGGAGCGCGGCGAAAAGTCGTTTGGCCTCATTGTCGGTAAACTCAGCGTAGACGGGCCCCGCGAGCCCGTGGTCTGCGATTCGTCCGCCAAGCTCGTGAAAGTAGCTCATGCGGCTGTCGATACCATCGTAGAGATCCTGAAGGCTTCCAATCTCAGAGCCCGCAGCCGCTCCGAGTCGGTCAATGTAGGCGTTGAATGCCGCCGCGTCGTGAGTAACAAAAAGTTTGTCGGGTCGAAACGCGGGAAACACCTGCACCTGACAATCCGCATCGGCTGCAATGCGTTTATGGGCGGCAAGATCATCAGCCGGATCGTCGGTAGTACAGACAACCTTTACGTTCATCTGCTTCAGAATACCCCGTACCGAAAACGCCGGTTCGGCAAGCTTTTCATTCGTGCGATCCCAGACTGTTTCGGCGGTCTTTCCGTCGAGACGCAAATCGTCGATTCCGAACGGGCGCTTCAGTTCCAGATGTGTCCACTGATACAGAGGATTGCCGATGCAGTACGGAACCGTCTCGGCGAAAGCCTGAAACTTCTCACGATCGGTCGCGTTGCCGGTTATCAGGCGTTCGGTGACCCCATTGGAGCGCATTGCCCTCCACTTGTAGTGATCACCGGCAAGCCAGATTTCCGTGATGGTCCTGAACTGCCGGTCCTGCGCTATGTCGTCAGGGGACAGATGGCAGTGGTAGTCAAGAATTGGTTGCGGCTCTGCGTACTCAAAATACAGTCTCCGCGCAATATCCGTCTCAAGCAGGAAGTCTCGTGAAAGAAACTCGCTCATAATAATACTCCTGTTTCGAATCAGATATTGTGGGTCAGATATCCGCCGTCAACCGGAATCGTTACCCCGGTTATGAAACCGGAAGCCTGTTCGGAGGCGAGAAATACCGTTGCACCTTCCATGTCCGTAAAATTCCCGAAACGCCCAAACGGTGTACGGTCTATGACCTGCTGGCCACGGTCGGTAAGCTCGCCTGTTTCGTCGTTCTTGATCAGCAGGGCCCTGTTCTGGTGGCCGATGAAGAACCCGGGAGCGATGCCGTTTACACGAATGCGATGTTCGGCGAACGCGCGGGCAGTGGCAACCGTGAGATTCATGACCGCTGACTTCGCGGCGTTGTACGCCCACACGCCGCTCAACGGCAGGTAGCTGCTCATAGAAGCAAGATTGATGATGGAGCCGGCCATCTTTTCCTGTTGCCACTTCGATGCGAAGATCTTGGTCGGCACAACAAGACCGCCGATGAGATTCATGTCGACAATCTGACGAAACAGCTCGACGTCGATGTCCGTGAAGTCGCCCTTTCCCTTGTTTCCGCCGACTCCATTTACGAGGAGATTGGGTACAGGGGCATGAATGCAGGTTTCTTCGAAAGCCGCGCTGACGGCGTCCTCGTCGGAGGTATCAACGGTCACCCCGAAGATACGGTCGCTGATACCGGTTTCTTTTTTCAGGGCTTCAACCGCATCGGCGACGGGATGACTCGTGCCCCGACCCCAGAGCGTAACCGTCGCACCGGCATTCACCAGCGCTCGAGCCATGACACCGGGCAGGACCCCGGCTCCACCGGTCACCACTGCGGACGTATTCGGCAGAGAAAACATCTGTTCAACATATGACATTACTGTCCATCCTTTATTGTGTAATCGTGAATGATTGACAGTTCAGACCCTATTCCGAGTCGGAGTCGCTGTCAAACCGATAATTCTTCGCTTGACCCTGCACACCGAGGGTGCTATCAAGACTACCACAATGCAGACAGAGGTCAAATGACATGACATATTTACGGGTTCATATTCCTCCGGAAAACGGAGGCCTGGGGGCACAGGACTTAGCCGAGCATCTCGGAGTGCTGTTTTCGAAACTCGAATCAGACGGATACGGACTTGACCGGGTTATGGCGGTGCCACCCGATATTACACGTCTTCACAGCGGGTCGGGCGAAGTGCTTGCCGAAGTGTACCGCCATCTCGGCGAACGGCTGACCGACGTTCTTCCGGCCGTCGGCACCCACGTGCCGATGAGCAGCAGGGAGATCAGGCGCATGTACCCTGATATTCCGGAATCGCTCTTCCGGCCTCACGACTTCCGCAGGGATGTTGTAACGCTCGGTACGATAGAACCCTCGTTCATAGAGGAGCAGAGTGAGGGAAAACTGTCCTTCGAGTGGCCTGCTCAGGTCTCGAAACGGGTCGCCGCGCGCGAACACGATCTTGTCCTTAGTATAGGGCAGGTTGTTCCGCATGAAGTCATCGGCATGGCCAACCACGCGAAGAATCTCTTTGTAGGAACTGGTGGCGCAGATGCCATCGACAAGAGCCACTATCTCGGTGCGGTCTACGGGATGGAGCGTATAATGGGTCTCGCAGATACACCGGTGCGCCGGGTACTGGACCGTGCCGCGAACGAGTTCACCGGAGACATGAACATTGTGTACGTTCTGACCGTCGTAGCTCCCGGCAACGACGGTCATCCGGTCATTACGGGGCTGTTCGCCGGAACCGGGACCGACTGCTTCTACGAGGCATCCAGGCTTGCCCGGATCTACAATGTTGTCAAACTCGATCGGGCACCGGAAACGGTTGTCGTTTCGCTCGACCCGGAGACATACCATTCAACCTGGGTGGGAAACAAAGCCATTTACCGTACGCGAAAGGCGATCGCAAGCGGAGGATCACTGTACATTTACGCACCGGGGGTAGCAGTGTTCGGTGAGGATGCGGAAATCGACAGGCTGATAAGAAAGTACGGGTACTGCGGAACCGAGGCCGTACTCGAAGCGGTTGCACGCAAGGATGAGCTCGGAAATCAGCTGAGTGCGGCTGCGCATCTCATCCATGGTTCAAGCGATGGAAGGTTTTCGGTCACATGGGGCCCTGCCGGACTTGCGAAGGACGAGATTGAGTCGGTAGGCTACTCATACGCATCTCCTGAGGCCCTCGCAGAACGGTTCAGGATTCCGGAGCTGACCGACGGCTGGAATCAGGTCGACGGCGAAGAGATCTTTTACGTGTCACAGCCCGGATTGGGTTTGTGGGAAGCAGACCGCGGCTGATGCCGCATACTTTGAAGAAGGATGGATTAGCATGGATAGGAAAGCAGATATCGGACTGATCGGCCTTGCCGTCATGGGGCAGAATCTTGTTCTGAACATGAATGACAACGGATATACGGTCGCCGTGCATAATCGAACGACTGCAAAAATGGAAGATTTTCTGGCAGGACCCGCGAAGGGCACATCAGTGGTCGGAGCCGAAACGCTCGAAGGCCTCGTGGGAATGCTTGAGAGTCCTCGACGGGTTATGCTCATGGTCAAGGCCGGACCGGTGGTCGACAGTTACATTGAGCAGCTCATACCGCTTCTGGATAAAGGGGACATCGTTATCGACGGTGGTAACAGTCACTATCCCGATACCGAACGACGGGTAAAAGAACTTGAGAAGCACGGGCTTCTCTTCATCGGAACAGGGGTCTCGGGCGGTGAAGAAGGCGCTCGCACAGGTCCGAGCATCATGCCGGGCGGCGCGTCGCAGGCGTGGCCTGCTGTCAAGCCGATCTTCCAGGCAATCGCGGCCCGGGCTTCGGACGGGACTCCTTGCTGTGACTGGGTAGGCGACGGCGGAGCAGGTCACTACGTGAAAATGGTTCACAACGCCATCGAGTACGGCGACATGCAGCTGATCGCCGAGGCGTATCAGATCATGCACGAGCTGCTCGGCATGTCCCACACCGAGATGGCCGACGTTTTCGGCGCGTGGAATCAGGGCAGACTCGAGAGCTACCTCATTGAGATTACCTCCGACATCCTGCGGACCGTGGATGAGGACGGCTCACCACTCCTGGAAAACATCCTCGATGCGGCGGGCCAGAAAGGCACAGGGAAGTGGACCGTTGTCGACGCAGCGAATCTCGGCATTCCCGTCACATTGATAGCCGAAGCGGTATTCGCACGATCGCTCAGTGCCCTCAAGGAGGAGCGGGTGAAGGCTGCGGAGATTCTCGGCGAACCGAAAAACAGTTCAGCCGTCCTCGGCAGCGGTGACCGCGACGCCATGCTCGCTGATCTCGAAGCTGCCGTCTTCGCGGCCAAGATTACGAGTTACGCACAGGGATTCATGCTGATCCGGGAAGCGGCCAGGGAGAACAACTGGACGATCGATTTCGGTGCTGTTGCCGGCATGTGGCGCGGTGGTTGCATTATCCGCAGTGCCTTCCTTGGCGACATAACTGAGGCCTATGACAAGAACCCCGAGCTGCAGAACCTGTTACTGGCACCGGTCTTTGCGACCGCTACCAGGGACTCGGTCCCCGCCTGGCGACGTGCCGTTACGCGCGCAATCGGTGCCGGGGTACCAGTGCCGGCGCTCGGTGCGGCGCTGAGTTTCTTCGACGGCTACCGGACACAGCGCCTGCCTGCAAATATGCTGCAGGCACAGCGTGACTACTTCGGTGCGCACACGTATGAACGGACCGACAAGCCGCGCGGAGAGTACTACCACACGAACTGGACCGGCAGCGGAGGCGCGGTATCAGCGGGAACGTACAACGCATAAACCGCAGACGCCGCGCACTTCTCGTTCCCACAGCGTTTGCCACCATGGTCCTCTTCGGTACCTTCGATGCGGTCCGTGGGGCAACGCTTCCCGCGATTCGGGCGGAGTTCGGAGTTCTCTACAATCTCTTTGGACTCAGTTTTTCGATCGCCACCGTCGGCTTCATGGTGACCATATACGCTTCAGGTCGACTCGCGGCCGTCCGGGGGCTCAAACCCGTTCTCCTGACAGGTCTTGCACTGGTCGCGCTCGCTCAGTTCGGAAGCGCGCTTATTGCCGGCTTCGTGTCGTTCAGCCTGATTGTGCTGCTGATGCAGACCGGGGGCGGATTTCTGGAAATGGGTCTGAACGGCATCGGAAGTCGCCTGTTCATCCGGCGCCCAGCCGTCGGCATGAGCCTGCTGCACCTGTTTTTTGGTGTCGGTTCGACAATCGCCGGAGCGTTCGCGGGCAGAATGACCATGACCGGGTTCGGCTGGCGGGCCGCTTACGTGGCCCCCATCGCGCTGACACTGCCATTGCTTGCGCTCTTTGCCCTTGTGTCGTTTCCGGATCGGAACTCCGACAGCACTAGTGGCCACATCGAACACCACCAGCGCGACGAACGCCTGCGTGTCGCGCTTCGGCAGCCACAGGTTCGAATGCTCGCAGTCCTGCTCGGTGTCGGTATTCTGCTGGAGATAGGCATAGGAAACTGGCTGGTGAACTATCTCGTCGTTGTCCGGCACTACAGCGAAGCTCAGGCGGGACTGTACCTCTCGCTGTTCTTCGGTCTGTTTACAGCAGGGAGGCTTTTTTGCCCGTACGTGGCCGAGCACTTCGGCTACATACGGACAATAGGCTGGTTCGGATTCGGCGCACTTGTCTGCCTCGTATCAGGGTTTCTGGTACCCGACTACCCCGCCCTCTTCTCGCTCGCCGGCGTATTCGTCAGCATCCTGTATCCGACCGTAATGGGCGAGCTCATGAAGACCTACGGCGAAAGGGCAACACGACTCATGGGGCCCGTACTCGTGGCAGCAATTACCCTTGCAACAGTCGGCAACTGGCTCATAGCCGGACTGCACGATCTCGCCGGTGTGCAGGCTGGTTTCATGTCCGTATTGCTGGCGGCTCTGGCGCTGACACTCAGCGCGCGTCGAGCCATGAGTCGCTACTCTTTCTCTTCGAATTCGACGTCCTGAACTTCATCTTCCGTCGCTGTGCCGTCGGGGCCGTTCGTATCCGAGTTAGTCGGTTCGTCGTCGTCGCGCTCGCTCTGCCCGGCTGTCTGCTGGTTCAGCGTCTCAAAAAAGCGTCCGAACTGTTCAAGGCCATCCTTGATCGTGTTCTCAGCGGCATTCATGAAGCTCTTCACGGACTCCGACGGGTCGCCGGCTCTGAGATTATCTGCGGCTTCTTCGAAGCCGGTCCGCAGGTTTTCGGCGGTTTCCTCAAGGCCTTCGGCGATGGTCTTCCGACCTCCGGCCACGTCACTCATTGTCCGAAAGTTCCTGTATAGTCCCGTGGCGAAGTCTCCCTCGGAACGGTGTGCAAGCCGGAGCTGTTCGCGATAAAGTGTACTGAGCCCCGGTACGTCGCGAAATATCCACGAAAGGAGCGTCCGCAGATACACGGCGCGTTCGCGGTCTTCGCGCTTCGTACAACGCGAGAGCTCATCGACAATACGGGCCACCATCGTCCCCGTCAGCTCCGTTCGGTCAAGCTTTTCGAGAGATGACTCCTTGATGGCTGTATATGCCGCGACATAGTTGCTGTCCTGTATCATGCTTTTGATTCGTTCAATGCGTTCTTCGGTGGTCATACCTACACAGTAGTGCCTGTGCCTTCCAATCGGCAAGCATCCGGCCGACAATAGGCAGCCATTTTTACTCTGCGGTTCATGAAAGCAGCCGTATACGGGCGAAGATGTAGTCCAGGGAGTCCTCTTTAATGATAACCCGATAGAACGAGGTTCCGTTCAGCTGTTCAGCGTGGAAGCGCCGATAGCGGAGATAGGTCTGGCTTCGTGTTGCGTCGAACCAGTATACGAGTCGGATCGTCCTTCCTTCGATTTCGATACCGGTGATGCCTCGTTCGCCGATCACCCCACCGGAGTTGAACATGCACGGAACAACAAGGTTAGCGTTGTACAGGCTCTCGTCACTTTCTTCAAAATGCGGGTCGCCGCGCAGGGTTTCCAGCTCGGATTTAAGACTTGCGATCTGCTCTGCCAGCCGTTCACGGACAGGACCATCCGACTCGGTATAGCGTCGGCACATCAACTCGATCTGGAACTTGATCGTATCGGCCTTGCTGAGACTCTCGAACAGGGGCCGATGCGTATGCCCGATAACCGAAAGCACTTTCCGCACGCTTGCGTAATGGTACACCCGTCGCTCGGTTTTAAAACGTTTCCTGCTGTCGTGACTCACCGTGACATTACCGATTCCGAGCGGATTAGCGAAATAGCGGAGAAAGAAGTTTATCCAGCGCTGCTTCTTCGGCGAAACATAGCGGGGATGTACCTGGTGCCCGTGGAAAATGAATACATCTTCATCGTCGATGCGGTAACGGAGCCCGTCGTGTAAAGGGAACGGCAGATCAGTGACGTCGGCCAGGGGATAGTCATGGTTCCCGATGATGCGGTCCATCCCGACCTCAGCCCGATAACGGTCAAAGATAGAGAACACTTCATGCCACTGTCGCTGTATCGAGTGAAGCGAAAATCGCAACAATTCCTCTACGTCGCCGTTGAGAATGAGGTGATGCCGTCGAGGGAGATACCAGTGTTCGAGCACCGACGAGAACACCCCTGCGTTCTGCCTGAAGTCATCGTTCTTTCCGCCGTTACCCATATGGAGGTCACTGAAGATGATGATGCGACTCTCGGGTGTCAGACTGCGTGTCGGCGCGGACGCGAAAATAGGATCAAGGTTACGAAAGCTGAAGTCTGCGTGTCGATTCATAGTCAGATATTGCTGTATACGTTTAGTTCGCCTATATCCCAGATGTGCACCCGCCGGTCGCCACTGCCTATCATGAGATATCGCCCGTCCGCGGAGAACGCGAGCGCGTACAGCGTTCGCGCGGGGAACGGGATTTCTGCCACACGGTTCATGTCATCGGTGTCAAAAAGGAGCACGCTGCGATGGCCGCCGACTGCCAGAAGTGAGCCGTCGGGTGAATACGACAGTGGATGCGTTGCGCTTCGTGGGAGAGATCGCTCATACAGCACGGTCCAGTCCTCGACTGCACTTACAATGAGTCGTGAGTCAAAGCCTACAGTTACCAGAAACTCACCATCCCGTGAAAACGTCGGCGAATACGCGGCAACTCTGTGATGCGGCAGCACCCTGAACGGTTCGAGGGTCGGCACCGAAAGCAGTACGAGTTCGCCTCCGTAGCCGGTCGTCACCACGTAGTCTCCGGCGGGAGAGAACGCGAGGCTGACAACAGAACGCTGCTCACCTCGCGCGCGCGCGAGTTCCCAGCCGGTTTCCATACTCCAGAGAATGAGACGACTGTCGTGCCCGGTAGTTGCCAGGAGATAGCCGTCCGGCGAAACCGCAAGATCGGACAATGGTTTGCGATGTCCCTCAAGCACAAACAGGGGTGCCATCTCCGGAAAAGTCCAGATAACGGCTGTTTTGTCGGCGCTGCCCGTAACGAGACGGGTTCCTGCTTCGTTGAAAGCCATACCGGTGATTCTGCGTGTATGCGCAGCAAACACACCACGGGGAAGCCATTGCCCGACGCTAAAGAGGTAAACCTTCGCGTCCTTACCGCCCGCAGCGATATACTCGTTTTCGGGACTGGCGGCACAGGCGTAGAACGGGTTTTTTGGCAGTGAAAGTATTCCACTCTCTCTCATATGCAGGCCACCTTTCTCAAGGATACGCGCAGCGTCGAGGGAAGGCAAGTAATTCGCATGACATCCGTGTTATCATCTGAAGGAGCGAAGCGACCGATACTGGAACTGGAGCAGTTGTGAGCAACGAGACAATGGACATATTTCCCCCGGAGTACGTGAGTTTCAGCTCTCGGGATAGAGATCAGTTTCTGAGCCAGCTCGGCACCTTTACGAGCGATGAACGGGCTCTTTTTCACCGGATGTGCTCGGCCTGGCAGCCGCTCATACCGGTCGAGCGTTTTGTCGCTCAGGTGCCGGGAGACAGCGGCGACGTCTTGCGGACGAGTCTGAGCCTCATTGCCAAACTCTGGCGGTCCCGCGTAGCAGTGCTTCTGACGAAGCCCGAAGGCGATGACCGCACACCTGTATCCATCGCGCTGACCGATGAGCGGGACCTGCGGTACTACGAACTCTCGCTGGAAGAACTGCTTGACCGTTTTCGCGCGCACGCATCGCTCCGGCTTCCCCTGGAGGCAGCATTACAGGAGGAAGGCCTTGCGAT
>SKXQ01000073.1 GCA_007128315.1 Spirochaetaceae bacterium | reverse complement strand
GTCGCGAACCGGCCCTCGGTAACGTGTATTCCAGACGCATGTACACGCAGATCCGGAACACTCAGCTCAGCGAAGTCGCGGGCGGTGAAGGACGCCACCCGGAGCGCATCGACTGCTACCGTCCAGTCGCCCGGCTCCCGATCTGCCGGCAGCAGCGCGGCGAGATCGTCGACAATGGAGTCGGTAAGTGTGACCGACACCTGCTCTGCCGACACGTTCCCGATCACCAGACTCCGAAACAGCAGATCCCGGAGCGACAGACGCATCGACACACGCGCTGTACGCGCGGCTTTCCGGCCCTGCGAGTCGTACAGCACCGCGTCGTCGAGCGTGATCCGTCCGTTCGGCCTGATCCGGACGCCGGATATGTCCGCGCTCATGTCCGCCCGGGCAGTGATGTGTGCGACGATACGACTGGATATCGCTGTCTGTACCACTGAGGTGAGCAGAAAAGCGACGAGCGTGGCGAAAACGGCGAACGTAATGACGACTGTTCTGCGGCGGTTGATCTGAGGCCTCCAGGTTAAAGGTATGCCTCGAGATCAGCGGGGACAAGTCCGGTCCGCAGCCACGGTATGGCTGTGCGCCTCTACAACAGTCCCCTTTTTCGCATCATCGCGTCGGGTTTCGCGTCGTGTCCGCGGAAGGCACGGTAGGCTTCCTGCGGGTCTCGTGAATCGCCGGCCGAAAGCACGTGATTCCGGAAGCGCTGTGCGACTTCTCCGTTAAATGCGTCGCCGGTTTCGGTGAAAGCTTCAAAGGCATCCGCTTCGAGCACCTCCGCCCACATATACACGTAATAGCCAGCCGAGTATCCATCCCCTGCGAACAGATGCAGAAAGTGCGGCAGGCGATGCCTCATTCCGACGACCTCCGGTACCCCGAGTTCCCGGCATGCCTCCGCCTCGAAGGCGGCGATATCGATTTCGCCGGGATCTGCGATACTGTGCAGTTTCATGTCGATGAGTGCACAGGACGTGTACGAGGTCGTCATGTAGCCCTGGTTGAAGGTGCTGTTCGCGCGGATGCGCTCAATGAGCTCGTCGGGTATAGGTTCGCCGGTCGTGGCGTGCAGAGCGTGTTTCTGCAGGGTCTCGGGTTCGAGTGCCCAGTTCTCGTGAATCTGCGAAGGCAGTTCGACGAAGTCGCGAAGGACGCTCGTACCCGATAGCGTCTCATACGTCACGTTTGAGAGCAGGCCGTGGAGGGCGTGTCCGAACTCGTGAAAAAGCGTACGAACGTTGTCAAAGCTCAGGAGGGTCGGCCTGCCTTTGGGCGCTTTCGCGAAGTTGTTGTTGTTCACGACTATGGGGTAGCTGTAGCCATCGGGACGGTTTCCCGACTGTGACCGGTAAATGCTCATCCAGGCACCACCACGCTTGCTTGAACGTGCAAAGTTATCGCTCAGAAACAGGCCGATGATTGCACCGCTGTCGGCGTCCTTTACCTCGAAGGCCCGCACGTCGGGGTGGTACAGCTCGAGGCCGGACACCTCCTCGAAGCGGATATTGTACAGGCGATACGCGCAGTCGAACATCGCTTCGAGCATGCGATCGAGCTGGAAGTAGGGCTTGAGTACCGCGTCGTCGAGCTGATATTTTCGGGTCCGCACCCGGTCGGTCCAGAAATCCCAGTCCCAGGGTTCAAGCGGCAGCGGGGCGTTTTCGCGTGAGGCTTCGTCTTCCAGGACGGACTGTTCTTCGGCAACACGCTTCCTGGCCCGCTCCCAGACTTCTTCGAGAAGCTGCAGGACCGCCTGAGGCGTTTTCGCCATGCGATCCTCGAGCTCGAAGGTCGCGTAATCGGAAGCGCCGAGCAGCGAGGCGAGTTCCGCCCGCAGCTGGACGATGCGTGAGGCCATCGGTCTGGTGTCGTGGTCCGGATTTGCCTCGCCTCGGGCCTTGAAGGCACGCCAGACTTTCTCCCGGAGATCGCGTCTGGTGGAGTAGGTAAGAAAGGGGTCGACAACCGACGGAGACAGGCTGACCATGTATCCTGTCGACTCGCGCTCCAGCGCCACTTCTTCGGCTGCTTCAAGCACGAAGTCCGGCAGGCCCGCCCGGTCATCGTCGCTCTCGAGGCGGAGGCTCCAGGCCGCTTCATCCGCGAGTACTGCCTGAGAAAAAGAGGTGTACAGCGACGCGAGTTCCTCGTTAATTGCGGCGAAGCGTGCGCGGTCTTCGCCGGTCAGTTCGGCTCCGGAACGGACAAACCGCAAATAAATTCGTTCGACCAGTCTCAGCTGTTCATCGGTCAATCCGCGTGCTGTCCGCTTCTCGTGTATCTGCCGGACTCGTGCGAACAGACCTTCGTGCATGTACACGCTGCTTTCGTGCGCAGCCAGTTTCGGAGCAAGGGCGCGCTCGACCTCCTGCAGCTCGGAGCTGGTCTCCGACGAGCAGAGATTGAAGAACATGTCTGCAACGCGGTTGAGCAGGTCGCCGCTCCTGTCGAACACAGCGCACGTGTTCTCGAAGTCCGCCGGGGCGGGGTTTGCGGCTATGCGGTCGACTTCTCTCAGATGCTCCTGCATGCCCGCTTCCATCGCCTCGCGAAAGTGCTCGGGGCGGGTCTCGGAGAACGGTGGGAGACCGTGTGGATTATTCCAGGGTTTTAGTAAGGGGTTGTTGATCATAGCTCCTGATAGTACATGCAAGCTGTTTCGAAAAACAATCGATAAACAATACTGCCATTATCTGTTATCATCGTCTCATCATGAAACAGTCGATCATATACACCAGAACAGACGAAGCTCCGGCTCTTGCCTCGTATTCCCTGCTTCCCATCATTCAGCGCTTTGTGAAACCCGCGGGCATACGGGTAGAGACCCGCGATGTGTCGCTTGCCGGACGTATTCTGGCTCAGTTTCCCGAGCTCCTCTCAGAAGCGCAGCGCGTTCCCGACGATCTTTCGGAGCTCGGCAGACTCGTGAGCGAACCGGATGCAAATATTATAAAACTGCCGAATATCAGCGCATCGCTTCCACAGCTCCGCGCGGCTATTACCGAACTTCAGGATCAGGGCTATCCTGTCCCGGACTACCCGGATGCACCTTCGTCGGACGCTGAGCGTGACGCGCGGGCACGCTACGACCGCGTGAAAGGGAGCGCAGTGAATCCGGTCCTCAGAGAGGGAAACTCCGATCGCCGGGCTCCGAAGGCGGTCAAGGAGTTTGCGCGCCTGTTTCCTCATTCCATGGAGGCGTGGAGTCCGGAGTCCAGGTCACACGTTGCCAGCATGAACCGGGGAGATTATTTCGAGACAGAGCGGTCAGCGACGATCGACCGGAACACAGTTGCTACGATACGCCATCGGGCTGCTGACGGGACGGTGCAGGTCCTGAAGCAGGATTTATCGCTGCAGGCCGGTGAAATCATCGACGCAGCCGTTCTCAGTCGCAAAGAGCTTCGCGCGTGTGTTGCCCGCGAGATACAGGATGCGAAGGATAAGGGCATACTGTTCTCGGTGCATCTAAAGGCTACCATGATGAAAGTATCCGATCCCATTATCTTCGGTCACGTGGTATCGGTATTCTTTGCAGACGTGTTCGAAAAGCACGCGGAGGCGTTCAGCAGGCTCGGTGTTCACCCGAACAACGGACTCGGCGACCTGTACGCGCGCATAGATCATCTGCCGTTGCAGGATCAGCAGGCGATACGCGACGATATAAACGCCTGTTTCCAGAAGGGTCCTGCGGTTTCGATGGTCGACTCCGACCGTGGAATCACGAATTTTCACGTACCAAGTGACTTTATCATCGATGCGACCATGCCTGCGGCTATCAGAAACGGCGGAAGGAGCTGGGCGCCAGACGGGTCAGCACAGGACACCAAGTATCTGATTCCAGACCGATCGTACGCGGGCGTGTATCAGGTGGTCATGGACGACTGCAAAAAGCACGGTGCCTATGATCCTGTTACTATGGGAAGCGTGTCGAACGTCGGACTCATGGCACAGAAGGCCGAGGAATACGGGTCCCACGACAAGACCTTTGAAATCAGTGTGGCGGGGACGGTGGAAGTGGTACTCGACTCCGACGTTGTCGTGCTTTCGCGTTCCGTCGAGGAGGGAGATATCTTTCGCATGTGTCAGGTCAAGGATGCGGCGGTACGCGACTGGGTCAGACTGGCCGTTGAGCGGGCACGTGCAACGGGGGCTCCCGCGGTATTCTGGCTGGATTCGCATCGTGCACACGATGCCGAGTTGATTCGCAAGGTCGAGCGGTATCTACCCGACCACGACACTGACGGACTTGAGATCCTGATAATGCCTCCTGCAGAAGCAACGCAGTTTTCGGTTGATCGCATCCGACAGGGACTCGATACGGTATCAGTGACCGGCAACGTACTCCGCGATTATCTTACCGACCTGTTTCCTATTCTCGAACTCGGGACCAGCGCCAAAATGCTCTCCATAGTTCCACTTATGAGTGGAGGCGGGCTCTTTGAGACCGGCGCAGGAGGATCCGCCCCCAGGCATGTACAGCAAATGGTGAAGGAAGGTCATTTACGCTGGGATTCTCTCGGTGAGTTTCTGGCTCTTGCGGTATCGCTTGAGCATCTTGCCACGACCTTCGACAACACGGGTGCAGCGCTTCTCGGATCGACACTCGACAGCGCAACCGCCGAGCTTCTTAAGAACGGCAAGTCGCCGAAACGAAAGGTTGGAGAGCTCGATAACAGAGGGAGTCACTTTCACCTCGCGCTGTACTGGAGTATGGCGCTGGCCGAGCAGGCTCAGGATCCGTCTCTGAAGCAGGTTTACACGGATCTTGCAGCGCAACTCGCTTCGTCAAGCGAGCTGATCCTGCAGGAGCTGACGGCGGCGCAGGGAAAGCCGGTTGATCTCGGCGGGTACTTCCATCCCGACGATGCAAAAGCATCCGCAGCCATGCGGCCGAGCCCAACGCTCAATGCGATTATTGATGCGCGCTGAGTCGGGCCTGAGTACATACCAACGCTTTTAAATGTGATGCGCATACTCTTTAAAGAGCTGCGCATCACAACAAAACGATTAATTTCACAATATAATTTCACGTATAGAATTAGAATTCTCGTTTAGTGGCAAATCTTGTTGAGCGTGGCAGTTTACACGGTTTACTTCGAATTGAACTTGTCGGAGTATTGAGAACGTGAACTGCGAACGAATTCCTTCAAATGTAATATCAACGACCGGGCAGTACGACACAGCAGGGAATCGAGCAGGAGACATTCGTGTCTGCTAGCTTTTTGACTCCCGTACTGTTCATGGTTGCCCTTGGTGGTGTTCTCGCCTTTGTCATTGCCATAGCGGTCCGGCGACTGTACGTCTACGAGGATCCCCGCATCGAAGAAGTCGAAGAAATGCTCCCGGCGGTAAACTGCGGTGCGTGTGGGTATGCGGGCTGTCGTGCCTTTGCCGAAGCCGTGGTAAAGGGCGACGCTCCACCGTCAAAGTGTACAGTCAATACCGCCGAAGCCAATCAGGGAATCGCCGAGCATCTCGGAGTCGACGCCGGAACACAGGAAAAAATTGTAGCCAGACTCGCGTGCGCCGGCGGAAAGCACGTTGCGAAGATGCGCGCCCGCTACGAAGGTATGAGCTCGTGTACCGCGGCAGTGGTATCCGGCGGTGGCGGTAAGGCCTGTGCGTGGGGATGTCTCGGTCTTGGCGACTGCGAAGTGTCGTGTACCTTCGACGCGATACACATGAATGAGTACGGCCTTCCTGTCGTGGACGTCGACAAGTGCACCGCGTGTAACGACTGCGTTGTCGCGTGTCCGCTGGATCTCTTCAGTCTTCACCCCGTGAGTCACAAGCTCTGGGTCGCCTGTAAGAACCTCGAAGAAGGTGACAGAGCTCTCGACGTCTGCGAAGTCGCATGCAACGCCTGTGAGCGCTGTGCCGTGGACGCTCCGGGTGGTCTGATCCGCATGCACAACAATCTTCCCGTGGTCGATTACACGAAGAATGAGCTGGCCACACCAATGCCGACCGAACGCTGCCCGACGGGTGCAATCGTGTGGCTCGAAAAAGACAAGATAATCAAAGGCGCCGCCGCCAAGAAAATAGTACGAAAAAGCGCACTGCCCATTCAGGGTGAGTGATAGAGAATCAGGATAAGGAAGAAGCAATGAGCAAGAAGAAAGACGTTACGGCGAAGTATCCCGGTCTCCCCGATGCAGTTGACGGCAATACCGCCGTCATTATGTGTGAGCGTGAGTCAAGCGACGCCGCCGGCGCGTATCCCATTACGCCGTCCACCCAGATGGGTGAGTACTGGGCGGAGGCGACTGCTGCGGGGCACATCAATATTTCGGGCCGTCCGCTGATTTTCGTGGAGCCGGAAGGCGAACACGCTGCTGCGGCCGTTACGGCCGGTATGTCCATGAGTGGCCTCAGAGCCAGTAACTTCTCTTCCGGTCAGGGAATAGCGTACATGCACGAGTCGCTGTACCCGGCGGTCGGTAAGCGCCTTCCCTATATTCTGAACGTGGGCTGTCGCGCGATCACGAAGTCAACGCTGAACGTCCACGCAGGCCACGATGACTATCACCTCATGGACGACACCGGATTTTTTCAGGTCATGGCAAAAGACGCACAGGGTGCGGCCGACTTGAACATCATTTCCCGCAAGATTGCCGAACTGTCTCTGACTCCGGGTGCTGTCGGGCAGGACGGGTTTCTGACCACTCACCTTATTGAGACACTTCGCATTCCGGAACGCGAACTGATTGCAGAATTTCTCGGGAAACCCGAAGACATGATCGACTGCCCGACTCCGGGCCAGCGTATCGCCTACGGTGAGAAGCGCCGCCGCGTGCCTATCCTCTGGGACGTCGATAACGCTGTGCTCGCCGGTGGCGTGCAGAACCAGGATGCGTACATGCAGTCTGTCGCTGCGCAGCGTCCGTACTTTTTCGATCATATCAAGGATATCACCGAACAGTGCATGGCCGAATACGCCGAACTGACCGGTCGTCGATACGAACGGGTCATGACGTACCGCTGCGATGACGCGGAATACATCATTATGGGGCAGGGTAGCGTGATCGGGACGGCCGAGGCGGTTGCGGACTATCTCCGTGAAACCCGCGGAATCAAGGTCGGAGTCATTAACCTTGTCATGTGGCGCCCCTTTCCGAGTGATCTGATCGGAAAACTCCTGAAGGGTCGCAAGGGAGTCACGGTACTCGAACGCCTTGACCAGCCGCTTGCCGAAGACCTTCCGATGATGCGCGAAATTCGTGCAACCATCAGCAAGTGTCTCGAGAACGGTGCTGCTGCGGGTGGAAAGAACGCGAAAGTCCCCTACGCAGGTTATGAAACCTACGCGAAGATGACCGATGCCTCGCCTCTGTACTCAGGTTCGTTCGGCATGGGAAGCCGGGACCTGCAACCCGAGGGCATTGTCGGTGCGGTCGAGAACATGCTACCCGACGGAGCACGGAAGAAGTTCTTCTATCTTTCCATAGATTTCGTTCATGACCGGCCCTTTACCCCCAAACAGGAAATCTACAAGAAGCAGATTCTTGAAGCCTATCCGAACATTGCCGAGCTCAGTGTCCGGGGAAGCGAGAATCCGAACCTTCTGCCCGAAGGGTCGATTACGGTGCGCATGCACTCGGTCGGAGGCTGGGGTGCGATTACCACCGGCAAGAACCTCGCGATCACGCTCTACGACCTTCTCGGATACGACATCAAGGCGAACCCCAAGTACGGTTCAGAGAAGAAAGGACAGCCGACGACCTACTATATGTCCGCGGCTCCGGAGCCCATTCGCATCAACTGCGAGTACAACTTCGTTGATGTGGTGCTCTCACCTGACCCGAACGTGTTCAGCCATTCCAACCCGCTGCTCGGTCTCAAGAAGGGCGGTGTGTTCATTATACAGAGTGAGCTCGAAGATGCGCAGGCCGTGTGGAAGACAATTCCTCCTACAAAGCAGAAGTTCATCATCGAGAACGACATCAAGGTCTTCTTCCTCGACGCATTCAAGGTAGCCAGGGAAGAGGCGAGCGACGTAGAACTCGAGCTGCGCATGCAGGGCAACGCCTTCCAGGGGGCCTTCTTTGCAGCGTCACCGCTAATGAGCAAGAGTAATTTCAACGAACAGACGCTGTTTGAAGCAATCCGAAGCCAGCTCGACAAGAAGTTCGGCGGTAAGGGTGCCCGGGTTGTCGAGGACAACCTGCGTGTTGTACGCCGTGGATTCGACGAAATCAGCGAAATTGTCGAGAAGGAAGTTACCCGCGATCGTGTCGAAGCCAAAAAGACACCGTCGTTGCCGGTCATGCTCAAGAACATGCCCGCAAGCGATGATCCCAAGACCGATATACACAGGTTCTGGGAGCAGACCGGGTCCTTCTACCTTGGTGGCAGACCGAATGACAACCTCGCCGATGCCTTCAACGCCATGAGCCTGATTCCGGCATCCACCGGGGTGTTCCGCGACATGACGAACATTCGCTTCAAGCACCCTGAGTGGATTCCCGAAAACTGTACTGCCTGCAGCGACTGTTTCACGGTCTGTCCCGACAGCGCCATTCCGGGCCTTGCCCTGAGCATAGGCGACGCCTTTGAAACGGCAATAACACGTGTTGAACGTGCCGGTACCGAGACCAGGCATCTTCGCCGCGCCGTTCGCACGGTCGAGAAGAAGATGCGCGCATCGACTGAAGGTGCCAACGGCAGTGCGGTAGACGTCATGCCGCTCGTACACAAGGCGATCGCAGACACTATTGCCGAGACCGAGCAGGCCGAACGCGCGGACGTTGAGCAGGAGTTTGCCCTCCTGAAAGAGACAATGGGGAACTTCAAGTTTGCCCTCACCAAACCCTACTACAATCAGAAAGAGAAGCAGCAGGCAGGATCAGGCGGCCTGTTCGCAATCACGATCAACCCCGACACCTGTAAGGGATGCATGCTCTGTGTTGATGTCTGTGACGACGACGCGCTGCGCATCGTGGATCAGACACCGGAGAGCGTCGACGTGCTCCGCAAGGACTGGGATTTCTGGAAGGACCTTCCGACCACCAAACCCGAGTTCATGCGCATCGACGACATAAACGAAAAAATCGGTGCACTCGAGACCCTGCTCATGGACAAGACTGCCTACCAGTCCATGGTCTGTGGAGACGGCGCGTGTACCGGTTGTGGCGAAAAATCGACCCTTCACATCTTTACCGCAACGATTACGACGCTCATGCAGAAGAGGGTCAAGGAGCACGTCGCGTACCTTGGCGGCCTCATCGAGAAACTCGAACAGCATGTCCGCACGAAGCTGTCCGCGTCCGTTGACATTGGCGATATTGCCCGCATCCAGCAGGTGCTGCGTTCACACCGTGACAGCGACCTGAATCTCTCCGCCCTCGCGGGCGAACTCGACAAGGGGAGCGCAGGCGATCCGATCGACCAGGAGTGGCTCGAATGGGTGACTGGTGTCATACAGAAGCTCAAGGACCTGAAGTGGAATTACGAGGTCGGAACGACAAAGAACGGTCGGGCGAATCTCGGATTCATAAACTCCACCGGGTGCAGCTCGGTATACGGATCAAGCTTCCCCTACAACCCCTATCCCTTCCCCTGGGCCAATCACCTGTTCCAGGATGCTCCATCGGTCACACTCGGTGTCTTTGAAGGCCACATGGTCAAGATGGCCGACGGCTTCAAGGCTATCAGGAAGGCCGAGGCGGAACTGGAAGGAAAGGAAAGCTTCGAGGCAATAGATGAGTCTCTGACCTACTTCAACTGGAACACGTTCACGGACGAAGAATACCTGCTCTGCCCGCCGGCAGTCGCAGTCGGTGGTGACGGAGCCATGTACGACATTGGCTTCCAGAACCTCTCGCGCGCGCTCATGGCCGGTCGACCAATCAAGGTGCTTATCCTTGACACACAGGTGTACTCGAATACCGGTGGACAGGCGTGTACCTCGGGATTCATGGGTCAGGTTTCCGACATGGCGCCGTACGGAAAGGCGTGGCACGGTAAGACCGAGTCCCGTAAGGAGATCAGTCTCATCGCCGCAGCGCACCGGACCGCCTTTGTCCATCAGTCTAATGTCTCGAACTACACGCACATGATCGAAGGGTTCATCGACGGGCTGAACGCGCGACGACCGGCACTCTTCAACGTGTACGCGGTCTGTCAGCCGGAGCACGGAGTTGCGGACGATGCGACCTACGCACGCAGCAAAATGGCACTCGAATCACGGGCTTACCCCATTCTGACCTTCAATCCTGCAAACGGAACATCCTGGGAAGACTGCCTGAGTCTTGACGGCAATCCGGACGTTGACGCGGACTGGCCGGTCTACAACCTCGAGTATCAGGACGAAGACGGGAACAAGCAGAGCATGGAACTGCCGATGACCTTCGCGGACTTTGCCGTCGGTGAAGGACGATTCCGGAAGCACTTCCGCGTCGCACCCCGCGATACCTGGAACGACAACATGGTTCCGCTCGTTGACTTCATCGATCTGGAGGCAGATGAGCGTGAGGACCTGTACCCCTATGTGTGGGCGGTCGACAAGAAGAACCGCCTGATTCGGGTACTTGTTGCATCGGAGCTCGTCGCATCAACTGAGGAGCGCCGCGATTTCTGGAGAACGCTCAAGTCGCTTGCGGGCCTTGCCGATCGTGTCGATCCCGAACAGATCGCCGATCAGGTTCGTGCCGAAACGGCTCAGAAGCTCGCAGCCGGACTCATGCAGATGCTCGGTGGCGACGCCAGTGCCCTCGCACTGACGGACGCCATGGGCGGAATGCCTGCATCGAGCGGAGGCGGTGGTGGTGGACCGGCGCCGGAAGGCTACGAGCCGGTCTGGATCGACCGCCCCGAATGCACCTCCTGTGACGAATGCATCAACATCAATCCGAAGATCTTTGCCTACGACGACGAGAAGAAAGCCTACGTGAAGGATCCGAAGGGAGGACCGTTTAAGGATATCGTGCGGTCGGCCGAGAAATGCACTGGTCGGTGCATACATCCCGGCACCCCGTTCAATCTGAACGAGAAGGACATAGACAAGTGGGTGAAGCGCGCCGAGAAGTACCAGTAGGACAGGCAATGAGCAGCACCGCACATACGTTCCGGCCGTTGAGTATCTTCCGTAAGAGTTTTTCTCACGGAATACACCCGGCCGAGAACAAGCACTACACTGAACACAAGCCCATAGAACGGCTTCCCTTTCCGAGCGAGCTCTACGTGCTGCTTTCGCAGCACGCAGGCAAGCCGGCTGTTCCCCTGGTTAAACCCGGCCAGGAGGTCGTTCGTGGGGAGCCTGTTGCGCGTGCCGACGGGTTCGTGTCGGCACCTCTGCACGCGCCCGCGACCGGGGTAGTTAAGCGTATCGATCTGGTACCGACCTCCAAGGGTCCTAGAAAAGAGGCGCTGGTCATACAGGTCTATCCGGGTGAGACACAGGAAGTGCTCTACGGACAGGACAGAGACATCGATGCCATGTCGAAGCAGGAGCTTATACAGGCCGTGCAGGACTCGGGTCTTGTCGGGCTCGGAGGAGCGGCCTTTCCGACCCACGTAAAGCTGTCGCCGCCCGAAGGGCACGTGATCGACACCGTTCTTATTAACGGCTGCGAGTGCGAACCCTACCTGACCACAGACCAGCGACTCATGATCGATCAGGCGGCTGATCTGATCGAAGGTACGAAGATACTCATGAAGATCCTCGGTGCACCGCGAGCTATCATCGGCACAGAGGACAATAAGATTGCATCCGCCGAGGCGATTAAGAAAGTGCTCCCGGCAGACGGGACCATTACCGTGCAGGTTGTCCGGACGAAATATCCACAGGGTGCCGAGAAGATGCTCGCGAAAGCGCTCGTCAATCGGGAAATACCGTCCGGGCAGTATCCGTCTTCTGTTGGTCTGGCCGTATTTAACGTCGCGACAACGGTAGAACTCGGGCAGCTTCTGCCGAAGGGACAGGGCGTCATTGAGCGGGTCGTCACGATCACCGGCCCCGGCGTCGACAAACCAGGTAACTACATTGTGCCGATAGGCACGCCGTTGCGCTTTATCATGAAAAAGCTCGGGTACGAGGGGAGCGCGAAGCATCTCATTACCGGTGGCCCGATGATGGGCGATACGGTTTCGTCTCTTGACGTGCCGATTACCAAGGGGTGTGGCGGGTTTCTGGTTCTGACCCCGCAGCAGTTCGAGGAAAATACGCTCTCCGAACGCTTTCCCTGCATATCCTGCGGCAGCTGTGTCGATGCGTGCCCCATGCACCTGAACCCTGCCCAGCTCGGCAAACTTGCTGCGAAGCGCATGTATCTCGATATGGACAAGTATCATCTCTTTGACTGCTTCGAATGCGGCTGCTGCAGTTACGTCTGCCCGGCAGGAATACCGCTGGTACAGTACTTCCGGGTATCCAAGAAGATGAACCGGGAAATGAAGGCGGCTTCCCCATGAGCCAGGCAGCAGCATCATCAATCGAACTGAGGACGTCTCCGCATCTTCGCAGTCCGAAGACTGTAGACGTTATTATGCGTAATGTCGTCTACGCGCTTCTGCCGATCTGTGCCTTCGCCGTGTGGAACTTTGGTATCAGCGCGCTCGCGCTGATCGTCGTCTGTACGGGCGTCGCCGTGCTGACCGAACACGTCTACTGCGTGTTCGCAAAAAAGCCGACCACAGTCGGAGACTGGAGTGTCGTTATCACCGGCATTCTCGTAGCCCTGATCCTCCCGCCAGCGCTTCCGCTCTGGATGGCTGCGGTCACGAGCTTCATATCCGTCGCACTCGGAAAGATTTTTTTCGGTGGACTCGGGTACAACGTCTTCAATCCGGCCCTCGTGGGACGTGCGTTTTCACAGGTCGCTTTTACGCTGCCAATGACAACCTGGACCCCGGCTCAACTTCCAGGACGTTTCTTCGAATTCATTCCAACGAGCCTCACGATTCCTTTCCTGGAACCTGGAAGTCTTCAGGGCTGGCTGTCAAGCGTCGCCCCGGACGGCTGGACCGGTGCCACCCCGCTACAGCTCATGAAATCCGAGCAGACAGGCACCGAGGTGTCTCAGCTCCTGTTCGGCTCGGTCGCCGGGTCCACCGGAGAGACGGCGGCTGTTCTGATTCTGGTCTGTGGTCTGTATCTGGTTGTCAGGAAGATGATGAACTGGCGGATCACCTTCAGCATTCTTGTGACGGCCGCACTCTTTTCATGGCTGTTCTATGTGATTGATCCGTCGCAGTACCCCGATCCCGTCTTTATGCTCGGCGCAGGAAGTCTCATGCTTGGTGCCGTGTTCATGGCTACGGATATGGTCAGCAGTCCGGAGACGCGACTCGGCGTCTGGGTGTACGGGGTATTCATAGGAGTAATGGTCGTCGTCATACGCCTGTTCGGAGGACTGCCGGAAGGAGTCATGTACGCCATACTCCTCGGAAACGCCGTTTCGCCGCTGATCAGCCGGGTCACGCAACCGAAGACCTATGGCGCGGTGCGCAAGAATCGGAAACAGGCAAAGGAGGGTGTATAGCATGAGTCAGCAACCGACACCACCACCGATGCCCTCTCCGATCCGTCTCGTTCTCACCCTTGCCCTGATCGCAATGCTGTCCGGAGTGACCGTGGTATTTGCGTATCAGATTACGCTCGAACCGATAGCGCGGAATCACCGGCTTGCCCTCGAGCGCGCCGTGTTCGAAGTGCTGCCCGGTGCAGTTGATCGGGCAAACTTCCTTGTCGAGGGAGATTCCCTCACAGCGCTGCCCGACGATGAAGGTGATCGCGCCAATGTGTACGCCGGATACGCCGACGATGGCACCCTTGTCGGTGTGGCCATGGAGGGCTCCGCCCGCGGCTATGCAGACAATGTCCGGGTCCTGTACGGGTATTCCCTGGAAGATGAGTGCATTATTGGTTTTACAGTGCTGCAGAGTTCGGAAACGCCCGGACTCGGAGAGAAAATCGGAAGCGATCCGGCTTTTCTCGCCAATTTCGAGTGTCTTGACGTCCGGTTGAACGATGCGGGTACCGATCTGGCAAACCCGATTCGGACCGTTGGTCCCGGTGAAGAGTCCGAACCCTGGGAGATAGACGGGATAGCCGGTGCGACCGTCAGTTCACAGGCCGTCGGTCGGGCTCTGCGGGAAAGCGCGTCTCGCAAGATTCCGGTTATTCGGGACCACGCGCAGCTGTTGACTGAGGAGAGAAACTGATGGCACCTGTATCAAACGGTGAAGACACGCCGCGTTTTGATAACCTCACCTCCGGGGTCTGGCGCGAGAATCCGGTCTTCATTACCCTGCTTGGTCTCTGTCCGTCCCTGGCGGTCAGCAATACGGCGGTGAACTCCCTTGCGATGGGTCTTGCCAGCGCGTTTGTGCTGCTTGGTTCCACGTTTCTGATTTCGCTTCTGCGCAACGCTATTCCCAAACAGGTTCGCATCGCTTCGTACATCATCATTATTGCGACCTTCGTGACGGTGGTAGACTATGCCATTCATGCGATCAGCCTTGAGCTCTACAACGCACTCGGTGCATTCATACAGCTCATAGTCGTAAACTGCATGATCCTCGGACGCTGTGAGGCACACGCATCAAAGAACAGACTTCCAAAAGCGATGGTCAACGCACTCGGTACAGGAGCCGGCTTTACGCTCGCGCTGTTCATGGTCGGATCGATACGAGAGATTCTCGGTTTCGGCACGTTTTTCGGAGTGTCGCTGTTTGGAGCAGGCTTTCAGACGTGGGCCATTTTCATTCTACCGCCAGGTGGTTTTATCGTCCTGTCGCTGTGGCTGCTGCTCTTCTCGTATATCGAGCGTCGCAGGGCTGCGAACACCGGACACATAGCAGGAGGGGCACATGCAACCTGACTCACTCTCGTTCATTTTCCTGAACGCGTTTCTCATCAATAACTTCGTCCTTGCACTGTTTCTCGGACTCTGCCCCTTTGTCGGTGTCTCGCAGAAGCTGGAAACAGCAGTTCCCATGGGCATCGCTGTCATCGTGGTCATGTTCGTCGCTTCGGTCTGCGCCTACGCGATCAACCTCGTGCTTGTCCGCTTCGGTATCGAATATCTGAGGCTCATAAGCTATATCGCCGTTATCGCCTCTGCCGTGCAGCTCGTCGAAATGACGATCAAGAAGTTCAGCCCGACGCTGTTCCGTATGCTCGGAATATATCTGCCCCTGATTACGACCAACTGTGCAATTCTCGGTATGGCGCTTTTTCAGACCTTCAACGATTACAGCTTCGGGCAGAGCCTGATTTACAGTCTTGGTGCAGGTGCCGGGTTCACACTCGCTCTTACACTGATGGCCGGACTTCGGGAGAAGTTACAGCTTGCGAACCTGCCGGACTCGGCGACCGCCGCTGCGATCTCCTTTATGCTTGCCGGGCTTCTTTCACTGACCTTCATGGGCTTCGCAGGGCTTGGGAGCTGACATGGGTTTTTTAATACATTACGTGACAGGGACCGGACTGATACTCGCCGTACTGATCGGATGGGTAGGAGTGCAGCACTGGTACCGAAAATACGCCGCACGGCATCCGGAATACGGTCCTGCACAGGAGTGCATGGGTTGCGGGATGGCGTGCAGCTGTGACACATCAAACGACAGGGACAGAGGAGAACACACATGAAAACAACAGAATACGATATCAGCCACCCCTATGTTGCCACGGTTAAAAGCAGCGAGCGAATAACCCCGCCCGATGCGGAAGAAGTGCGCCACATTGTGCTGAACATACCCGATGCAACCTTCAGCTATGTCGAGGGCCAGAGCATAGGTGTACTGGCACCGGCTCCGAAAGACTTCGGAAATGAGAATCACTTCAGGCTTTACTCGATCGCGAATGCACGGGAAGGCGAAAACGACGATCTGGCGGAAATTGCGATCGCCGTTCGGCGCTGCTTCTACATAGACGAGATCTCCGGAGAACGATACCCCGGTGTTGCGTCAAATTTTCTTTGCGACCGGGGACCCGGCGACGAGATCAGGATCGCGGGTCCCTACGGACGGCAGTTTCAGGCACCACGCGATAACACCTGCAACATTCTCATGATCGGCGTCGGTACGGGTATTGCGCCGTTCCGTGCCTTCATGAAGCATATCTATGGCGAAAAGAAGGAATGGAAGGGTCAGGTCAGGCTGTTCTACGGAGCTCGCACCGGTATGGAGCTGCTCTACATGAATGACAGGAAGAATGACCTTGCCAATTATTACGATCAGGAAACCTTCAAGGCTTTCGAAGCGCTCAGCAGCAGGCCACACCTGGACTCCGAACCTGACATCGAAGCAGCGATTCAGGAGAACTCGAAGGAAGTGTGGTCACTCATACAGGATCCGAAGACGTATATCTACGTTGCCGGTCTTTCATCGCTTGAGAAGAAACTCGACGCCGTGATCTCGGGTATGGCTGGCTCGGAAGAAGCCTGGCAGCAGAAAAAGCAGGAACTTATACAGAGTCATCGCTGGTCGACATTGCTCTACGATTGAAGCCGTGGGACAATAGATCCTCAGGAGGTGTTCCATGAGCGATCAGGCCTACGCTATTGAACCTTCGTCCGGCCCGACAGTTCGTCAGCCGAGTGAAGAGCAGGTGCGGTGTATTGTTGAACGGGTTGGTCAGGATCTCGAACACTGTATCCTTACCATCCCGGGTGGTGACTTTCTCCAGACGACCGGTGAATACGGTAAACTCTGGTTCCAGTATGTGGACGCGTCGGGCGTGCATACCTGCACGGCAGATTTCATGCCCAACGCCGAGGTCGCGCGTGTTTTCGACGAAGCCCTTCGCGGAGATTTTTCGTGGAAACAGCGGTACTCATTCGAGCGCGAAGAGCTGCCTGAATCCCCCGACGCGGGAGAAGACGGCGAAAGGACGCCGACCTCGCGTGATTCTGTGCTCGGCGGGTTCACGGGCGCGGGCGGCGGCGGCATGTTCCCGGCAATCGGTATGGGTGCTGTGGCCCGACGCGTCGCCCGTGGCCGCATGGGTCGCAGTGGAATCAGGGTTGGCCCGAGTGGCGTCCGGTTCGGCCGCGCTTACGGCAGGAGGCGGTACCGACACAGGTCGGGTGTTGTCGGGATCCTTCTATCGCTCGTCCATATGTTCATGAGGCGCAGGCGATAGGTGGCCAAAGGAAGCGCCTCTTCAAGGCCGAATATTCTTGTCATATTGTCGGACGACCATGCTCAGTGGGCATTCGGCTGTTACGGGAACCGGGAAATCCGGACCCCGACACTCGACTGGCTTGCGACACGCGACCGCTGAACATGCTCGAGGAATCGATTCGCATCCCCATGATTCTCTCCGGCCGGGGAGATGACGAGCTGTACGACCTTGACCGTGACCCGCGCGAACAGGATAACGTACTCGAGCGCGCCGAAAACTCCGGTACCGTGCAAGTACTGGATCGGCGCTGGAGTGAGCATCACCGGCGAAGCAATCATTCTGAAACAGGGCGCTGCATCGGTCGGCGACTGGTTCTGGATGGGAACCGTCGGGCTGGTAGTCCTCAACACCGGGGTTAGCATATTTCGTCAGGGTGTCGTGACACGGGTTCGAATGCTGACAGACCAGTCCTGAAGACACGATCCTGATCAGGGAAAGGGCGTACCACCAGCGCGTCGTATTCTGACCTCGTCAATGACCGCGTTTCCTTTCATGCGGGTAAGGTCCAGGACGACGCCCGCGACTTCTTCGGGTGTAATCATCCCGTCCAGATCAAGATCCGGGCGCATGCGTTGCACCATGTCGGTGGCGGTACCTCCGGGAGCGACAATGTGCACGCGGATACCGTGAGCCTGGTATTCGCGCGCCATGACTCGTGTCAATCCAAGCAGGGCGTGCTTGCTCGCCGCGTACGCCCCCTGTCCCTCGTATCCCACATACGATACGACCGATCCTATATTGATGATGGTCGGATGCGCCGCGCGTATCAGCAGTTCGAGAAGCCCGGTAGAGAGGAGAAACGGTGCGGTCGCATTGACCTGCATATGATGGTTCCAGCTCTCAAGACTGGTCTCAGACAGCGGCTGGGTGTCCGCAGTCCCCGCGTTGTTCACGAGGACGTCGAGGGACGTACAGAGGTTACGGACCTGCGGCAACAGGGCTTCAATTGCCGCCGGGTTGCCGAGATCGCACGAAAGCGCTGTGCATTCCCCTCCTGACGTGTGAACGGCATCACAGAGGTCCGAAAGGCGTTCCTCATCCCGTCCAACCGCAATAATACGGTAGCCGTCCGCTGCAAGCGCTCTGCTGATCCGAACGCCTATACCTCCGCTCGCACCGGTGATCAGGGCGGTCAGTTGCGTCCGCATGCGCGGCTGACTCCTTTCTCCAGCTCGATCAGCAGGAATGCCCCGAGTCCCGCTGCGGCGATAAGTGCCCAGTACACCGCTGGAACAGGTGCGGTGCCAAAGAGCGTGTTCATGAACGGGAGGTAGGTGAATCCGAGCTGCAGGAGAATGAGAACACCTGCGAGTCCGAGCGCAAGACGGTTTTCCAGAAGGCGTTTACTGATGCTCGACTCATACAGTTTCCGGCACGTGAACAGATAGAAGGTGTGAGCGATCACGAGCATGTTCACGGCCGTTGTACGCGCGACCGCGAGGTCGGCCCCTTCCATCCCCGACTCGTACAGGAGCGCGAACGCTGCAAAGGTCAGTCCTCCGCTGATGACGGACACGAAGACGACCCGTCTGAAGAAGCTCGCACCGAGAATCGGTTCGTCGGGAGCCCTGGGTGACCTCTGCATTACCTTCCGCTCCATCGGTTCGACGGTCAGGGCGAGGGCAAGCGTTACAGCCGAGACCATGTTGACCCACAGGATCTGAACCGGACTGATCGGAAGGGTCAGACCAAGGAGGAGGGCGACGACAATCACCCCAGCCTCCGCACCGTTTGCCGGGAGCAGATATAGAATAGTCTTGCGAATGTTGTCGTAGATCGTGCGGCCTTCTTCAACGGCGTGCACGATCGTAGCGAAGTTGTCATCTGCAAGTACCATTTCCGCGGCTTCTTTGGTTACCTCGGTGCCCTTGATACCCATGGCGATTCCAATGTCGGAGTTCTTGAGCGCAGGCGCATCATTGACACCGTCGCCGGTCATCGCGACGAGGTTTCCGTTTTCCTGCAGGGCTTTGACGAGCCGCAGCTTGTGCTCCGGGCTCGTACGCGCGAATACGCTGTGATTCTGTACCGCCTGGAGGAGTTCATCATCATCCATGGATTCGATTTTCGCGCCGACCACCGGTTCGGATCGACTTTCAATGCCGAGTTTCTCCGCAATTGCTCCGGCCGTGATCGAGTGATCACCGGTAATCATGATGACCCTGATCCCCGCTTCGTGACATTCAGTAATGGCCTGTACGACCTCCTCGCGCGGCGGATCGATGATCCCGACGAGTCCGAGCAGGGTAAACCCTTCCCGGAGATCATCGTGTTCGATGCTGTTCGTAGAGGATGATTCCTCCCGGGCGGCGAGTGCGAGGACGCGTTCGCCACGGCCGGCAATCTCGTCCACCCGTTTTTTCCAGGCATCGACGTCCAGCTTGCTCGTGCCGGACTTGTCCATCTGTTCCGAGCAGCGGTCGAATACCCGCTCGGGAGCGCCCTTGAGGTAGATCTTTGTTCCATCCCCGGTCTTATTGAGGGTTGCCATATACTTATGCTCCGACTCGAAGGGGACGGAGTCGAGGCGTTCAGGTTCCCGGTCGCCCGGACTGCCCTTGTGTGCAAGCGTAATGAGCGCTCCTTCGGTTGGTAAGCCGTCAACTACCCACGCGTCTTCCTCATTCTTCGTGATCGAGCTGTCGTTGCAGGCCCGTCCGCATCGCAGCAGTTCCGAAACGGCCGCCTCGAGTTCTGATTCGGTGTCAGGCTCCGTATTACCGTCCTGACCGGCCAGAGATATGCTTCCTTCAGGTTCATAGCCCGTTCCGCTAACCTCGTACTCAGCCGTCGCTGTCTGTATGGTGACGACGGTCATTTCGTTACGTGTGAGCGTTCCGGTCTTATCCGAGCAGATGACACTGACCGAGCCGAGGGTTTCGACCGCAGGGAGTTTGCGGATGATGGCATTCCGTCGTGCCATGCGCTGTACACCGAGTGCGAGGGTGATTGTCAGAATTGCAGGCAAGCCTTCCGGAATCGATGCGACTACGATACTGATAGACGCGAGAAACATCTCCTCCAGCGCGAAGTCCTGAACGAGATAGCCGAATGCGAAAAATCCACCGGCAAGGCCCAGTATTACGACCGAGAGAATGGTTCCGAAGCGGTCAATCTTCCGAATGAGAGGAGTTGTCCGTTCAGTCGCCTCTGAAATCATGGTGTTGATTCGTCCGATTTCGGTGTCAGCACCGGTGGCCACGACGATGCCCTGTGCCTCACCGTAGGTCACGGTGGTTCCCGAAAACCCGAGGCATGTCCGGTCGCCAAGGGCGGCGTCTTCGTCAACAGGATCTGTCTGTTTTTCGACCCCCTCGGACTCACCGGTGAGCGCAGCCTCTTCAACGCGAAGACTCTTGACCCTGATAAAACGGATGTCCGCCGGAATACGGTCGCCGGACTTGATGCTCACGAGATCACCCGGAACGAGCTGCTCGGCGTCCACGGTTCGTCGTTCTCCGTCTCGAGTGACGCGTGCCTCGAGCGACAGCATACCCCTGATACTCTCGAGTGCCTTCTCGGCCTTGCCTTCCTGTATGAAGCTGACGGTCACGTTGATCAGCACGACCGCCATAATCACAACAGCTTCGATCCACTCGCCGAGAAACCCGGCAATGACTGCTGCTGCGATCAGAAGATAGATCAGCACGTTATGGAACTGTGAAAAGAAGCGTGACAGCGGCCCCTGTTTCTGCTTTTCCGGCAGCCTGTTACGGCCGTGTTCCTCCAGCCGCGTCTCTGCAAGCTTCTGTGAGACGCCGGATTTCTCGTCACTTTCGAGATTCTCGATAATTGTGTCGATATTTTGCGTGTGCCATGCTGTGTTCATAGATACGCCCTATAGATATTCGTAGTATTCCCTATTACCATACGGATATACAGAAAAACATTCCATTATCCGGAGCTGATTTTGAGATCGCGAAAACCAGGCCCACAGCATGACGGACCAATCATGCGTGTTTTCAGTATTGTTACGCGTCTGTTTCTCATTGCCGTTTACAGGACGATAGGAAACACGGTTCGGATTGTAGATAATCCCATTCGCGAGGTCCGTAAGTATCATCGTCAGGGCAGGCGAGTGATCTTTGCGCTGTGGCACGAGTACTCGGTCGTCGGGATATTCTGGTACAGGCACAGGCACGGGTCGGCCCTGGTTGCGAACTCCTGGAAAGGGGACGTTCTCGGGAATGTCCTTCGCCACTTCGGCACACAGGATTTTCGCGCCCGGGATGAGAAACGACCGTTAAACAAGGCTCAGGGTATACTCGGGTTTGTGAAGTATCTTCGTGACGGACACGACGGCAGCATAACCGTAGACGGGCCCTTTGGTCCGGCACGACGGGGTAAGCCCGGCATCCTGCAGATCGCCGCGAAGACGGGACATCTGATTGTTCCCGTTGGCGCATACTTCAGTCATTCGCTGAAAGTGCGAGGAAGATGGGACGACTACCGCATCCCCATCCCGTTCGGTCGTCTGCATATAGTTCTTGGCGATCCGATTGAAGTGCCGTCAGACTACCGGTCACGCGAGAAAGAGCTGCTTGAACAGCTTGACTCCGCGACGAACGAGGCCGAAATACGGGCGAAGCGCGCCGCGAAGACCTACAGAAAAAGACGGCGGCTATAGAGGGCAGGCTGCTTGAGGGAACTCATGAAACTTTAATATAGTTCCCCCAATGGTCTGGTTACTAACCGTACTCATCCGCTCGGTCGTACTGTCCATGTACAGGCTGATCGGTGCCTCCATACGCATCATCGACGATCCCATCGATCGCTTCAGGCACTGCCGCCGGCAGGGCACCAGAGTCATCTTCGGGGTCTGGCATGAGTACTCCGTTGTCGGCATCTACTGGTACCGTCACAAGGGCGGATCCGCCCTCGTGGAAGACTCCTGGCGCGGTGACGTGCTGGCATATGTTCTGAACCATTTCGGGTTCATGGATTTTCGCATCAGTTCAAGGAACAGGCCAAAGAAGAGCGCCCGGGGGGTGCTCGGGTTCATCCGGTATCTGAAGAAAGGCCATGACGGGACCATAGCGATGGACGGTCCGCTCGGGCCGGCGCGTGTTCCGAAACCCGGCATCATTCACATTGCCGGAAAAAGCGGGAATGTCATTGTTCCCGCCGGGGCGTGGTTCAGCCACTCGATCACGTTTCGCAAACGGTGGGACAACTACCAGATTCCGCTTCCATTTGCGAGACTGCACCTGCATTTCGGCGAGCCCATCGTGATCCCCCCGGATTACCGGTCCCGGGAGGCTGAGCTGCTCGAACATGTCAGACGAGCGACCGACGAGGCGGCTGCCCTCGCAGAACAGAAGGGCCGAACCTACCGATGCCGCAGAGGCGCTTGACACAGGCGACCAATGCGTACTTTATATTAGGTACTAATCCGCTACGCACTCCGTTTGAGAGTTACTCCCGACGAGGAAGTGCGTTATCACACTCCCTCAAAGGATATCTATGTCAGACACTTTGTTCTCTGATCTCGGCCTCAGCCGGGATATACTGTCGTCAGTCGAGGCCTGCGGTTACGACGCGCCGACTGAAGTACAGACCCGTACCATTCCCTTCCTGCTTTCAGGTCGGGACATCCTCGCTACCGCACAAACCGGTGGTGGAAAGACCGCTTCGTTTGTGCTTCCGATTATTCAGACACTTTCAGGCGATGGACGTCAGCCAGCACACGACGGTGTAAAGGCAGGCAGAAAAGGCGATCGACGCCAGGCGCGACCGAGAGCGCTGATCATTGCCCCCACCCGCGAACTCGCCGAGCAGATTTTTGCGAGCTTCGCCACTTATGGAAAGCACTCCAACGTGACGTCGGCTGTCGTGTTTGGAGGTGCATCCAAACACGTGCAGGCTCGAGAGCTTTCGCGTCAGCCCGATATGCTCATTGCCACTCCCGGCCGGCTTCTTGACTTCATACAGGACCGGGCCATTGATCTGTCACAGGTTCGATACCTTGTGCTCGACGAAGCCGATCGCATGCTCGATATGGGTTTTCTGCCGGACGTGCGCAGAATCTCGGATATGACTGCCTCCGATCGTCAGACAGTGCTGTTCTCGGCAACTATGCCACCAGAGATTGAACGACTTGCAGCGCAGATTCAGACCAGACCCGAACGGGTGCAGTGCCAGTCAGGAAATCTCACGGTGACGGGAATTGAGCAGTCGGTGCTGTTTGTTGAAGCGACCTCCAAAATTTCACTGCTGAAGCAGCTGATCGAGGACAGGGGAATGTTTCGGGTACTCGTATTCACCCGGACTAAACACAAGGCCGCACGCCTCGCAAAGATTCTCTCAAAAGAGGGAATAAAGAGTGATTCCATACACGGAGATCGCACGCAGGCACAAAGGAAGCGTGCGCTTGAAGGGTTCCGCTCGGGGAAGGTCCACGTTCTCACCGCGACCGACGTTGCCGCACGAGGACTCGATGTCGACGATATCTCTCACGTCATCAATCTTGAAATGCCTGCAGTCGCCGACGCGGAAACCTATGTTCATCGCATAGGAAGGACAGGTCGCGCCGGGGCGAAAGGCTCGGCGATCTCGTTCTGTGCACCTGAGGAAATACAGTCCCTGCGCGCGGTGGAGAAACTTACCGGTATGAAGATCGCCGTCGATCGCGATCACCCTTTTCACATCGATCCCCCTGCAGAGCGCCGGAGTGATCACTCACCGGGTCGTGGCAGACCGAAAGGTGGCGGCGGCAACGGCGGGCATACCCCGTACAAGGGTCGAAACAGCAACAGAAATCGTTCCAGAACCGGAAACCGTTCAGCCAGCCCCTCGTTCCGGGATCGCTCGTAGACGAGCGAAACTCCTCCAGGTCCCAGCTGCCGCGCGGCTGATCCGGCGCCTTGTCGACGCGCGATGAGGCGCTTGAGGGTTTTTTTCCGATCAATTGCCAGAATCCGTGAAATGTGGCAAGAATGTCGCTATAGTACCGTCATACGGGAATACCCGAAAGTAAAGGAAAGGAGGATCGTCCGAAATGAAACGATCAGCTATATTTGGTGTCATAGTTCTGGGGATAGTCTTCATTGCCGCGTGTGCAAGCCCTCCCCCACCGCCGGCCGAACCCGCGCCGCAGCAGCCTTCGCAGATGCAGAACCTTCCGAGTTTCTACGTCAATCCGCCGGTCGCTGAGGATGCGATTTACGGTGTCGGTACCGCCCGTCTCTCGAGTCTGGACCAGTCACGCCGTACCGCTCTTGCCCGTGCCCGCGACGACATCGCGTTCCAGATGAATGCTACGATTGAAGCTGCAATGATTGACTACTTTCAGGAAGCCGGCGCCGATGGAGAAACGCAGGTCGTGAACTTCGTGGAAAACGTTTCACGCCAGGTGACTCAGACCACATTGCAGGGCACCCGGACCGAGGAAGTCTTCATTGGCGAGGACGGAACCGTTTTCGCGCTCCTGAGTTATCCGATCGGCGGCTTTACCCAGGCAGCAGCTGAGGCATTCTCGCGAAACCAGGACGCCGCGTTCGCACAGTTCCAGGCTGACCAGGCTCTACAGGCTCTTGATCGCCAGCTTCAGAACAATCCTCCGCAAGGTGGAAGTCAGAACTAGTCGCTTTTCTGACCAGAGCGAAACGAGCTATTCGCTAGCCGTCACCCGTGCTTCGGCACGGGTGGGTCCGGCTCTTTTATGAGGCGAGGTAAAATAATGAAAACAATGTCACGTGGAGTGGTCGTGACGTTTATGCTTTTCTCGGTCCTGAGCGTGTCCGCCCAGGTTGTTGGCAATCTCGATTACTTCGAAGGGGATGTACAGATTTCCCGGGGCGATCGGGTCTTTGACGCGTGGGATTTCGGTTTCGGAGAGTCTCTGTCGCAGGGCGAAGTCGTCGAAACCGGTGCTAACGGAAACGCTGAGTTTTCTTTTGTCGATCGAGTCGGTGCTTCCGTGATTATCAGATCCAATACGGCGTACACCGTCTCTCTCCGAGATGGTGATGCGGGCGGGGAGACTGAGGCCCGGGTAGACCTGCTTTTCGGCAGGGTCAGGGTCGTCACCGACGGTCTGCGGGAGAACCGGTCTCTCAATGTTCGCTCAGGGGCAGTTGTGGCCGGTGTCCGCGGGACGGAGTTCGATGTCATGACTTCACCGGACGGGGCTGTTCTCGTCGGTACCCGGTCCGGCGTTGTAGCGACGCGAACCGAACGTGGCGAGCAGCTGGTCCGGCCGGGAACGGTTGTCGAAGTACTTTCTTCCGGTGTCATGAGTTCGGTAAGCATCCCCGTGGAGCGGATGGACGATTACTTCGACATCTGGCTTGATCTGCGCACTCAGGCGTTTTCCGCGAATCCGGTACTGTTCATACAACCATATCTTGAACGATTCGATCGACTGTACGGTTCCTTTGTTTCCTCGGCGAACCGTCTTTTACCGTTTCGGGAGCGCCTGGAAGAGGCTGCGTTTCGCCCGGATCTCCAGGCATCGGATGCCGTAAACCTGCGGACGCAGACAGCGACTGCCGTTGTCGGAGCCAGAGGATCACTCGCCCAGTTTGAAGAGACGTATTTCACGCTTGCACAGCTTGTCGGCCTCATGTCGGATAGCGATAAGGCTGCGTTATCGGCCAGTCACCGACGTCTCCTTGATCGTTTCCAGCGTGAACGCAATAATGCGTTGCGTGCAGTTGCAGATACCCGGTACATTCTCGGACTGTATGACATGATGGATTTTGACATCCTGCCCGGCGGTACGAGGCGACAGGGCTTATAGCCGGTGCCGCTACAGGTAATCAGAACACTAAGGAAGGTCAGATTATGAAAAGGCGAGTCAGACTTGTGATGCTTGTGGCAGCTGTTCTGCTGGCATCGGGATGCGCGACGCGAACTGTTACCCGCACAGGGCTCGATGAGCAGATCGATCTCAGCGGTCGGTGGAACGATACGGACAGCCGTATCGTTGCGCGCGACATGGTGGACGACGCTCTGAGCCGCCCATGGCTTCGAAACTTCCAGCAGGCGCGGTCCCGGGCGCCGGTGGTTCTTGTAGGTGATGTCCGGAACCGCAGCTCGGAACACATACAGACTGATATATTTATCCGCAACATCGAGCGTGAGCTCATAAACAGTGGACAGGTCCGATTCGTGGCAGGAGATTCGGCGCGTGAAGCGATACGGGCGGAACGGCTCGATCAACAGACACAGGCCCGTTCAGAGACGGTCGCCCGACTAGGGGCAGAGACGGGTGCTGACTTCATGATGTACGGGGCCGTGGATTCGATCACCGATGCAGTCGAAGGCCAGCGCGTTGTCACCTATCAGGTCGATCTTCAGCTTGTTGATATGCAGTCAAATGAAATCGTGTGGCTTAATACGATAGAAATCCGAAAACTGATCGCTCAACCACGCGCGAGGTGGTAGTCGCATGCCGGTCGTGAGGTCAGTGCCAGCCGCCAGCGTATTTCGAATGACACGGGCGACATTGCTGTTGCTCGGCTTGCTGATCTGCTTCACTGCCTGTACGACTACACGAAATACGCTCTTTCTCGAGATCGACAGCTCCGCCCAGCGCGGAGACTTTGACGGAGCGATTAACCTTCTTGAGGAGAACGAGCGAACGCTCTATACGGACCGTGATGGAGTCCTTCTGCATCTCGACAGGGGGATGCTCCTTCATTTCGCCGGACGACACCGTGAAAGCGTACTTGAGCTCCAGGAGGCTGAGCGCCTGATCGAGGAGTACTTTACGTTGCAGCTTCGTCAGGCCGCTACCAGTCTTCTGCTCAACGATACGGCGATGAACTACGCCGGAGAGGATTTTGAAGACATCTACCTGAACGTCTTCAATGCTCTGAGTTTCCTCGCGATGGATGATCCGCAGGCAGCCTTTGTCGAGATCAGACGAATAGACAACAAGCTCAACCTCCTTGAGACCAAGTACCGTTCACTTGCCGCCGGGTTTGCATCAGCCGATCAGTTCGGCGCTCCACCGCCGGACCCGGGTGACACGCGATTCTACAACAGTGCCCTTGCCCGTTATCTCAGTCTTGTGATCTATCGGTCGGAGGGCAACAGGGATAGCGCCCGCATCAGTTTCGAGCAGATGGAGAATGCCTTCGCTGAGCAGAGGACACTGTACCCGCACAGTAACCCGATCAGCAGCAAAAGCATAGAACCCACCGATGGTATCCCGTTAAGCGTCATTGCGTTTTCGGGGCGATCCCCCATCAAACGGGCGTCAACTCTGCGCATACGCACCGAACGGAACCGGGTCATTGTTATTGTCAGTCAGGAAGACGATCTCGGCCTGATCCCGAGCACATACCTCAGTTTCGAGTTTCCCGTAGAGGCGGGCTACAACTTCCGTTTTGAGCTGCCCCGTATGGAAATGCGCGGCTCGGAGGTAACACGGATTCGCGTTCTGGCAAACGGGCAGGAACTCGGCGACGTCGGACTTCTTGAAGACATGCAGCGCATAGCCTACGAGACGTTCCAGGTCTCGCGGCCCATCGTCTTCGTGCGCTCGGTCGTTCGTGCCACACTGAAAGGCATTGCCGGACAGCGCGCCGGACGGGCGATGGAAGAAGCAGGTGTGGCCAGTGGTTCAGCGATAGGCTGGCTGGCCGGCGCGATCGGTTCTATTGCAACAGATATCGCCCTCGATCAGAGCGAGCAGGCGGACCTGCGCATTTCGCGGTTTTTCCCCGCATTTGCACACGCCGGTGAGTGGGCCCTCGCTCCGGGGACGTATCGAATAGAGGTAGAGTACCTCGGTCCGAGAGGGCTTCTCTGGAGGGACGATCTGGGTGACGTCCACATCCGCCCCGGATCACCGAATCTGGTATCATCATTTTTTAACGGATAGACAGGAGCGTCGTAATGACAAAGAGTGTATTAGTTTTCGTCGCTGTTCTGGGAACTCTCATTAGCTGTGCGACTCCCGGTGAGCAGACAACGCCTGCCGGTGGCTATCCCGAATGGTTTCTCAATCCGTCGAACGTTTATCCGCAGGATCGGTACATGTCTGCGGTGGGCAGTGGTCGCGACAGGCGCGACGCCGAGCAGCAGGCCCTCGCGGCGCTTTCGCAGGCTTTTGAGGTCGAGATACAGGTCGATGAAACGACACGCGAGCGATATCGTGAGCTCATGACCGATTCCGGCACCATGACCGAATCAGAAATCGATCTGACTCAGGTCCGGGATGTACGATCGGCGCAGACCCTGCTGAACGTGCAGTTCGGCGACGCTTTTATGGCACCTGATAATCGCGTACACATCGTCGCATATCTGGAACGCATGGCGACCGGTCGTCTGTATGTGGATCTGATAAACCGGAACGAAGCTCAGGTTTCGGATTATCTTGCTGAGGCGAACGGATCTCAGGATCCCCTGCGGCGATACGCGTTTCTCTCTGCCGCAGAAGCTGTTGCCGCCAACAACGAAATGCTCCGGGATCAGCTGCGTATAATCTCGCCGCCTATGAGCGCGACCCTGCCCTCCGGCAACAGCAGAAGTGCAATCGTTTCGCGCCGTACCGACGCAGCCGAGTCCCTTCCTGTAGCCATACGCGTCACCGGGGATGCCGAAAACAGGATTCTACCCATAATCAGGCGTGCGGTCGCTGCCGAGCGGTTTCCGATCAGCGATTCTACAGCGGTTCTTACCGTGGAAGGAGCGTTCGAAATCGAGCCTATTGACCTGAACCCTGATTTTGAGTCGGTCGCATGGGCGTTCAGCGCGACTTTCGGGCGCTCGGGCGGTACAAGCCTCCTGAGTTACAGCGATCAGGGCAGGGCATCGGGAATTACCGTGGAGCGGGCGACTGCACTCGCCTACGAGGATATGGCCGTATCTGTAGAACAGGGTTTTGCGCGAGATCTCCGGAGATTCCTGAATGAACTGGTTCTCGGATCAAACTGATCACACGGTGCTTTCAGGGGGGTTCCTGCGCGACGGCGAGGCTGTAGAACGTTCGCCTGTCACTGCTTACGTGGCGGGCCAGAACCAGAAAGCCGCCCAGCGTGGCGGTTGCTTCCTGGGCAACCGTGGTCAGCGTCTGCGTAGACCGTTCCCGCGTTCGGCTTTCTTCGAGCAGCCGGATCGTGGCGTTCGTCTGAAGCAGTATATCCACAAGCGCGCGTTCGTCTGCCGCGGCAAGACTCTCAGCCATTGTACGTCGTCGCTGAGCCACCCCGACACCGACAATATAGCCGGGGATTTCCGGTGGCTGACGGACCCAGCCCGATTGAGAGCTTGTGGCGATGACAGAGTTCATAGCCGGAAGCGGACTTCGAATCGTTCGATTGACACTCGTATACACAATAGTGCCATCGAGCAGCTGTTCACGACGCAACACTTCAAGAGACCCGATAAGATCAGGGACTACGGATTCATCCCAGTCTGTTACTACGGAGTCTACCGAGCCGGTTCGACGCCCGTCGGTCTGCGCTACGTACTGGTAGACGGCAGTCATGAGCTCAAAGCGCGAGACCTGCTCGGCGGCGTTCCTGAGTGCGGCTTCGACCTCCTGCTCGCGGTCGAGCATGCGGTTGCTGTACCCGATAAAGACCGGACGATCATCGAGGGGCCACGACTGCAGGTCGCCCGGAAGTCTGCCGTTCGTTCCGGTCAGGGAGCTCGACCGGATTTCCTGTGCCCCCGCAGCTTCCGTGATGGTCGAGGTCGATTCGTCGATCGGCAGCCCGGCACATCCTGTCGCGAGTACAAGAACAAGAGAAAACAGTATACCCGAATACGATTTCATAATACCGGAATTATAAGGGAGGAATTGAAGTGAGTGTAACGAAAAACCCTGGCAGCGCTGTGATCTGTCTTCTGCTTGTGACTCATCTGGTACCTGTCGGGGCGATCGATGTACAGACAAGCGTACTCGCCGTCGCCCGGGATTATCAGGGTGCAGGCTATTGCACCGGCGGTGTAATGCTTCCCTGTTTCGACTGCAGCGGATTTGTGCAGCGTGTCTTTCGCCCGCTCGTGCCGGATATTCCGCGCATCTCGCGCGATCAGGCTCGTTTCGGTGCACCCATCAACCGTTCGGAGCTCCGCGCAGGCGATCTTGTTTTTTTCGCCACCGGAGCGACGCCGGGGGTAATAACTCATGTCGCGATCTACATGGGGCAGGACTCGATTATCCACGCGATATCAAATGGTCCCAATCGAGGTGTAAACATAACTCCCCTTAGCGGGGGATACTGGGAACGCCGCTTCGCCGGTGCCCGACGCGTGCTCACGGATGTCGCAGTCGTTGAAGCGGTGAATGAACAGCAGGCGATAGCCTTTGCAAGAGGTACATATAGCGGAGATCTCCGGGACGGCGAACCTCACGGTCAAGGTGCTATGACCATGCGAAACGGCGACCGCTATGAGGGCCAGTTCGTGAACGGACTCTTCGAAGGACAGGGCGTGTACGTCTGGCAGAACGGTGATCGTTACGAGGGTAGTTTTCGTTCAGGCGAAATGCACGGGCAGGGCAGTTTTACTCTGGCTGGCGGACAGGTCACCACCGGTGAGTGGGACATGGGTCGCTATCAGGCGCCTCCGGCACCACCTGTAACCGCGGAACAGCCACAACCTGCCGTAGAGCCGGTAACCCGACAGACCTACATGCAGCAGCACGAGTCGCCCTGGGACGACTGGGAAGGAATAGTCGAAGGCGATTTTGCCCTCTGGCAGCAGCAGCAGGACGAAGCATTCGACGACTTCATGCAGCGCAGGCAGAACGTACCTGATTCTCAGTGGTAGGCCTTTCCGGAGACAAACTGAAGTCTCATCCGAAGCTGCTGTAATCCCCAGACGGCAATACTTGACCCGAACGCGATGGTGCCGAGTTTTCCGCCGGCGCCGTCGAAGAACGGTGAGGCGTACAGAAACACGAGCCCGGTGATCAGGCCGGCACAGGCAATGTGAATGCTTGTCGGCAGCCGCGCCGGCGAGCTCATCCCCGTGAAAGATGCGCAGAAGGCGACGACAGCGAACAGCGTCCCAGGCTGTGGTCCGTGGAGTACAGGAAGCAGAAGCCCGGATAGAAGGCCGACCATTGCCGACGCAGGTACCGGCCCGTTTCGCAGATGCACGCTTAACACATAGGTTACCACCGCTCCGACCGTAGCGTACGCGAGAACCCACAGCGCATCGGTGCCGACCGGAACGGGAAGGCTTCCAAGCCGCGCCTGAAGCAAGAATGACGCGGAAAGGGCTCCGGTGAAGGCTACGGTTCCGAGTTTCCCTCCGAAACCGTTCATGACCCGCTTTGCAGCGACAAAGACGACACCGGCGCATATCCCTGCAAACAGCACAACTCCCGCGTAACCGTATACATCGGGAGACGACATACCGACGAATGAGCCGCAGAATACGGCTGTTGCGTGTTTGCGTACGAGCATTGCAGCGAGAAGGCCGACGACTGATGACGCTACGACTGGTCCGAGACCCGACTCGACGCTGAGAACGAAGGTCAATGCATTACCGACGACGACCATCGAGAGATCGATTGCAGCAGTGCGAACTCCCGTTGTATCGGGCGATGCCGTGGTACCTTCGGGTGTCCGGATCGACGCAGCTTCGCGTACTATACCGGCGATAAGCCCAAGCAGAATGATGGCTATGGATATGGTCACTACACCAGGAACCGCTATACTGGCGGCCAGTACACGCGCGAACAGCACGAGTGTGGCGGTGCTGAGGACAAAAAAACCTGTGACTGAAACCCGAAACGGCAGTTGCATTACGCCAAGCTTTGGCCGAGACAGTGGAAGTGTCAAGAATCCCGGAGGTGCCGCGGTATCCAGTTCTTGCCTGAATTCAACGGTGGAGATAGGATGCGCACAGTCATGGGACATCGGAAGCACGTCGTGGTAATTGGCGGCGCTAACATCGATATTCAGGGGTATCCTCACCTGCAACTCCGTCGGCACGACTCTAACCCCGGGAATGTAGAGATCACGCCCGGCGGTGTAGGGCGGAACATCGCCGAAAACCTTGCCCGGCTGGGAATTCCGGTGCGTCTGATCACCGCTGTGGGTAATGATGATGCGGGACGGCTCATACTCAGTGGTGCATCGCAGGCCGGTATTGACTGCTCGGCAACCCGCATTATTGCAGAAGAGTCTACCGCGACGTATCTTGCCGTGCTCGACGCAGACGGTGACATGGATGTGGCAATCATACAGAGTCGAGTTCACTCGCGTCTTGAACCTGACTATCTTGAGCAGCATCGCAGTCTGATCGAGGCAGCGGATCTGATCATACTCGACACGAATCTCGACGAAGCCCTTCTGCAGTATCTGTGCCGAACGTTTGGAAACCTGCCAATCTTTATCGATCCGGTCTCGGTGGCCAAAGCGAAGAAACTTATACCCATCCTCTCCGGTATACATACCGTCAAACCGAATGATCTGGAAGCGGAATCGCTGACTGGTATCCGCTGCGAGGACGAAAACGGATGCAAGGCGGCCGCAGCCGCACTGCGCGAGCAGGGAGTGAGGAATGTTGTTATTTCCCGTGGCGCAGGGCGGCTTGTCTGCGCTGATGAAACAGGGGTGTGCGTTGTTCCCGCGCTGCACTGCCCTGTTGTCAGTACGACCGGGGCCGGAGATGCGTTTATGGCAGGCCTCATCTATGGGTACCTCGCCGGCAGTCAGCTGTTACAGGCGGTGAAATACAGTCTTGTGCTGAGCTCCTGGGCTCTTGGTTGTGGATCGACGATTGCACCCGGTATCTCAGCCGAACGTCTCGAAAAGGAAGTGGAACGCATATGAGTCTTGACCGACATCTCGATATTCATCCTGACGTGCTCCGGGCGTTGACTGCCGGACAGCCCGTCGTCGCGCTCGAGTCTACGATCATTTCACACGGTATGCCCTACCCGGATAACATAGCTATGGCAGCCGAAGTCGAGGACATTATACGGAACACGGGCGCGGTACCCGCTACCGTCGGGATCATCGAAGGGCGGTTGAAAGCGGGGCTGACGGCGGACGAAATTGATTTTCTCGGCAGCAGTCCGGATATCGCAAAGGTTTCGCGGCGGGACATGCCGGTCATCGTGGCCGGTCGACGCAACGGTGCGACGACCGTTGCGTCGACCATGATCATCGCCGCGCTCGCCGGTATACGGGTCTTCGTGACCGGGGGAATAGGTGGCGTTCACCGCGGTGCAGCGACCAGCTTTGACATATCCGCCGATCTCGAAGAACTCGCCCGGACCAGTGTAGCGGTCGTCTGCGCCGGTGCGAAGTCCATACTCGACATCGGTCTGACACTCGAGTATCTCGAAACAAAAGGAGTTCCCGTCATTGGTTTCGGGACCGGGCAGTTCCCGGCATTTTACACCCGTGCAAGCGGCTTCGGTGTGGACGCGAGCGTCAATGACGCAGGAGAAGCGGCGGCTGTGCTCAGCGCGAAGTGGGGCATGGGCCTCGACGGGGGTGCTCTGATCGCCAACCCCATTCCTTTCGAGCACGAAATGGACGCAGCTGTCATTGACGGGGCAATATCGCAGGCGCTCGCCGAAGCCGCATCGAAGGGTATAAGCGGCAAAGAGGTAACTCCGTTCCTGCTTTCGCGCGTCTCGGAGATAACCGGAGGCGAAAGCCTGAAATCGAATATCAGGCTTGTGTATAATAATGCCCGGGTCGGAGCGGCTATTGCCTGTGCCTTGAGCCCGCTGTTGTGATACTGTCATTGTAAAAGATGATTGAAAAAATTGGCGACGTTTTTCAGGCTATTCAGGCTCTGGGTCTCGGAAAAACGTTTGACGACCTCGGTCTCTTTTTCGCCGATATCAGCAGTGATACCGGATATACCAGTCGGCTGCTTGTGAGCTACGGATTCACCGATGCGGAACTTCGAAACGGTGAGTACCAGAAACGTATACATCCGGATGATCGCACTTCCTATCTCGAGGCCTGGCGCCGAATGAATGAAGGGAAGGAAGACGAACCGTTCTGTGAGTATCGTGTCTGCGACGGTGATGGCGTCTGGCGATGGCTGGAAACCCACGCTGTCGTCATGGATCGCGCGCCGGAAACTCGACATCGCCGAAAAACCTGGCAGCTTTGAGTTCAGTACAGGAAGAACATCGTCCGGTGATCATGGATGGCCTGTCGGAGAGCGTGATCTATCGGTCCCTGGTTGCCGCACCAATCTGACTTGACGGCGTGCTCATTGCTGTCATGTCGATTGAGAGTCTCACGCCGGCAGCGTATAGAAGTGAGGACTTGAGTCTCATCGAGGCCTTTGCGCGTATTGTAGCAATAGTCCTCGGAGATCAGCGCTTTATCGAGAGAAAAATCTCACATCTGAAAAAGGATCCGCTTACCGGCTCCTTTACCAGGGCATCGCTTGAACACGATGCGCAGAGACTGTGGGGAGAGTATTGCAGGCTCTACACTGAGAACGCGGTTGCCATGATCGACATGGATCATTTCAAGCGCATCATCGACACCTATGGCCACCAGACCGGTGATGCGGTTATACTGCGGATCGCGGACGTCATTTTCCGGAATATCCGACGCGACGACATAATCATCCGATACGGTGGAGAAGAGTTCCTCGTGATACTTCCAGACGCCGGTCACAACGCAGCCAGGCAGATCATGAACCGCCTGCGCGCTGAGCGCGAAGCACTCGATATGTGCGCGTGTACCGGGACGGTCACCGTAAGCGTTGGTGCAGCATCCACGCCGGGGTCTGTGCAGCTGGCGCTCGACAAGCAGATCGCGATCGCCGATTCAGCACTCTACGAGGCGAAACGGGGTGGTCGAAACACGGTTATTACCCGTACCACCGCGCATTCCTGCTGAAATCGGTGCCATTTGTTCTCGTAATAGGGCCGCCGGGACCGATAGTAGCGTAGCGTATCCGTTTCCAATGCTGATACTATGAGTCGAACAGCCAGCTGCACGAAACCGAATGTAAGGAAATAAAGTATAATGAAATCAGCAGAACTCCCGGCCGACGAAGATAAACGTCTTGCTGAGCTTCGCGGCCTTGACATTCTCGACACGGACGCGGAAAAGGATTTCGACGATATCGTGCACCTTGTCGCACAAATCTGCGAAACACCAATCAGCAATATCTCCTTTGTCGATGCGGACCGCCAGTGGTTCAAGGCTGCCGTCGGGCTTGAGGATCGCGAAACACCTCGGGATGTTGCCTTCTGCGCCCACACAATCCTGGGTAATGAGCTCTTCGTCGTCGAGGATGCCACCACTGACGAGCGCTTTCACGACAACCCGCTGGTCACCGATAACCCGGGTATTCGTTTTTACGCGGGCATGCCGATTACAACCGCCTCCGGGGCACGGATCGGCGCTCTCTGTGCAATCGATCGCACGCCACGGATACTCACCGAAGAGCAGATTGCCGCGTTAGGTGTTCTGTCTCGCCATGTCTCCACCCTGCTTGAACTTCGACGGGCTCACGCACAGATACTGGAGCAGAACAGGCGTCTGCAGGAGCTTTCTGACCTCAAGTCGCGCCTCATGGCTATTCTGGCTCACGACCTTCGCTCTCCTATGGCGAATATCGTATCCTTCATATCACTGCTTCAGAACAATGCGGTCACCGCAGATGAGCAGCAGGAGCTTCTTGACGAGCTTGCGAGTATGCTCAAGTCCACGGAATATCTGCTCAGTAACGTGATAGGATGGTCGTCGCGCGAGCTCGGTGAAGCTCCGTTTTTGATACACGATATACCCCTCGAGTCGCTGGTGCGGGAAATTCTCGAGCCGCTTGAGAAGGATATTGCAGCGAAATCCAACGCCCTGGCTGTCGAAATCGAAGCCGGCGAAATCGTACGCAGCGACCGGAATGTGCTTATTTTCATAATCTGGAATCTGTTGACCAATGCCAACAAGTTTACCAGAGGCGGGCGTATCACCGTTTCAGTGCAGAAAGACAGCGAGGTGACGCGTATACGCGTGCGGGACACGGGCGTGGGAATACCACCCGATCGGATCAGTACGCTCTTCGACTGGGGTTCGCGAAAACAGGCCGCTGGAACCGACGGAGAGCGCGGAGCAGGGCTGGCAATGCTGTTCTGTCATGATTTCGCGAGAAAAATCGGCGGTCAGATAGACGTCAAGTCCGGGCTCGGCCATGGTACCGCGGTTACGCTTTCCCTGCCGAACACCCCGGTCGCTCCATCGGCCTCAGAGCGTAATCAGGTTACCACCGAACGTCAGGCCGCTACCGAACCCTATGGTCATAATGGTGCTGCCGTGGCTGATCAGGCCTGAGCGTTTCATCTGATCCAGAGCGATAGGAATTGAGGCCGCTGAAGTATTGGCAAACTCTTCGAGGTTCGTAAAGAACTTGTCTTTGGGTATACCCCCGCGCCTGGCCGCGGCATCGAGAATGCGGATGTTTGCCTGATGAGGAACAATGTAGTCGACATCGTCTATTGTGAGACCTTCGCGTTCAAGGAGCGTGGTAATGATCTCCACAAGCACAGACACGGCAAAGTTGTAGACCCGACGTCCGTCCATGTACAGGAACGACCGCTCATCGGTTGTGTCGCCGTCGGCGAGCGGCGTTCTGCTTCCGCCGGCGGGTCTGTAGAGGCTCTTCGCATCTGACCCGCGACTCCTGAGGTACGATGCCCGTATCCCCGATCCGGTCGATTCCTGCGCCTGTATGACAGCGGCACCCGCGCCATCACCGAACAGTACGCACGTACTCCTGTCCTTCCAGTTAACAATGCGACTGTAGACCTCACTGCCGATTAGCAGCACCGTCCGTGCAAGGCCACTTTCCACGTAGGCCCGGGCCGTCTCGAGCCCGTAGACGAATCCGCTGCAGGCGGCCACGAGATCCATGGCGGCGGCATTCCCGGCGCCGATCTGATCCTGTACGATGCACGCGGTGGACGGGAGCCCCGGGTAGTCAGGAGTCGAGGTCGCGAGGAGAATCATATCCACATCGTGTGCGCTGATTCCCGCATCCGTGATGGCTCGCTCAGCCGCCCGTGCGCCGAGATCAGAAGCCGCTTCGTCGTCAGCCGCAATGTGACGCGAACCGATTCCGGTATGACTGCGTATCCATTCATCCGATGTGTCGACGATCTGCGCGATTTCGTCGTTAGACATCCGCCGTTCCGGTACGTAGGCACCAATCCCTGTCACCTGTGCTTGCACTGACTGCTCCTTGATGTATAAAGCCGTGACTCTACGGACTGACCAGCCCTCGGTCAAGCCGCTCGGCTTATCGAAATTCCCTCAGACTCCTGTCGAAGGCCTGTACGATTCCCCGGAAATATTCCTGTAAAGACTGCTCATCCATGGAGTCGTCAGGCGGCCCCGGAAAGTTCTGTCGCGCGTACTCGATATTTTCGCGCGTATAAAAGTCTGGTATTACGCGGCTCGCCGCGAGTCTTGCGCTCCGCTCAACGACGAGGTACCCGTCGGCAATGTCGCGGAAAGCACGCGGGTTCTCCGGGTCACCGAGCTGCGTAGTGCGAATACCGAGACTTCCCAGGGGGTCAGTTCCCAGGGAAAACCCCGCACGCTGCAGACCGTCAGGAAGCCTGTCGAGTACCGCCTCGATATAGCCGTCGGCTGCGTAGTTCATTCCCTGCATGCGACTGTTATCCGGCCAGGGTCCGTGCAGGAGGATCGTCACGACGCCGTCACCAACCGCTTCACGAACCTGCACACCCGCAGGGCGTACATTCTCGAAACCGAGTTCCGCCATTTCCTCAGCGACGCTCGAAAGGTTGAATCCCGATAAGGCGTGAGGCTTGCGCATGAAAACAAGCGTCCTCCGGTCTGTTTCAACGATGCGTTCGAGGATCTGATTTGCCATGTAGGTATCGGGGGGGCCGTCAGGCAGTACCGCACGCATCCGTTCGGGGTTCTGTATGTCCTCCCGCGTTTCTATTGCCGCATAGTTGAAGCGCTGCGAAAGGGCTGTCACACGTATCGCTTCGGAGCCATCGGGGCGGCCCTGATTGTAATGCCACACCGCCTCGAGAACGTCAACATAATCCTCGAAGCCGAACAGGACATCCCGTCGCAGCAGCAGGTCCGCAGCTGTCCGGCGGTCGAACGTGCTTGCGTTGACCAGCGCGTCGACGACCTCCTGATCGTCAGCCAGCAAAAAGTCGACCGCCAGGGTATATACCCCCGAGAGGGGAAGTGCCTCAACCATCTGCGCGACGAATTCCGCGTGCTGCCTGATTCTGCCTATCGTGCCCAGGAAAACGATCCGGTTCTCCTGCAGCGTATCGAGCAGGTAGTCCTCAGGACTTCGGTGCATGGTCTCGAGATGCTGCGCCATTGCAGTCGCCCGTTCCGCGTCGATCCCCGGTCTCCGGACGCCCCGATCAGGCATGACGTTGAAGGGGTCGAACAGCAGAAACGCGAGAATCAGAATACCGCTGTAGAGAATGAATCTGGATCGCTTTTTTGCCATTTCCCCTAATGTAACAGTGATAGCCCGTGCTGGGCCATTACCGGAGGTTTACTGATCTTCAAGGATGACGATGGTCGCACGTCCGGCTCGGGCACCTGTGATGTCGAGGGTTATGGGGCCGGTATGGCCGGCGGCCGCCTGGTAGTAGAGGTTCGAGTGCGGGGCGTGGCTGGAGCCGTGCAATTGTGAGACAATTGAGCTGTTGTTCGGCGGGAATGTAAACAGTCCGGTCTCTCCACCGTCTACGGCCTGTCGATATTGGCGGAAGGGAATGTCCCCGAGGCGAATCTGCTCTGATACCGATGTGTCGCCCGCACCAGGCTCGCTGTCGAACCAGGCGCTCGCTGTAAGCCGGTACGACCGGGCTGGAATATTGCGGTCGCTCAGAACATTTGCGGCAGCCCATCGCTCGAGCAGTTCGCCGAAGGTCAGGCTCTCGCCGGTATGCCACCGCACCGCGTCCTCGACAGCGCGGGTGCCCGTAGATGTGCTCTCGTGGATGCGTGGAAGCAGCCCGACGCCGCCGAAGTTTCGCACGAGCCAGGTGCCGAAGGCATAACTTGCCGCGTAGTCGTACTGCACAGCCCCTCCCCAGACCGTGAGAGCCCGATCCGGTACGAGCACGAAATCTACGAGTCTTCCGACGGCTTCGACCGTGTCGATGGGCCGACGGACGCCAGGTGGAACCCCCCGCGGGCCGAGGAAGCTGCTGTCGGCATCTGGCAACGCCTCCAACTCGCTGAACTGGCGAAACCGTTCCGCGATCAGCTCTTCGGACAGCACGGACATGAGCTCGTCGAGCCAGACATCGGTTCGCTTTCGACCCGTCCGGACAGTGGACTGGTAGTAGTTGATCAGATGCTGCAATTCGTGCGCGGTAGTCAGAGCCATTTCGCTCGGCCAGAAGTCGGTCAGTTCCCACGTTCCGGCGCCGGCGCCGGTGGCGAAGGCCGGGCCGTGCACGTAGACCATGAGTTTCTCGTTGCCGGGCAGACTGCTCGTCGTTGACGAGTTCAGAAACACGTCTCGTGCGAAGAAGTAGCCGGCGACAAAGCCGTTGCCGAGGTTGCTGCCGACTTCGGCAATATCTGCCAGGAACACGTGAACCGTTTCGGTGTGCTCCGGCAGGACTCCGCTGACGGCAGTCTCTCCCCAGGGCTGTCCGAACGTATTCGTGAGGGTCTGGAATACACTCGTACCCGATTCGGTCTTTGTCAGCGCATCGCCCAGGGTATCGACCATGTCCTGCTGGATATTGCCGGATCCTCCGTTTCCGTCCCAGAGATCATTTTCCACCCATATCACCAGACGGAAGCCGGAAAGCGGCTCGTCGAAGTACCGGACCGTTGCTTCCACGGGCTCGAAATCCAGGGGGTCCGCGTTGAGAAGCCGCCAGAGCGTCTCTGCGGTTTCCCCTGCCTCATATTCTGACGCCTCGAGACCGCTTGAACGCAACACGTCCTCCGGTTCGGATGTCGCGTCCGCCTCCGCGGCATCGCCGCTATCCTCAAACCACGCGGGATCAACCTCGCGCAGACCGGGCACGCCGATCCGGGCGTTTCCGCGGTGTACGGGAGCCCTTGTGTCGGCACTCACAGCGTCACTGGTCGTCGCCGACAGCGTACCGGTGCCTGACAGGCTGTGCGCGACTCTGGTGTTTTCCCACGACGACAGCGCGTTCAGGCGCAGCGACTGGAACGCCGTCTCGGGGCTCACACGGAGCTCTGGAAGCGTCTGGCTGCTGTCCGTCGGGTTGGTGAACACCACAAAAACGTCTGACGCCCGATCGAGTGACAGATCTATCGTAAACGCGCTCCTGCGGTTCTCCCCGAGGTGAATTATGCGGAAGCCGGGCCCGGTAACTTCGTGAGCAGGGCGGTCGAGGGACGGGCCCATGTCGCAGGAGAAGAGGAGTATGCTCAGGATGGCCGCAAGCGGCAGAATTTTTATCATCAGTCTGGAGAAAAAATATCACGGTTCGGGGAAAAGTACACGGGTGGTGGCTTGTGTACACGGCCTGTTGAGGCGTGATATGGTTGTGGTCATTGTCGGTCGCTGACCGATTATCAGGAGTGTAACGGAATGATCTTGGAAGGAAAAAATGCAATCATTACGGGTGGCTCGCGTGGCATCGGGAAATCGATAGTCGAGGCCTTCCTCGCCGAAGGCGCGAACGTTGCGTATGTGTCCCGTACGCAAGCAGAGGAGCACACGGCGCTTGAGGCCATGGCTTCGAAGCACGGGGGGTCGGTTGTCTTCCGTCAGGCGGACGTGGGAGACGAAGAATCGATCACCGCAGCCATGAAAGACCTGCATGCCGCCATGGGGTCTATCGACGTTCTCGTGAATAACGCGGGCATAACCCGGGATGGTCTGGTCTTCCGCATGAAGAACGAGGACTGGGACGATGTGCTGCGGGTCAATCTTTCGAGTGCATTCTACACGTGCCGCACGGTTTCGCGGATTATGATCAAGCAGCGCTCAGGAAGCATTATCAACGTAACAAGCATTGTCGGTCTGATCGGGAACGGCGGACAGGTAAACTATGCCGCTTCGAAGGCGGGCATGGTCGGACTTACGAAAAGTCTTGCCCGCGAGGTCGCCGGTCGCAGCGTTCGGGTCAACGCAATTGCCCCCGGTTTTATTGAGACAGACATGACCGGTAAACTCACCGGGGAGCAACGTGAGGCGCTGGTGAGTCAGATTCCTATGGGGCGCGTAGGCAAGCCCGAAGAAGTGGCCTCGGTCTGTGTCTTCCTTGCGGGGGATGCATCATCATACATGACCGGACAGGTGCTGCCGATTACCGGCGGCATGGCGATGTAACGACGGAGGTCGGAAAATGTCTGAACGCGTATTTGTGACAGGAATGGGGGCGATAACCCCGGTCGGAAACAGCGTCGGCGAAATGTGGAAGAATCTGCGCGAGGGGCGGACGGGCATTGGACCGATTACCCGCTTCGAAGCCGACGAGTACGCCACGAAGATCGCTGCCGAAGTAAAGAACTTCAACGCCTCCGACTACATGGAAAAGCGCGACGCGCGAAAAATGGACGCGTTCTCGCAGTTTTCGGTCGCAGCAGCTGCACAGGCCATCGAGGACGCCGGTCTCAGGCAGGGCGAATTCGATCCGTATCGCGTTGGCATTATGATGGGGGTCGGCATCGGGGGCTTCGAAACCCTTGAGAGTTCCTATTTTGCGCTGATAGAAAAGGGGCCGGGTCGGGTGCCTCCCATGACCATTCCGAAGCTCATTACAAACATAGGCCCGGCGAATATTGCAATTGCGCACGGAATACGGGGGCCGGTTCTGTCGATGGCGACAGCCTGTGCATCCGGTACCGACGCCATTACCCAGGCGCTCATGTGGTTGCGCGCCGGGATGCTCGACGTCGTGATCGCAGGCGGGGTTGAAGCCTGCGTAACGCGCATGGGCATAGCCGGATTTAACGTGATTCAGGCGCTTTCCACCGCGTACAACGACGCGCCGGAACGAGCATCCCGCCCCTTTGATGCCGACCGCGACGGTTTTGTCATGGGCGAGGGATGTGGTTTGATGGTGCTCGAACGCGAGTCGTTTATGACGAAACGTGGAGGGGTACCGAAGGTCGAGGTCGCCGGGTCGGCTATGACCTGCGATGCCAATCATCTGACGCAGCCTCATCCGGAGGGAGTCGGTGCGATAGCCGCCATGAGGGCAGCGCTTGCCGACGCCGGCATGCAGCCGGAAGATATCGACTACATAAACGCCCACGGAACAGGCACACCTATTAACGATCCCACCGAAGTAAAAGCAGTGAAGGGTGCGTTCGGTGGGCACGCGTATAAGGTTCCGGTATCCTCGACGAAGTCAATGACGGGGCACCTCGTTGGCGCCGCGGGTGGAGTCGAAGCGGTCATTACCGCCATGAGCATAATCGACGGGTACGTTCCGCCGACGATACACCTCGATACGCCTGATCCTGAATGCGATCTGGACCACGTACCCAATGTCGGGCGACCGGCTCAGGTGAGAGCGGCTATGAGTAACAGTCTCGGGTTTGGCGGGCATAACGGGATTCTGATCCTGAAAAAGCCTGCCTGAGCGACCGTGTCTGCATAAAAAAACCGCCCGGCACCGGGCGGTTTTTTCCTGAATCGGCTTCGAGGCTCAGATTTCGGCAGGACCGGTCGGACCGGTAGGAGTGCCGGAGTCGGCTGCGGCGAGCGCTTCCGGCGCCTTGATGCCAAGCATTTCAAGCACGGCCTTGCCGGAAACTTCCTCTTCAGTAAGCAGTCGCTCGGCGAGCTGTTCGAGTATCTTTCGCTTCTCGGTAAGCGATTCCTTCGCTCTCTTGTAGCCGTCTGTAATCACGTGTCGTATTTCCACGTCCGCCTCGCGCATGGTTTCCTCGGAGTGGTCCTTGGGTCTGCCCATTTCCTCACCGAGGAAGACATCCTTGCGATCACCGCCGAGCGCCATGGGTCCGATCTTGTCACTCATGCCCCAGCGGGTGACCATGCTCTTCGCAAGTTTGGTCGCTTCGCTGAAATCACTCTCGGCGCCGGTAGAAATACTGTTGATAACGAGATCCTCGGCGGCCCGTCCGCCGAGCAGCACTGCGATGCGGTCGAGCAGGTAGTCGCGCGAGTATACGTAGCGCTCGCCGGCTGGAAGCTGCTGTGTCACACCCATAGCGCCGCTGTCACGGGGGACTACGGTGACCTTGTGCAGAGGGTCTGCATGCGGAAGGATCGCGGCGAGAATTGCGTGTCCTGCTTCGTGATAGGCAATAATCTTCTTTTCTTCGTCGGTAATAATGAGGTTGCGGCGCTCAAGACCCATGAGAATCTTGTCTCGGGCAACCATGATGTCGTCCCTGGTAATGACGGTCTTCTGCGTGCGAGCCGCTATGAGCGCGCCTTCGTTCAGGAGGTTTTCCAGGTCGGCGCCGCTGAAGCCGGGGCAACCTCGTGCGATTTCTTCGAAATC
>SKXQ01000001.1 GCA_007128315.1 Spirochaetaceae bacterium | reverse complement strand
TGTAGGCACTGATATCGATATCAAAGTCCCTGATGTCAGCACGCGCACTCCACGGAAGTACTTCCCACGGCCCTTCATGCCCCGCAACGAAAATATCAGGCTGATTGTTCGCCGCCATCTGTGTTCGAAGCCGGTCGATATACCCGTCCCAGCCACTGAACTCTGCCTCTACCCGTATATTCGGGTTCTCGGCCATAAACAGATCCAGTGCATCGAGTACCGCATTGTGCCTCGTCTCACCACCCCACCAGCTGAATCGCAGCGTAATCTGCTCCTCGGCAGCTGCTTCCTGCCGACCTGCACCGAACGCCGGTGCTACGGTCATGAGCACGAGCATCGCGATTGCAATAACACCAATCCATGTGGATTGTTTTTTCATAAGGACCTCCCTGGTCGACGCAAATCAATCGTTGCGCCTGTATTGAAAGACAGCGTAGGCGGCCGATCAGAAAACACGCTACGGGAAAGTTCTCGCAATATGTGGAAAATCTGTTCAGAGGCGCTATGGAAACAGTTGTCGGTGCTGCTTCGAAGCATGATAGACTGCTCCCGCTCGCTGAGGCGAGCCGTTACAGGAGAAACACAGATAATGAGGCTGCTCAAGCAGACCGGCTGGATAGTGCTGGTGTCGATTGTCCTGTTGGGTGCCCCGCGTATCGGCGGGCTGGTTGCGGATCTGTTCACCTATACACGGATCGATCCGGACGGTGCATTCGCGTGGATTTCGGTGCATCACGTTGTACAGGCGCTCATTGTCCTCGGCATCATGGTGCTGCTCGCCCGAAGGAAGAACATCGACTTCGGCTTTGGCTGGGGCGACCCCGCGGTCGGATTCTGGTACGTGCGCCTGTTCGTCATAATCTTTCTCGGCTACATCGCCGTCTCCATGGTAATTGTCCTCGCTGCAGGGACGTTTCAGACCTTCCCGTATCCATTGACGACACGGAACATCGTCGGACAGCTGGCCTTCCAGCTCCTTCTGTCCGGACCGTCCGAGGAGCTTATCTTCCGGTCATTCGCGATAACGATGCTCGCGTTGTACGTGAAGGGAGCACTGCCCGGGAAGCACGTCAGCAGTGCGAACTTTGTTGCCGCGATTGTGTTCGGCCTGGCGCACGTTGGTGTGTCGCTCTCGCCGTTCGCGCTGACCTATCACCCATTCCAGATCGTGTACGCGATCGGACTCGGAATCGTGTACGGCATCTGCTATGAGAAATCACGGAGTGTCTATTACCCCATGATGATGCACAGCATTACCAATGTGTTCGCAGTAGGGGTGAGTGTGATCGCAACAGCGATTATCGCGTAGAGCACGCAATAGTTTTTCAGAAACTGTCGCCCTGTTCTCGCATCCACCGCTCGAGGCGGCTACCGAGCTCCGCACGCAGGCTACCCAGACCGGGCTCAAGGAACTGATTTCGCTCTTCCCATGGATCTTCAGTGAGGTTGAAGAGCAAGCCGCACTCTTCTTCCGGGGAAACAGCGTACTTCCAGCCGTCGGGAGTAACAATGCCTCGCCAGGTCTGACCCTTCAGTACGTCCGGCCCTGCACCGGGTCGCCGGTCCCAGTAGAGAAATACGTCTTCGGTCGGTAAACGACCTCCATGCAACACATCAGCCCGAGACGATCCGCAAAGGTTCGCTGGGACATCCTGACCGAGCAGTTCCAGAAGTGTGGGAAGCAGATCGATATGACTGAAGTTCTCGACAACGCGGCGATGCTCGCTTTGGCCGGGGACGTGAATCAACATTGGTACTTCAACTGATTGTTGATAAAAGACCCCTTTCCCGAGCATGCGATGGGACCCCATCATTTCGCCGTGGTCGGAGGTGAACACAATGATGGTATTGTCGGCCTGCCCACTGTCTTCGAGCGAGCGAAGGATGGTCCCGACCGCGTTGTCGACCATCTCTACGAGACCGTAATAGTTTGCCAGGAGCCGTCTCCACCCCCGGTCTGTCGTCACATCCTGTCCGTCGTAGCCGTTCTGTGCGTGTTCCAGGGTCTGTTTGTGGTACGATCCGGGTAGCGGGTCGTCCGGCACCCGATTAAATATGGGAGGCACCTCGAGAGCGGCCGGGTCGTACAAGTGGTTCAAGGGGCCAAAGAACGGCATGTGTGGCTCGAGGAAGTTGATGCTCATGACCCACGGAGCTTCACCGGAACCTCGAACCCGGATTTCTTCAGCGGCTTGTCTCCCCAGCCAGCCAGCTTTCGTGTGTGGTTCCCCGAGGCTTGCCGTGTAATCACGCGAAAAGATCGGTCCGCCCTCGGTGTCCTCGTCACAGGGATAGCCGGTGTGCTTCAGATAGTGGTGGTAGTCACTTCTCGTACGACGGTCACGGTCTTTCCCATAATGCCTGATGTAGTCGTCTTCGATAGACATCCACGTATTCCAGCCGTGTTGCGCAAAAATCTCATCCCCGAGGTGCCACTTTCCAAGATACGAGCAATGCGTTCCATCGGGCATATACTCGGCCAGGGTCTTGCTGTCGGGGTTCAGGGGGACATTGTTCTGTGTCGCCCCGTGCTGATGTGGCCACAGCCCGGTGAGAATCGACCCCCGCGATGGCGTGCAGATCGAACTGCAGCAGTAGCAGTGCTCGAAGACGGTACTCCGGGAGGCAAGTCTGTCGATGTTCGGCGTACGGGTCTGCGTGTTTCCGTAGGCCGACAGGGTGTCAGGACGTTGTTCATCGGTCCAGATAAATAGCAGATTCGGTGTGTGCATAGTAACGTTTATCCTTCCTGTACCAGGTCGTGCCTGCCATGCTGTAACTGGTAGCGACCGGGGGTAATTCCAACGACTTTCTTGAAAACCTGACCGAAGTACCGCGGATCCTGAAACCCGACCTTCTCTGCGACGTCGCGCACCCGTGTGTCAGCCGACAGCAATAACTGCCGCGCGTTGTCAATTCTGTGTCGTGTCAGGTAGTCGATATAGTTCATTCCTTTTACCTTCTTGAACCAGACGGAGAATCGGCTCGGGTGCATGTGCACATACTCCGCTACGTCATCCAGTGATATCGGTTCGTGGTAGTGGTCATCGATGAAGGCGAGCGCCCGCAGGAGCTGGCCGTCGGTCCGTTCCTGCGAACACACCTGCGTCACGACGTTCCGGATACGGTGAATGGCCGAATGAAAACGTTCCACGAGTTCCTGTATCGAGACAGCTTCGTCGACCATGGCAAACAGGTTCGGTAGTTCCGAAAGCTCGTCTGCAGTCAGGCTGGATGCCGTTTCCCGGAGCGTTCTTTGAACACCAACGGCGAGAATGAAGGCCGCCCGACGGACGATCTCTGGAGACGCCGCATGCTCTATGAGGTCGTCAAACAGCTTGTGTAAACTCCTGAAACAGTCAGTCTCGTCCTGGAGGACGATGCTCCCGGCAAGAATGCCTGCCTGAACCAGATCCCGCGCAACCGCAGCGTCGTTTGACCCGGGGATATCCTCGTAGCGAATTACACAATCCGCAGGTCGCAGAACGTGCATTTCCACTGCCTGTCGGGCTTCAAGAAACCCCTGCCGGACCTCGGCCAGGCCGATGTGTTCAGTACTTACTCCGGAAACGAGATGATGCCGCTCGAGCCATTCGCAGAACCGGTCGGCGCACGCAGCTGTCACAAGTACCGCCCACTCCTTCGCACGAAGCGTCGTACATTGCACGACTCCGTCGGCGGTCTGGACCAGAGAGGCCAGATCGCGCTCGGTTGTTACGACACACAGCACGTAGCAGGTCTTGTCACCGAGTGCGGGGTCAAGACCCGCGAGCTCAGTCGTATCGCTCTCGACCCGACGATCAAGCAGTCGGTCGCGAAACCAGTAGTCGCGTGCAAGTTGCTGCGTCCAGTGCTTTCGGTGCTCCCGCTCGTGCAGGAACACTGCAGCATCCTGCAAGGCAAGCCCAAGCTCTTCATCATCCACCGGCTTGAGCACATAACGAAACACCTGCTGACGCAGCGCTTCCTGCGCATACGCAAACTCATTGTGTCCGGAAAACAGGATCACGAGAACATCCGGCAGCGACTCCCTGAGTACCGCAGCCAGCTCGAGTCCGGTCATGCCGGGCATGCGGACATCAGCGAGGACTACGTCAACGGGATGGGTCTTGCACCAGTTGAGTGCACGTCGCGAGTCAGTGTAGCTTGCCGCAAGCTCGAATCCGTACGACTCCCAGGGAAAGACCCTGAGGCCCTCGACTGCAAGCTCTTCGTCGTCAACGACGAGTATGTGAAACTTCACCGCAGGGACTCCTCACAGCCGTTCGCAGGCAATCTGACCGTCACTGTTGTTCCTTTGCCAGCCTCACTCTCAATATGGAGCCCGTAGCCGTCTCCTGCACTCGCCCGTATACGCTCGTGAATGTTCCGTATGCCGATCCGTGCCCTTACCTGCTGTTCGCGCGCCGTAATATCCGCAAGCAACGCCGGTTCCATTCCGACGCCGTTATCGTGCACCCGTATCTCCAGGGTAGAACCACCATCCACAGCAACCGCATGAATTTTGACACGACCACCCTCCGGCCTCTGCTCTATTCCGTGCACGATCGCGTTTTCCACAAGCGGCTGAAGCGCGAATTTCGGTACACACACGCTCAAAAACTGTTCGGATACTGTACTTTCGAACTCCAGGCGATCACCAAACCTGACTTTCTGTATTTGCACGTACAGGCGGATGTACTCAAGCTCCTGCGACAGCGCTACGACGTGACCCTTCTCATAGAGGATGATCGAGAACATTCGCGAAAGCGCCGCTACCATGCGGGTAATGTCGGTTGCGCCTTTGATGCGTGCGAGAGACCCGATAGAGTTCAGGGTATTATTCAGGAAGTGCGGGTTAATCTGCGCCTGCAGCGCATCCCACTCGGCATCCCTGCGATGAACCTGCTCATCGTACACCCGGCGAAACAGTTCGTTCAGCCGACCGAGCATACGATTGTACGAACGGGCGAGTTCGCCGATTTCATCATCACCCTGAATCTCTGCGGTTACGTTCGTGTTTCCGCCTTCGAACTGCTCCATGGTGTCGGCAAGCTGGCGAATCGGGTCAGTAAGACGTCGGGAGAAGCGGAGCCATGC
>SKXQ01000011.1 GCA_007128315.1 Spirochaetaceae bacterium | reverse complement strand
TCGCCACCCGCCATATGTCGAATTACCACCCCTGGTGGAGCCCGCGTCATGGTGCCGGGATCGCGTCTGAGGAGCTTTCCCGGCTTCGCTATTCAGCGCATTCGCTATGATCTGACAAACAGTAATCTTGCCGCTGCCGTTTCGCGCATACTTCACTCAAGCATCACCGAGCTCAAACAGGGGATTACCAACAAAGATCCCCGGTTCTGGTTTTCGCTCACCGGTACGGTTCTCTCAAATCGGGATGCTCTGGAAGCTCAGCGATCGATTCCGGTTTCGAGGGATTTCTTTGTCGCCTCGGAGTTCCTTCATGCCTACGTCGACGGTCAGCTCACGAATCTGAGGCGAAAGAAGGAGCTCGACACGCGCATACGCGATGACTGCAAGACGGTACTCACGAACATCGCATCTCGAAGCGATGGATACATCAGTCGCGACGAGCTTGAGCAGCTTCTTGAAGGCTTCAAAGAAGAGTACGAAGAGCAGTTCCCACAGTTTCGCAGTCGTTTCCTCGAGACCGCGCTCACCGCACCGTCGCGAAAGGTCGTCGGCGAACTCGTCGAACTGACCGATGGGTTTTTCCATCGACAGTCGATTTACCGTTTCTTTATCGATGAACTCGAACAGACCGCGCGGAACTACAACGAAACGTATCGCTCCATGCTGTCGCAGCATATAAGAAGCGGTTCACGCGAACACAGGGACGTGTTCTTCAGCCGCGAAGGTCTCGTCACCGACGTTCGCGATCGCCTGAGAATGGACAACCCCCGACTTTTTGAACTCCTGAACAGTCCCGAAGTCGTTGCTGAAGCGATCGTGATCTGGGCACGTGAGCAGGGCCCCATCAAGGATGTCGAGGAACTGAAACGCATCATGCAGCGTCATTTCATGCCGGGAACAACGCAGTTCTACGATCTGGCGGTACTGTTCGACCTCAACATGCTCGAGCTCTTTGACCGTTCGTTTCGCAACCTCTCACCGGTGCGTCAGATCTTTTACCGGCTCTTCGGTCGACACGAAGCACTACGCAGCCGTTTCGTCGAAGAGGCTTCAAAGGCGACCCTGCCACCAAAAGCCTCCCGCGAACCTTTATCTGCACCAAAGCAGAGCGAGTCGGTCCGGTCCGGCCGCAGGACTCAGGCGTCGGGCAGCGCTGCCGCGTCACGAACGGGTCGGCCCGCATCACCTGCAAAATCGCCTGCACAGGAGCGCGAAAAAGGTGGCGCGAAGCCTTCACCGTCGAAACAGTACACGCGTCTCGATCAGGACAAAGCCTGGGACGAGTTCAAGAAACGAATCGTTGACTGAACAGTGACGCGTGATCATCCGTCACCTGGTCAACGGCGGCGTCGAAGGTCTTTCTTTAGTGTATGGGCACACGCGTACCCGGGAGCGCCGAAGATTCCGCCGCCCGGGTGCATGCCGGCGTTTGCCATAAAAAGCCCTGGGAGCGGTGTCTTGTAGCGAGAGAACTCGGGCAAGGGGCGAAACATGAACATCTGGTCGGTGGTCATTTCGACGTGCATTACGTTCGCGTTCGGCATGTTGTGTTTTGCTTCAATGTCTATCGGGCTCTGTATATACCAGTCAATGAGCTCATCCGAAGCTCCCGGTGCGAAGCGATCTACGACCCTGAGCAGTTTCTTTGCTTCCCGTTCCCGTATGTCCGACCATTTCAGACCATCGCGCAGCTTGTATGGGTAGTACTGTCCCCAGACGAAGAGGGTGTGTTTTCCCTCAGGTGCAAGTGTCGGGTCAATACGACTGAAGGTCATAGCGATTGCAGCCGGATTCTCCGAGGGCAGTCCCTTCAAATAGTCAGCGTAGGAGTCGATGAGATACTGCTCGGTTGGACAGAGGAGTTGCATCCCCTTGAGGATCTCATCTCCATTACCGTCGGAAAGGCGATACTTCGGGAGCTCGTTGACGGCACATCGAAGCACCATGCCAAACCCGTTCCCGACACGAATCGTGTCAAGCCGACGATTCAGGTCAGGAGGGGTCCAGTCCGCTAACAGCTTTTTGAAGGTCACCCAGATGTGGGCGTTACTCACAACGCGCCTTGCTGTGTACCGGTTGCCGTTCTCAAGCTCTATCCCGGCTGCGCGACCATGCTCCACCAGAATGCGGGACACCGGGACTCCGGCGTGCACTTCGCCACCGTGATCCCGTATGTAGGCAGCAAGCGCCTGGGTAAGCATGCCACTGCCACCCCGCGGACGGGCCGGGCCTTTCTTATGAACAACCGAGTGCCATGCGACAAACTCACTGGTAACCGTATCCGTCGGCGGCGGTCCGCTTTGGGCTCCCCACCATGCCAGTGCTGCCCGCATCTTCTCGCTCTCGAAGGTATCGCTGAGCAGCTTGCCGTAACTCTGGAATATTTTTCTGAGCATATCGACCTTGTCGGTGCCACGTTCGTTTATCCGACGGAACATAAAGGTTCTACCGATGTTGCCGAATGTCGGTTCTTTCTGGAAGAACTCGAAAATACCTTCGTTCAGTGGTTGCCATTGGCGAATGAAGGCACGGTACGCTTCCGCGTCGTGATCACTGACCCGTGCAATACTCTCACAGGTACGGTCGAGATCCTGATAAAACGAGATCGAGGTGCCGTCTTCAAAAGGTGCAGACATGAAGGGATCGAGCGGAATGTAATCGAGCCCGTAGCGGTCGAGCTCGAGGTCGGACACGATTGGAGTGTGATGTATCATGAAGTGTGCCGAACCTCCGACATCCATCTGGAAGCCACCGAACATTTCTTCGGTGCACACCGCGCCTCCAATAGTGTCGCGACGTTCGAAGACCACTACCTTATAGCCCCATTTTGCGAGGTAGGCAGCGGTAACAAGACCGTTATGCCCGCTTCCGACAACGATTACATCTGCATCCATAGTGACCGTAATATGCATTGAAGACGACTCGTCGGACAAGTCTGCGGGTCGTGGCTGTACATCGACTTGCCGAGACGGAGACGCCTGTGCACACTTACGGGCATGGTCGCAACGCGTTTACTCATCGTCGGTGGGGGGATACACGGAACGTTTTTTGCCGGCGCATTGACGCAGGAAGCCGGTTTCGCGGCCGACGACCTGATCGTCCTCGACCCGTGGCACAGACCGGCGCAGGCATGGCGACGTCGCTGCCATACCGTCGGCATGACCCACCTGAGAAGCACATCGAGCCATAACATGGGAACGGATTTTCGTTCCCTGCGTCGATGGGCCGCTGAACGGGGTTACGACTCCGCGGTACATTTTCGGGAACCGTACGCACGACCGAGTCTTGAGGTCTTTCACGCTCATCTTGACTATCTTATAGAAACAACCGGTATCGATGTACGATACAGGGCAGGTACGGTGCGAAAGCTGCGTAGAAAGGACCAGTCGTGGCTGGCCGATACCGAAACAGAAACGATTGCCGCCGAGTCGGTCATTCTGGCCACCGGCCCCGGAAAACCGAAGCTTCCCGCATGGGCGCACCGCCCACAGATCCGTCACGTGTACGATGACGACATCGAAGACGGCGAAGCAGACGACCGGACTGTAGCGGTCATCGGAGGCGGTATCAGCGCCTGGCAGTACGCCTGTCGCCGCTCGGTCCGGAACGCGGTCACCGTCCTGAGTCCACACGGAATACGCCGGTCAATGTTTGATTCGGATCCCGGCTATATGGGGCCGAAGAAACTACGCGGTTTCCTGCAGAAGGCAGTGCCTGATCGTGAGGCGGAACTCATCAGTGCCCGTCGTCCGGGTTCCATCCCTCCGGATCTGGAAGCGAAGGTTCGCGCGAGTGTCGCAAGGAAATCGCTCCGGTTTATGGTCTGTGACATTCGCTCGATGGCCAGCGATACCTCGGGGATCACGCTGACGACCACTGCTTCTGCCACCATCGGCCCGTTTGACGAGGTTGTCTGTGCAACCGGATTCTGTGGACAACACGCTGCCGGCAGTCTGATAGCGTCCACGGCGGTCGATGCAGGGTTTCCGTGTTCCGTTAGCGGCTTTCCCCTGCTTAAGCCGGATCTCAGCTGGGGCGAACGGTTGTACGTAAGCGGGGGAGCGGCAGCACTGATGCTCGGACCGACTGCCGGAAACATTATCGGAGCGCACAAAGCCTTCGCCATTCTCCGGAATACCCTGAGTTAACCGAAAAAGCTGTCTGTGGCGTTCTGTTTCAGGGTGAAGTGAGCGTGAAGCAGCTCATAAGCTTCGTAGAGTTCGCTGAACCTGCGTGGGTCGCCGCCGACGTCGGGATGCTCCATTTTTACAAGATGCCGGAAACGCTCCTGAAGTCGGCGCAGGCTCGCATCCTGTGGAAGTCCAAGCCTTTGTGCCGCCTCAAACAGCTGCTCGTGATTCCGGGCTGCATCGAGTACACCATCGAGAATCAGCCGGAGCCCCGACGCGTCCATGCGTTTCAGATTCCGCCGGTCGAGATAGTAGGACCTCATGTCGCCGAAGCGAATGCTTCCCTCGCGCTGAGCAGCGGCATCCTGCGTCTCATGAGTCGCGCAGTACGTCCCGGCCGCGGGTCTGTTGCAGAACCGTTCCTGCGCCTCATCAAACCACGCACAACGTCCCTCGCCCGGTACCGGAATCACACAGACATGCGCCATTCCGACGTGGAGGTACTTTCCGGGAAGGCCGCTTTCAGCGAGCAGATAGAGCGCATGGTAGAGTTCGAAGTGCTCCTGGAAGAGTCTGAGGTCGTCGGACTCGGGTCTGTCAGCCTGTGGAAGCGAAACGAATCGAAGGAGATGAATTTCATCGACGCGACCGTCTGTAAAGCTGAGACAGTGGACGAGTCCACTTATATCGACGGCACCAGCGGAGTACGACACCTGCGTCTACAGACCACTGATCCGGGACATACCTCCGTCCACACCGAGTACCTGAGCAGTTACCCAGCCGGATCGCGGCGTGAGAAGGTACGTGACCGCCTCCGCCATGTCGTCAACCGTGCCGACGCGTTTCAGCGGATGCCGCTCGGCCGAACGTTCCCGCTTTCGGTCGTTGTCCAGAAGCTTTGCGGCAAGCGGCGTATCGGTCAGCGATGGAGCGATCACGTTAACACGTACGTTTTTCGGCGCCAGCTCCGCGGCAAGCGATCGGGCAAGCCCCTCGACTCCCGCTTTTGCCGCCGCGATTGAGGTATGAAAGTTCATTCCCGTAGTCGCAGCAACCGTGGACACGAGCACCACCGACGCTCCGTGTCCGTCGGCAATACTCGGTAGTACCGCCTGAAGAACTCTCACCGCTCCCAGTACGTTTATATTGTAATCGTGTGCGAATGATTCAACCTTAAGTCCGCGAAACGGTGCGAGCTGTATGTTTCCGGGGGCGTAAAACACGCCGTCCAGTTTTTCGGGAACCGGTAGATCGTCCCGAAGGTCCTGAGTCACATCAACCTGTGCGTAATCCGGATCACCAGACTCGTAGGAGGGCTTTTCACGACGCGCCCATACGGTAACAGCGTGTCCGTCGGCGAGAAGTCTCTCGACGACAGCCTTTCCAATGCCACTTGAACCACCAATAACCAGATATGTCATGTGGCAAAGATAGGCAGGGAGTGAGTGAACAGGCAACCGGTCGATCAGGCCGTTTCGACCGCCGGAAGTTCTTTGGATCGATAGTGATACTCGAGGATACCCGCCCGCATGCTTTCGAACACAAGCGGATAGACCACGTTGAAGAAGTACGCCCGCTGTATGGCAATCCGCTTCGTTCGGGCGTACTGCTGTTCGATCGCTTTGCGGCACTGATCTATGTATTGCTCGTAGGAAGAGAATGCCGTGTCTATCTGCAGCTGTTGATCGGGATCCTTGAGGGCATCCTGATACTCGCCCAGTTTGCCGAATATCTCGACGAGGCTGAAGGTCGCATTCAGCTCCTGGTCAAGCTCGTCGGATGAATACCCGCGTTTGACAATCGACGTATAGGTTGAAGGGAAGATCGCGCGTATCATCGGAGCCTTTCTGAGGCCGACACCGATCCGCAACAGGGTGTTTTCCACTGCATCGACCACGTACTGATTGCCGCGGTAGTACTTGAGAAGCTCGAGGATGCGGTCGGCTCCCTGCTCTCCATTCAGAAGCAGCACCGTCACCTGCTCGGCAATTGTTTCCGGAAGGTCGGGATGCACCTGTACGCTGATGGTCTTGAACGCGACGTTCTTCTTCTCGCGAATCGTGACGACCTGTTCGCGGAACAATTCCGAAGGCTGAATATTCTGATATGTGCTGTTGTGCTCGCGTGCCTCGAAGCGGAACTTCCTCAGATACTCTTCGACGATGCCGGTCTTTTGAAGGGTGTCAAACATATCGGCGGACATGCGGAAGCCACCAACCGGCGCTGTCGTCTCCATGCGTTTCGCCTTGATCACCGGCTCTCCGACGACGTCCCACTGCCGGGCACCTGCGGGGCCAAAGTTTCCGACGGTTACCGTTCCTATGTGAGCCCCGATGCGAATGCGAATCTGAAAGAAGGCCTTGAGACTCTCGGAGATCCCCATGTCACCCCGCATGCGCTCCATGATGTCAAAGGCGCGACGCAGCATCTCAGCGTCCTGCGGGCTGCGGTGCTCCTCGAGAAAGCGGTCGTCTGCGCGGTTGAACAGCAGGCAGACCCGCTGCATCTCGACGCAGGAGTAAAAGAGCCGCGCCGCTATTGAGTATACCGCCTCATCCTCGCTCATTTGCCGCACGGAGGCGTCGACAAGCCCTCCGTAATGAAACATGAGGCTGTCACCTTCTATCTTGTTCAGATACCCGCCGTAGCGTCGCAGCACGGCGTTAAAAGCCGCGTACAGGCCGTTGAGAAGCGCCTGGTTTTCGTCGGGACTCAGGAACCGGGAAAGGTACGAGTAATCGGCAATATCAATAAATCCAATGCCGACGGTCTGCACCACCGATCGGTTCGGAATCTCACCGTTCTCGAATATTGCCTCGACGAGCTGTCGCGGAAGATAGTATTCCTCTATCTGACGACGGAGGTCCTGTTCGGAAAGGGGGCTGTTTTCTACCGGTAACCCGGTTTCTGGAACCATGTGAATTCCTTGACTTTTTCTGATCGCTGACCAGGATACTTTTTATACATATAGCGTAGTCCCTTGCAGGACCGAACGCAAGACGAACCGGGCCTCTTCGTGCATTATACACGAAAAAAGCTGCAACACACAGGGTTGTTGATTGTATAGTATTATTTGTATATATTGGATAGAGGAGAACACGAATGGGTACAGACACACACGAACGGATTATCATCATCGGGAGCGGTCCGGCAGCGCATACGGCAGCAGTCTACGCGGCCAGAGCGGAACTATCGCCCCTGCTGTTCGAGGGTTTCATGGCGGGAGGAGTGGCCGCAGGCGGGCAATTGACGACGACAACCGAAGTGGAGAACTACCCTGGATTCCCGGAAGGTATACAGGGCCCCGAACTCATGGACAGGATGCGCGCGCAGAGCCTTCATCACGGCACACGGATCAAGACCGAAACGGTTGCGAAGGTAGAGCTTGGTTCGCGCCCTTTCAGGATACACGCGCCGAGTGGAACCTACACCACTGACGCGCTCGTTATCTCCACCGGGGCCACCGCAAAACGCATGCATCTGCCGGGTGAGGAGCGACTGTGGCAAAAAGGCATTTCAGCCTGTGCAGTCTGCGACGGTGCCCTGCCTATTTTCCGCAACGCACCGCTTGTTGTCATCGGTGGTGGAGACAGTGCCTGCGAGGAAGCGAGCTATCTGACCAAGTTCGGCAGCTCGGTGACGATGCTGGTCCGCAGGGATGAGCTACGAGCCAGCAAGGCAATGCAGAAGCGCGTTCTGAACAACGAGAAAATACGCGTACTCTGGAACACCGAGGCAACAGAAGTGTCAGGCGAGGACAAGTTGCAGTATGTTCACGTAAAGAACAACCACAGCGGTGAAGAGCAGAAGATAGAGGCGGCCGGTCTGTTTTACGCTATCGGGCATACGCCGAACACCGCGTTTCTCGAAGGACAGCTTGAAACCGACGAGACCGGCTATCTGCTTACGATGCCTGATTCGACGGCGACCGCATTACCCGGTGTCTTCGCCGCCGGCGATGTGAAAGACAAGGTCTGGCGACAGGCAGTCACCGCCGCAGGTATGGGTTGCATGGCGGCGCTGGAAGCGGAACGCTTTCTCGCAGAGCAGGAGTAGGCAGGGCGGGTGGCGGACTCTAATCACGAGTCCGCCGACCATTAGTGCCTTAAGTTTCGCTCCAGACGGGAAGGCTCTCCTCCTGAGCGGCAAACTGGTTCATATAGAGGTTGTAGTACATTCCCCGATGTGCAATCAGCGTCTCATGGCTGCCGTCCTCGGCGATCTCACCATCGGCGATCACGAGAATACGGTCAGCTTCACGGATCGTTGAAAGTCTGTGCGCAATAATGAAACTTGTTCGTCCCTGCAGAATCTTCCGGATAGCGTTCTGTATCAGGCGCTCAGCTTCCGTGTCTATCGAACTCGTTGCCTCGTCGAATACGAAGAACACCGGGTCTGCGAGGATGGCGCGCGCGAAGCTTACAAGCTGCTTCTCGCCTACACTCAACAGACTCCCCCCCTCGCCGACTTCCGACTCAAAGCCCTTCTCGAGCCTTCGTATGAACGTGGTTGCCCCGACAAGAGCTGCCGCTTCCTCGACCTCCGTGTCGGAGGCATCGAGCCGCCCGTACCGGATGTTCTCACGTACCGAACCACTGAACAGATGAGGCTGCTGTAGTACGTACCCCAGATTCGAGTAGTGCTGGAGCAGACCTCGGTCGCGATAGTCTACGCCGTCCACCAGAATCTGTCCCGATGAAGGTTCATAGAAACGACACAAAAGATTCACAATCGTACTCTTGCCGCTCCCCGTTTCACCGACGAGTGCGATACTCTGCCCTGCATCGACCCGCAGATTGAAGTTCTGAAGAACCTCTTCGCCGCCGGTATAGGTAAACGTGACATCCCGGAACGAAACTTCACCACTGGCACGGGTCCAGTTTTCGCGTTTCGGGTCAAACACATCACCAAACCTGGCGACAACGTCCGGATCGTCGACAATCTCAGCTTCGGTTTCGATCATATCCATGACGCGCTCCGCGGCGGCCTGAGCACTCTGGAACTCGGTCAGGACCCGGGCCATTTCGCGAACCGGATCGAAGAACTGGACCGTGTAGCTTACAAAGGCGACCAGCACGCCGAAACTGACTGCTCCGCTGAGAACACCCTGCCCCCCAAAGACCAGAGCCAGTCCGGTACCGACGCTTCCAAGCGTCAGGACAATAGGAACATAGAGGCTCTGGATGACCGCGGTCCGAATCGAGTACCGCCGCATGTCACCGGTGATTTCCTGAAACTCTGCAAGGTTTGCGTCCTCACGGACGAGCGTTTTTGTCGTCTTCGCCCCCATTATTCCCTCATTGAGAGCACCGGTAATCCGCGAGTTGGTCCTGCGGACGATACGCTGGTTCTTGAGAATCTTCTGTTGAAAGACATAACTCAGGATCGCCAGCGGTGGTACCACCGACAGCACAATGAGAGCGAGTCTCCAGTCCATGACAAGCATGAAAACCCCGAAAGCGGTCATGGACGTGAGTCCCCACATTATGTCCACAATACCCCACGAGATCGTCTCACCGAGCCGTTCGGAGTCACTGGTCATGCGAGTCATAATCCAGCCTGTCGGCGTCGTGTCGTAATAGTGGAGTGAGAGTTCCTGCAACCGTCGATACCCACGCCGACGCAGGTCGTAACACACTCCCGTCTCGACCGCGCCCGCCAGCGTTATGAACACCCAGATGAGAAAGCCCTGCATGACTACAAGCGCAGCGTACCCGGCGGCAAACAGCCCTATACCGGCAGCATTACCAGGGACAATGAACTCGTCCACCGCGTATCTCGTCATGACCGGAAAGCTTGCGTCTATGACAGCAACAAGTACCATGACCAGACTAATGCCCAGCAGATGCCGCCGGTAAGCCTTCGCGTACCCGAGAAGCTTCCGCCAGAGACCAAGATCGATTTTTTTCGAATAGTCCTTCTCTTCGAACGCATGCATTATGTTCGTTCCCCCTGAGCGAGCAGTTCCTGCTCGAACTCGTCATGCCGTTTACGTTGCATGTTCCATAGTCGTGAATACATCCCCGTCTCAGCGAGCAGCGTTTCGTGCGTGCCTGACTGTACGATCCGCCCTTCATCGAGAACCAGGATGAGATCGGCCTGCGCCAGCGTCGTCAGCCGGTGGCTTATGATGAACGTCGTAGCGCCGTGTCGGGCCGTCGACAGGGCCTTCCTGATTCGGGCGTCGGTTTCGGTATCAACTGCACTGAGGCTGTCATCAAAAATCAGGATCGGAGGTTTCATCAGAAGGGCCCGTGCAATCGCAACCCGCTGCTTCTGCCCGCCGGAGAGCGTTACACCGCGTTCACCGACAGGGGTCTCGTAGCCCCGGTCAAAGCTCTCTATGACATCGTGTACCGCTGCCGTTTCAGCAACCCTGTACACGTCCGTCTCTGACGACTTCGAACGCGCAAGACTGATGTTCTCCCTGATCGTCTTTGCAAACAGGAAGGGTTCCTGCAACACAAACCCGACGTGTCGCCGCATCCATCGCTTTCTGATAGTCCGAAGTTCAATACCGTCAACACGAATCGAACCGCGGTCGTAGTCATACAGGCGCGACAGAAGTTGCACGAGTGTCGTCTTACCTGATCCGGTCGGCCCGAGCAGGGCAACCGTCATACCCGGCGGTGCCTCAAAGGAGACGTCCCTGAGCACTTCCCGGCCCGCGTAGGCAAAGGACACGTTATCGAATACGACGTGTCCACGGATCGCCGGTTCTACTGCCGTGTCGTCATCCTGTTCGACGTCCACCGCGAGGATTTCACCGATGCGCTTCAAAGCCACGGACATGCGTCCCATGTCCGCGAGAATTCGACCCATCTGCCGGATCGGAAACAGAAGCATCGTTACCGCAGTCACAAACAGAAGCAGCGTACCGATGGTAATCTGACCGGCCACCGCGAGGGTCGTCCCGTACACCACGATGACACCGATCTGTGCGAGACACAGCAGGTCGCTGATGCTCCAGTACGCAGCCATCTGCCTGATAAGCTTGTAGACCAGATCGCGGTACAGTCGGCTGCACTCGTCGAAGCGGTCGGCCTCGAATCGCTGCCTCCCGAATGCCCGCACAACACGCACACCGGTGAGCCCTTCCTGAAGCACCGTCGACAGACGTCCGTCGGATTCGTCGACCATCTGGAAGGTACGCTGTATTCTACGAAAAAACACGAGCGAGAACACAAATACCACCGGGATGGCGCCGACACTGACCAGAGCAAAGCGTGCATTAACCGAAAAGAGAATAGGGAGGGCTGCAGCAACCATGAACAGCGCACGACCGACCTCGACGAACTGTATAGCCATGAAACGTCGAACCGTCTCGACGTCCGACGTAGACCTCTGAACGAGGTCTCCGGTCGATGCGTGTACGTGATAGTCGTAGCTCAGGTTCTGCATGTGATCATAAAGGCGGTTTCTGAGCCGCTCGGCGAGTGACTCGCTTGCTCCGGCGGCGAAACGTCCCTGAAGAAAACTGAAGACCCCGGAAACGACGGTTACCGTCACGATCGCAAGAACCACCGACCAGAGATTGGTCCTGAAGTTTTCGACACCACCGATACGCTCGATCGTATCAACGATGATCGTCGGTCCTGCCACCGGCTCATTGCCAATGACACTGTCGATGGCGAATCGAACCATGAGTGGAGCTGCATAGCTGAGAAGGGCCGCGAGCCCGACACATATAATCGCCGCGAGATACACGACCCGGCTGCCCCGAAGGGCGTCAAATAGGACACGACTGGCACGCATAATCAAATATTCCTGATACGCAACAGAAAGGGTGAGACCGCAAAACGGAACAATGGTTCCGCTGCATCAGAGCTGTAATACCTGTGAAGTACGATTGGAAAGGTCGACTGACGAAACGTCAGCTACAGTCCAGGCAAGCCCCGATATACGGTACGACGAAAAGCCGCAACGAGCGGCAGATGATATGTTCTGTATTCTCGTATTTTCATGGTACCGCTCCACTATCGGGTAAAGATTTCGGTAACTTTATTCCAGCAATATCCGGCTGTCAAGTTCCGTGAGCGGTTTTTTCAGAGAAAGAAGCCGGGCGTGTCGTCATGATCGCCAGAACCCCGGCGAAAACAGCACAAGGACCGTGTATATTTCCAGTCGCCCGGCCATCATGAGGAAGCTGAGAAACCACTTCGTCGGTTCGGAGAAAAACGAATAATTTGCGGTTGGACCAACTGCGGCGAACCCCGGTCCTATGTTTCCGAGGGTAGCGAGCGCAGTCGAGAGAGCCGATATGATCGTTATGTTCTCGAGTGACAGTAGCAGCGTCGAAACGAGGACCATGACGATATACAGGAACACGAATGAATTAATGGCAATCACCATGCGGCGCGCCATTGGCGCTCTGTTGAAACTGATAGGGAAGACCCCGCGCGGATGCGAAAGATGTCTGAACTCATTCAGCGACTGCTTGAAAACGGTTACGATGCGAGCGACTTTGATCCCGCCACCAGTCGACCCCGCCGATCCCCCGCCGATCCCCCGACGAACATGAGACAGAACAGGACAACCTGTGCAGCCTGAGGCCACACATCGTAATCGGCGGTAACAAAGCCGGTCGTCGTCAGGATAGAGGCTGCCTGAAAAGAGGCAAATCGGATACCTGCCCCACCTTCGTAGACACCGTTCAACACCAGAAAAAGGGTCAGCAGCGCAGTCGACCCGAAAAAGATCGCCAGATACACCTTGAACTCTGTGTCGGCGACGAGTTTGTCAAAGCGCCTGGTAAGTGCCGCGTAATGCAGAAGAAAGTTCGTTCCAGCGAGCACCATGAACACGGTAATCACAGTGTCGACGTAAGCCGAGTCAAAGTGCGCGACACTCGTGTTTTTCGGTGAGAAACCACCGGTCGCCATGGTGCCGAATGCATGCGTTACCGAATCGAACAGATCCAGACCCCCGAAAAGGAGAAACACAATCTGAAGGAGTGTCAGACCGAGATACACGAGCCAGAGAATTTTCGCAGTCGACGTGATCTTGGGAGTAATCTTGTCGACCGTCGGCCACGGTGCCTCGGCTTTTACCAGCTGCCCGCCCTGTATACCCAGCAGTGGAAGCACGGCGACGGAAAGCACAATGATTCCCATACCGCCAAGCCAGTGTGTGGTTGATCGCCACAAAAGCAGGGCTCTTGGCATTGATTCAATATCGTCGAGTATTGAGGCTCCCGTTGTGGTGAACCCGGACATTGACTCGAAGAAGGCGTCGGTAAAGGAAGGCACAGCACCGGAAAAGTAAAACGGGAGTGCTCCCAGAAACGCACACCCTGCCCATGAAAGACTTACAACGAGGAAACCGCCGCGAACGCCCTGGTGACCAGCGTCTCGCCGTCTATCGCAGAAAGCACCAGACCCGGCAGAAAAAACAGTGCTACGATGCCGAGAACCGCAGAAAAAATCCGAGCTATCACTATCCCGCGCATATCAGTTCGTTGTCTGTTCGGGTGAAAACAGTTCGACAACCCGGTCAAAGTGCTCCTGCCTGAGCATGACGACAATGCCGTCGCCGGCGTGCAGCACCGTTTGACCGTCGGGAATGATTGCCGTTCCCTGGCTCGTCACCGACACGATAAGCGTTCCGACCGGAAGCGAAATGTTCTGTAAAGGTTGTCCGAGCATACTGCTGGCCGAGGAAATCTGTAGTTCCAGCAGTTCGATCTGACCATCGAAGAGCGAACGGACGTTACGAACACTGCCGCGACGGATGATTTTCAGAATGGCATCCACCATGGACTTTTTAAGACTAACCGGAACGTCGATCCCCAGACGCGCAGCAATGTCTGCATACCCGGAATTATTCACGAGGCATACCGTGCGGGGAATACCAACACTCCGTGCGTACAGAGCTGTCACCATGTTCAGCTCCTGATTATCAGTGACCGCGACAACCAGATCGGATTCACCGAACTGTTCCTCTTCAAACAGTGACTCATCGGCGATATCGGCGTGTATCGTTGTTGCGGCTTTGTAGCGATTCGCAAGCTCCTTGCATTTCTGATAATCACGCTCGACGATCTTGAGGTTCACCGCACGCTTGCGCCATGCGGCTCGCAGGCGATCATATCCGCCATGACCACCACCCGAACGTACACCGAGAAAGTGCTCCGCGATCCTGTTGCCGATTTTGCCACCACCGCCGACGAGTACAATCTTGTTCAACGCCCGTCGCGGCTTTCCGAAACGCGCAAACACTGCCTCCGTATCACGCGCGGTTGCAACGACGTAGATCTGGTCACCTTCCTGGACCCGATTATCTCCCGAAGGAATAATATAGGTGCCGTCACGAACGATGAGAGCTATGAGAAAGCGGGCATTTATGTGCTGACCGAGGTCACGAAGTCTGGACCCGATGACCGGTGTATGTGCTGTTACATTCAGACTCTGGATCTGAAGATCTGTTGCCTCGAACGAAATGACATCGCTGAGAGCGCCCTGCTCTATACTGGTAATTATCTCTTTCGCCGTCTCCGTCTCCGGATTTACGACATGGTCAATACCAAGCACTCCCGCTTCTGCCAGTCTGCTCCCCGAGTACTCTATGTTACGGACACGCGCAATCTTGCGCGCGACGTCAAACTCACTCGAGACCAGGGCACACGAGATCATGTTCACTTCGTCAGACGTCGTCACGGCGATAAAGCAGTCGGCGTTCCCGGTACCGGCCTCCCGGAGAACATCGACGTTATTACCGGGACCATTGACGATCATACAGTCCAGTCTGTTCCCAAGTATTCGGGCCTGCTCGGGATCACGTTCAATGATCACGACATCCCGCTTTTCACGTATGAGCTGCTGTGCAAGCTGAAATCCGACCGCTCCGCCACCGACTATCACTACCTTCATGGTGCCGGAACGGTATCAGAACACACGCTGTACGTCACAGCACTGGAGATCGGTCGCCTCAGAACTCCTCAAAATCGCCGTCGTCCACGTCTGATTCAAGTAACGTGATACCCGTGGATTCAGCGGTTGTTCGAGGTGCCGGTTTGTGTACGGTCGTTCGGTTTGCCGGTTTTGCGCCTTGCGCCGGTGCTTTCGAGTGCGTTGTCGTCGCTGCGGTGAGTGCACGCTGCTGTCTGCGTCCCTTACCGTCGACCTTGAAAAATCCTACAGTCTGTTCGAGCTGTTCGGCCTGGCTGTTGAGTTCCTCTGCCATGGAAGCCATTTCCTCGGCGGCGGAGGCGTTCTGCTGCACAACCTGATCAAGCTGCATGAGTGCCTGGTTGATCTGTGAGGCACCTGAACTCTGTTCCTTGCTCGCCGCGCTGATTTCCTGTACGAGATCGGCGGTCTTGCGAATTTCGGGAATAATCCCGCTGATCATAGACCCGGCTTTCTCGGCAACTTCGACGCTTCGCCCCGACAGCTCGGCGATCTCGCCTGCAGCGGTCTGGCTCCGCTCGGCCAGTTTTCGCACCTCGCTCGCGACGACCGCAAAACCCTTTCCCTGCTCGCCTGCACGGGCGGCCTCAATAGCCGCGTTCAGCGCGAGAAGGTTCGTGTTCCGCGCAATCTCGTCGATTATGCCGATCTTCTCTGAAATTTCACGCATAGCCCGCACGGTCTGTTCAACCGCCTGCCCGCCCTCTTCGGCGCTGTCGGCGGCCTTCTGCGATATTTTCTCGGCTTCCCGGGCATTGTCGGTGTTCTGGCTGATGTTCGACCCCATCTCTTCCATGGAAGAAGAAACTTCCTCGGCAGATGCTGCCTGCTCGGTTGCTCCCTGCGAGAGTTCCTGCGCGCTGCTGCTCATCTCCGCACTGCCCGACGAGACATTGGTCGATGCAGACTTCACGTCCTGTACCACCGAGACGAGCTTGTCCCGCATATCCTGCAGCGCGCCTGCAAGGACGCCAATCTCGTCTTTTTGATCCACGGCCAGCTCCGCGGTAAGGTTACCGTTGGCAAGCTCCTGGGCGAAGGCCACCCCGAGAAATACCGGCCTGGTGATCGCCCGAGTCAGAACGATCCCGAGCAGCAGGGCAATCAGAAAACCGGCGATCATGCCGATCGTGACTGTCGTAATTACGGCATCGGTCGCCGCTTCGGCCCGCTCGATCTCATCTGCGGCAATCTGCTGGTTTATCGCAATAAGATCATCGAGTAGCTCCATTGCGTCCTGCGCCTCGTCGTAGAGCACGCCCATTGCGAGCTCGTTGGTCGAATCGCGCAGATCATTTACATCTTCGGCGTATGCAATTGCCTCGTACATCAGATCGAACAGTTCGTCTTCTGCCGCGAGGAGTCGCGTGCGATAGACGTCCTCGGCCCCGGCAACCGCACCTGTAGCCACGAGTGCCTTGATGTCCGAGACAGCGTCGTGAAACGCGACCTGAGGCGCCCGCATCGCGGAAACAAGTCCGGAAAGCGTCGTGTTATCGGTACGAAACCCATCAAGCCACTGACCAAGCGTGGTCGCAGAGGGATTCTCTCCCCCGGGGAATGTGATGCCGCGCTGTATCAGCTCAAGGACGTCGAGCTGCAGCGCATAGTAGTCTCCGCGAGCTTCGTACAGCGTTTCGACGAGACTCCCGGGATCAAGCAGGCCGCGATCATTGAACTGACGCGTCAGATCAAGCCAGCGGTCGTTCTCGATCTGCCACTCAGCATTCTCACGGTCAAACTGATCGCTGAGTCGCGTCTCTTCGGCGGTCGCGGGCAGCGTCTTGAAGTGTTCCCACGTTACGTCGAGCCCCACTCGGGCCTCGGCGAAAACCCGTAGATAGTAGTCCCGTTCCTCTGCCGTCAGAAACTCGGCCATGAGGGTTCTCTGAGCGACGAGCATCTCTTCTATATAGATTTCGCTTTCAAGAAGCGCCTCTACACTCGGTAGCCTGACCTGGCCAATCTCCTCGATTGCCGAGTCGAGCTGCCTCGCGCCATTCCACCCGACGAAACCTACAATCAGCACGATTGCAGCGAC
>SKXQ01000021.1 GCA_007128315.1 Spirochaetaceae bacterium | reverse complement strand
CGGGGTTCTCCGATGAACCGAAGTCACCGGTCCATGCCCAGCCAATCGTAAAGGTGTGATACCGCAGCATGTCGAGTACACCGACCGCCGCGTGGGCGGCAGCGAACAGGTCGGGGCGCTGCGTGATACACGCGCCGACGAGCAGCCCCCCGTTCGAACCGCCCTGTATCGCGAGGTGCTCGCGGGACGTATAGCCGTCGGCGATCAGGTGCTCGGCGCTGGCCACAAAGTCGTCGAAGACATTCTGCTTGCGAAGCTTCGTCCCGGCCGCGTGCCATTCGCATCCGTACTCGCCACCGCCGCGCAGACAGGCAACGGCGACAACGCCTCCCTGCTCGAGCCAGGCCGCCCGGCTGACAGTAAAAAACGGTCGCATCGCGACATTGAATCCGCCATAACCGTAGAGCAGCGTCGGTTGGCTCCCGTCCAGCTCCAGGTCCTTTCTGTGAACAACAAAGAGCGGAATCCTGGTCCCGTCGGCGCTTGAAGCGAAGACCTGTGTGGTCGTGAACGGGTCAGGGTCAAACGCGACCGCCGCGGCGTCGAGGACGTCAATCGATCCGTCGGAGATCCGGCAGCGGAAGTTGACCGCGGGCTGCAGGAAGGATGTGTACTGATAAAAGAACTCTTCGTCCGTGCGTTCGCCCTGAATACCACTGATAGTTCCGATTCCCGGAAGCGCTATCTCTTCGGGGCCTCCGTTCCCGTGAAGCGGACGTCGCAGGAGTCTGCTCTGCGCGTGGTGGAGATAGACCATGTACATGTCATCGCCGAAAAGCCGTGCCTCGAGCAGGGTGTCGGACGCTTCGGCTACGATCTCGGTCATGGCAGGGATTCCGCCCTCCAGTTCCGGATCGTGCGCATCAATCGAGACAATGCGCCCGCGTTCAGCTTTATGCGTCGTCAGAAAGTAGTAGTGCGATGCGTCGTTGCCGAGGAACACGAATTCTGCCTCGAACCTGCTTACCAGCGGCGTTATGTCGCCGGTATCGAGTGAACGCAGATATACCTGGTGCCGGTCGGCGCTGCCTTCCATGACGGTGATCACAAGGGTGGTGTCGTCGTCGCTTATTGCTGCCGAAAAGAGCCTGTCGGGGTGGTCGGGCATGCTGAACAGGGTATCGTCGTCGTCCTGACTGGTGCCTGTCCTGTGCAGCGCGAGTTCGGGGGCTGTGTTGCTGTCGGTGAGCGCGTTTTCCGGTTTCCGGTATCGGAGATACACGAAGCCCGAAGAGTCAGGAAGCCATACCGGTTGACAGAACTTGCTCCAGTGAAGCGTCTCCGGCAGATCTGTTCTATCCTCGATGCGGCGCACACGAAAGTCTATCCAGTCCGACCCGGCGTCGTTCACGCCGTAGGCGAGCAGTTGTCCGTCGGGGCTCGGTACGAAACCGGAAAGCGAAACAGTGCCGTCCTGCGAAAAGGTATTCGGGTCGAGCAGAATCCGGCCGGGCTCATCGGCCCGACTCGCGTGATAGATCACGTCCTGATTCTGCAGGCCGGAGTTGCGACTTCGGAAATACGCGCCGTTGCGGTACACGGGGAGCCCGGCCCGGGCGAAGTTCCACAACCGCTCAAGGCGGTCGCGGATCACGGGACGGTGGGCCCACGAGTCGATAATGGAAGCTGTCAACTCATTCTGGCGGGCAATCCATGCCTGTGTCGTCAGGGAGTCGGAATCTTCAAGCGCCCGATAGGGATCAGTAACGTCATGACCGTGGTAGCTGTCTGTCTGTGTCCCACGTTCTGCGTGGGGATAGGTAAACGCACTCACAACCGCCGATGGTACGCAGGGATCGGCAGGTGGTCAACGAGGCTCAAGTAACGAGCTGGAAAAAGTACTGTATCGTGACTATGCTTCTTGTATGTCCACTCAGCGCCCGAACCTGTTTCGCCATCGTGTCGTGGCATTGCTTCTTCTTTGTCTCGGCGTGCTTTTCGGTGTGGTCATACCGTTTCGTTACGCCGGGGCTGTCGCCATTCATCCGGTATGGAGCGATCGCGCCGCCTTCGAGGTCGCGTTTTCCGTTCTCATGGTATTTCCGCTGATTCTCGTCGCGGCGTTTCCGCGCGTCTTACCACGCGTCGACAGCAGGGCTCTGTCCCTGACCATCCTGGGCTTCGGACTTCTTTTCATGCACGCCCTGACAGAGTTGTCCGGTACCCTGTATGCCGGCGGACAACGAGGTCTGGAGGGACTGATATCAGATCTCGTCAAGCTCTTTGGTACGGTTTTTCTCGTTGCGGCGGTATCGGGCTGGATAGCCACGCTCCGCCGGGTGGGCGCCGACGCACGTGAAAGCGCCCGCCGGCTCTCGATTGCCACAGGGGCCGCCCGACTCGGAATCTGGCAGGTCGACTACAGCCGGGGGCTTCTGTCGGGGGATGATCGCATGTGTGTCCTTTTCGGGCTTCCGGAAGGACGCTTTTTCACAAACCTGAACGACTGGCTTTCGGCACTGCCCGATGGATCGAAGAGTGTCTTTCAGAAAGCGCTGACTGAGGCCCGCACGAAGGGGGTGTCGATCGACATCGAGTTTGACCTCTACCCTGTTTCCGGAACCGATGGGCGGGTCGTGCGCTGTGTCGGACAGTGCAGGAGAGACGACGCGGGACGCGTGTCCGGAATCCTCGGAACCTGTGAAGATATCACCGCACGTGTTCACGACCGTCGCGCACGCGAGCTCGAAGAGTCCCGTTTTCGTGGGCTTTTCGAACTCGCTCCCGTGGGCATCGCCATGAATGATTTTGAGACTGGCGAATTTCTCGAATTTAATGCGGCAGTCAACGAACCGGCGGGATATACGCCGGAGGAGTTCCGGGAACTGAGTTACTGGGATGTTACCCCGAGAAAGTACATGGAGGCTGAGCGGAAGCAGCTCGTGGTTATGGAACGCAACGGGTACTACGGACCCTTTGAGAAAGAGTACATACGCAAGGATGGGTCACGGTATCCGGTTCTTCTGCAGGGCATCAAAACGACAGATCCGGCCTCCGGACGGGACGTGATATGGTCGTTCATACAGGATATGTCGGAGCTGAAGAAAGCTCAGAGCGCGGTTATCGAAAGCGAAACACGATTTCATCAGATTGCCGATACAATCCCGGTCGTATTCTGGATTCGAACCCCGGAACAGATGCTCTACATCAATCCGGCCTACGAGACGATATGGGGTCGTTCTCGTGAGTCCCTCTACGAGCGCCCGTTCAGTTTTGTCGAAGCGATACATGTTGACGACCGGGGACGCGTCATGGAGGCTTTGCAGCGGGAGTTCGGGGACGCCGTCCATTTCAACGAGGAGTACCGCATCGTGCGTCCGGATGGTGAGGTGAGGTGGGTGCGTGCGAGCAGCAACCCCGTGTTGGACGAACAGGGTCATATCATTCGCTCCGCTGGCGCGGCACTCGATATCACCGAGACCCGCAACGCAATAGAAGCGGCGCAAGAGGCGAGCAGGGCAAAAGGTCAGTTCATCGCGAACATGAGTCACGAAATCCGCACGCCATTAAATGTCGTGACAGGACTTACAACGGTTCTCCTCGACACATCGCTGACCGCGCAACAGCGTGACTATCTGCATACAATCGAGGTTTCGTCCCGACATCTCCTGGGTATCATCAGCGATATTCTCGACTACTCTAAGATCGAAGCAGGGAAGCTGGACCTGGAAACATCGACGTTTCTCGTTTCCGACCTGCTTGAGCAGCTGCGCGTGCTGTTCAGTCAGACAGCCCTGGAAAAGGGCCTGGAACTTCTCTTCCACGTACATTCCGACGTGCCGGCCAGTCTCGACGGAGACTCGCTGCGTATCAAACAGATACTCATTAACCTCCTGAGCAACGCGTTGAAGTTTACCGAAACAGGAAGCGTGACCCTGAGCATGTCGACCGAGCATGTCGCGCAAACGGACCTTACGCTCTGTATATCAGTCTCCGACACCGGTACAGGAATGTCGGAAGAACAGCGGCAGCGCCTGTTTCGAGCCTTCGAACAGGGCGACATGTCGACCACCCGGAAGTACGGGGGGACCGGACTGGGGCTCGTCATTACCCGATCGCTCGTCGAACTCATGGGCGGCCACATGGACGTCCTCTCGCAGTCCGGGGAGGGCAGTACATTTTCGCTTCGGATCCCCCTGGGTATGAGGCCGGGGCTGAGCGTCCCCGATTTCTGCCCTGATTTTGACGGCAATCGTGTTCTCGTCGTGGACGACAATGAGACGGCACGGATCATTCTGCGGGAAATGCTCGGAGCCTGCGGTACGGATATTGTCGAGGCCGAGAGCGGGAGCGATGCCCTGAGAGCGTTTCGCGCGGCCGACGAGCAGGGTTCCGGCTTTGATTTTGTGATTCTCGACTGGCATATACCACAGGGAATGAGTGGGCTCGAGACGTATCGTGAACTGCGTGCGTTGAACGCCGCGGTGCCTGTTCTGATTCTCGGCGGGCACGGTAAGACGCATCTGCAGTCTACGGGCGGGGATTTCTACCCTGCTCGACACGAAACATTTCTTGCCAAGCCGGTGACTCCGGCATCGCTGAAGCGTGCGGTCAATCGGGCACTCAAGAGAGAGGGTGAACGTGAACCGACCGTATCATCGGTACACGTTCCAGAGCTCGTTGGTCGGACGATTCTCGTCGTCGAGGACCACGAGATAAATCGGGACATTATACATCGATTCCTCGAACCCACCGGAGCACACGTAATTCTCGCTTCAAACGGTCGCGAGGCTGTCGACAGGGTTTCGGAAAACCGCATTGACCTGGTGCTCATGGACCTGCAGATGCCGGTTCTCGACGGGTACGGAGCTACGGTGAGACTTCGCGACGATGGGTTTGAAGGGCCCATCATCGCGCTCACCGCCGCAGCAACCCGGGAAGACGTTGCAGCGGTTCATCGGGAAGGCATGAATGGCCACCTCGCGAAACCACTCGAACGCGATGTGCTGTACCGCACGCTGCACACGTGGCTCATGGACCTTTCAGAGACCACTGCCCGGACATCCGGCGGGACGCCGGGCCGGCATCCGGACCGGAAACCGGATCAGCGTGGCCAGGGGCCAGGCCGGAACGTGCTTCCGCTGGGGGTGCCCGGGTTTGACATTGAAGTCGGTCTCCGCCGCTGCGAAGGCGACGAAGTTTTTTACGCGCAGCAGCTGGTTCGGTTTCGCAATGCCATTCATGAGCAGTATGCAGCCCTTCCTGAAATGCTCCGAACCGATGATATGCCCCGTGCCCGTGCAATTGCCCACAGTCTCAAGGGTACCGCCGGAGCAGTTGCGGCCGTTCGTCTGCACGATCTTGCAACGCGCATCAGCACGTTAATCGCCGAAGGTGCCAGCGTAGAGGCCTCGCTGTGCGACGAACTCGCAAATGCGATCGATGAGGCAGAGACCCATCTGCGAAGCATTGTTTTCGAGTCGGCTTCTGCCGTTCGCACGATGTCCCCTGACCAAAACGCGGCCGACGCAGTTCTGACCCTCCAGGCACTGCGAGACAGACTCGTTCATAATGAATTCGTCGACGAAGAGACGATAGCTGGCGCAATGGCGTATCTTTCCAGTTCCGGTGATGCCGGACGCAGCACCGAACTCCGGCAGCACATTGCCCGCTTTGACTCGAAAGGAGCGCTGGTAGTGCTCGATGAGATTGCCCGAAAAATGGGAGTTACCCTGGTATGACCGAAACAGCGGACCGTCAGTCCCTTCTGATTGTTGATGATGAACCAATGAACATACAGTCGCTCGCCCGCATCATGAGCGAGGAGTTCAGGGTCCTGGTTGCGACCAGTGGAGAGACAGCGCTTGAGATACTCTCCGGGAGCGATATCCCGGATCTCGTTCTGCTTGACGTGAAACTCCCCGATATAGACGGATTCGAGGTTTGCCGCCGTCTCAAGAACGACCCTCGGACGAGCGGAACCTCGGTGATTTTCGTGACCGCCCTCGACTCAACCGGGCACGAGGAGGCAGGTTTCGCCCTTGGTGCAGTCGACTACGTTTCAAAACCCTTCCATCCCGTGCTCGTTCGTGCGCGAGTGCGCACCCACATGCGCCTGAAACAGAAAACCGACCTGCTCGAGAGACTCGCGAAGGTCGACGGATTGACGGACCTCCCGAACCGAAGGCAGTTTGAGGAGCAGCTCGACCGTGAACTCCGACGCTGCGCGAGGGAGGGCCTGCCTCTGTCTGTCGTGTATATGGATATTGATGATTTCAAGAGCTACAACGACCATTACGGCCACGGTGCCGGCGACGACTGTCTCCGCCGTGTTGCCCGCGCTCTCAAGAGGTCGGCGAGTCGTCCCGGCGATCTGGTCGCACGTTACGGCGGTGAGGAGTTTGTGGCCGTTCTTCCGAACACGGACCGCTCAGGTGCAGCCGGCGTGGCGGAGCAGTTTCGATCGTCGGTCGAATCGCTCGCGATCCCTCACGAATACGCAACGGCAGCCGGTGTGGTGACGCTAAGCCTCGGACTGGTCGCCGTCGAGGCCGACGCATCCGTAAGTACGCCTGTAGCTCAAAAACAGCTTCTGGAGCACGCCGACCGTGCCCTTTACGATGCAAAAAAGGCTGGAAAGAACCGGACAGCCGTGTACACGCCTGAGCAATCGTGATGTGGACGACCTGCCATGTGAACTGCGGCAACGCTCGCCTTGTTCATTGCAGATCAGACCGGCTGCTACCGGCACCAGGATAGTCATGGAGTTCCCGCGAGTCTCATGACTGCGTCAGATACGTCCTGATTTCGCGCAGGACCTCGTCTGTCTGCTGCCGCACCAGGTCTATGTCCGACGCATTTGCCGAGCCTTTCTTCAATCCGCTTTCCAGCGTTTCGCAGGCCTGAACGAGCGGCCGCGCTCCGATGCCGCTGGCCATACCTTTCAGACTGTGTGTGGCAGTCGCAACCGTGTTGGCGGGTCCGGAGCCCGGTACCAGCTGTTCCAGGAGGGGAGGTGCATCGGTCTCAAACAACCGAAGCAACTGCCGGTATAACTCCCTGTTCTCGAGTGTCATCAAAAGGCCTTTCCGGAAATCAACTACAGACGCGGCCGCTTCGGTCGGCAGCACCGTGTCACTTGAGTTGTTACTCTGAATGACCCACCTGGCGACGACCGCATAAAACGCGTCCGGAAAGAACGGTTTTGCGATGTAATCGTCCATTCCCGCCTCGAGGCATGTTTCCCTGTCCCCGGCCATCGCGTGCGCTGTCATGCCGATGACCGGGATTGCCCGAAGCATCGGATCCTTAATCCGGCGGATTGCCCGGGTCGCCTCGTAGCCGTCCATAACTGGCATCTGTACGTCCATGAGGACTGCATTGTATGAACGGCCTTCATTGTGCATGGCCGCGGTTTCAAGCGTCTCCAGGGCGACGGCTCCATTCGCCGCGACGACAACTGACGCGCCTTTCCTGACGAGAAGTTCTCGGGCGATCTCCTGGTTGATCGCGTTGTCTTCGACGACGAGGAAGGAGCACCCGGTAAGATCAATTTCTGTAACCGTTTCGTGCCCATCCGAATCGCCGGCAGTCTCGTTTTCCAGCGCCGCAATCTCGTCCCTATCCGGAATCCCGAATGGCAGGCGCACGAAGAACCGGGCGCCTTCCCCGGGTGAACTCTCGAACCAGATCTCACCGCCGAGAAGAGTGGTGATCTGTCGGGTAATTGCCAGGCCCAGACCAGTTCCTCCGTACTTCCGGCTTGTGCTTCCGTCGGCCTGTGTAAACGCGGTAAAAAGCTTCTCCTGTTGCGATGGATCAATACCGATTCCCGTGTCGCGAACGCAGAAAAGAAGGTGAATCAGTGCGTCACCGGTCTGCTGCCCTTCGACCGAAATCGAAACCGTTCCCGATTCCGTGAACTTTACCGCATTACCGACGAGATTCATGAGGATCTGTCCCAGGCGGAAGGAGTCACCGGCGAGACAGGCGGGGACTTCACGTGAGATGCTCACTTCTAAATCAAGACGTTTCTGATCTGCCTGATGTTGAACGGCGAGGCGTGTCCGATCAATGATTTCGGGAAGGTGGAATGCACGCGTTTCTGTCTCCATGGCGCCGGCTTCGAGTTTGGAGTAGTCAAGAATATCGTTGACGATGGTCAGCAGATTCCGCGCAGATCGCTCAATCCGCTCACAGGCATTTTCCATTGTTCTGCGGTCACCACCGCTGCGTGCGAGGTAGCTGACTCCGAGAATTCCGTTGAGCGGAGTACGAATCTCGTGGCTCATATTCGCGAGAAACTGACTCTTCGCCGTGTTCGCCTGTTCGGCCTTATGCTTCTCTTCCACAAGGCTCCGTTGAAACTCCAGGTTCTGTGACCAGGCCTGATTAAACGCGTCCACGAGTGGTTCCAGTTCTTTGTGGCGTGAGGGTGGAATCGCTTCCTGAAAGCCCCCGAGTGCGCGTCGCACATGCTCAGAGAGATCGGTCACCGGCTTGACGACACGCTGTGCCATTACCATCCCGAGAATGCCCGACAGGACGAGTGCTGCCAGGGCAGCGAGAACGGCGAGCTGCACGACTTCGTTGATTTCATCGTCGATACGCGCAAGTGAGATGCGATTGGCAATGAACCCGAGGCGTTCATCCGACATCTGTCGGTAAACGACGAGTGAACGACCGAACTCATAGTTTCCGAATGCGGTTCCGGCGGACTCCAGCCGCTCCAGGGTGAACTCGTAATCGAACAGGGAAACCGGACGGTTAACCGGCCAAATGCCGTTCGTGTGAGTCGAGCTCATTTTCAGGTAAACGGCACCGGTTTCGTCAAACAGCAACAGCTCGCCGTCGTCCGGCGCGAGTTGCGGAATCATGTTCTGCTCAAACCATCGTGGATCGAGTTCGTGAATCGCGGTGTAGCCTGGTTCGCCGGACGAGCGGTGCACTGGAATGATCAGATCGATGATGAGTTCACTGCTCAAGGCGTCGAATCGCGGCGAAAAAAGCGGTTCGTTGTGATGTGTCGCCAGACGGAAGACCGCTCGACCGCCGTACCGGTAACCGACCTGTACGGGGTTACTCGAGTATCGTACGACTCCGTCCTGATCGAGTATGTACGAGCTGATATAGCGCGGGTTTGTCTGAATAAGGTTCACCAGCAGTTCAAGATCGGAGCCCTCGAATACTTCGTGGTAGTTCCGCAGCTCTTCGATCTCGTCACGTATAAAACCGGTGAAGTGGTTTTCGATCCGCTCAATTCGCTGTGTTGACTGCTGCAGAGCGTTATCCGACAGTGCGCTGACGAGCTGCAGTCCGAAAAACGTCGTGAGGGTCAGGATCAGAACGAGCGAAATACCCGTGAGGTACAGAAAAAATCGCACGATGAGACGATCGTGTGCTCGCCTCATAAGCCGATCTCGAGCGGCACGATGTTTCCATTTTCGAGTCGAATGAGCCGGAAGGTCCGTTCGGCGAGCGATCCGGATGCGTCAAACCGCACGCGACCGACCATGCGATCTTCTGCGACCTCTGTCAGGGCCTGCCTGATACCATCCCTTGTCGGATGTTCTTCCAGGCATTCGTGCAACATCACGACTCCATCGAATACCCAGGGGCCTATCGAGTCTATGCGCCTGAAGCCCATGGAAAGCCGGTACTGGCGGGCGAACTCCATGAGGAATGTGTCTTGGCCTTCGTGTAAACCGAGGGTATGTGCGAAGGCAAAGCTGTACAGTTCCAGGTCGATCGCGGCGAGCTCAATCAGGTTCTCGTAATCGAATACGACGCCGGATAACAGGACCGGGATGGTCAGCTCTGTACGGGAAAGCTGTTGTAGCAGGTGTTCCGTCTGGGCAGCAGTGAGAAATGTAAGGATGCCATCGAAGCCGAAACCGCTTCCCGTGACCCGTTCCATGTCGGCGGTGAAGTCGAATCGGTCGCGTGGAACCTCGAGGATTTCCGGTTCAGGACGCCCGGTCTCACGAAGAGCCCCGGCTACGGCCTGCCATCTCGGGACCAGATTCTGAAGATCATTCACAATCAGCAGCGGGCGTTCGAGAGGAACGTGATTCTGTACCAGATCAATGAATGCATCGGTCTCGTGGCTTATGCGTTCCCGGTAGGAGAAACTCCACGGGTTCCCGGCGGCGATAGATTCATCGGTCGCGAAAAATGAAATGTGAGGCACCTCGAGTTCCCGAGCGACGTCAGCGAGAAGTGCGGTCCCCGTGCTGTTTATGTCGCCGACAAGAGCCACGACCTCGGGGTTGTCCCGTATGAACTCGCGGGCAAGGCGCGCCCCGGTTTCTTCGGTACCTGTATAGGTAATGAAGTGGTGTCGGACCTGCGTGTGACTGTTGCTTGTGTTTTGCAGGTGTTGTCGGCGTGCGAGTTCCGCTGCCGTCTGCATTCGCGTCGGGTTCAGACTCGTCGTGTCAGACTGATCCTTTGACACAAACAGTATTATCGCTTCGTCTGAACCGAATGAGCACATCGACAGCGCGGCTAATACGAGTACGATCAGTATGAAAAAATGTCTGGTTCTGATTTTACTCGTCATCGGGAGAAATCGCATTATATATGTTGACGGAACATCACGTCCATTCCCATGCCCACTGGTTCTTCCCGTGGTTTTTCGCGGTATACAGTGCCTTGTCTGCTCGCTCGTGTGCCTCTTTCCAGTCTTCGCTCTCCGACGGATCGTACGCGGTCAGCCCGATCGAGCAACCTACAGACAGTTCCTGACCTTCGAAGACGGTCGACTCCCGTATGGACGCAAGAATCCGTTCGGCTACCGTCTCGCCGATTGTGTGCCCGTCCCGTTCTCTGGCATAGATACAGACGACGAATTCGTCTCCACCCCATCGCGCGGAAAGTTCATCCGGTCGGACCGTACCGTCCAGTCGCCTGGCTGTACTCTTGAGAATGGCGTCTCCGGCTGCATGACCGAAGGCATCGTTGATGACCTTGAACCCGTCGAGGTCGATCGCCATCATGATCAGGGTCCATTCGTAGCGCCTGCAGGTTGCGATCGCCTGTTCGAACCAGTCGGCCGAGCCGAGCCGGTTCAGGAGTCCGGTCAGGCTGTCGCGTTGCGCAGCTGTCTCGCTCCGGGAGAGTTCCCTCGCGAGATAGTCGAGGGATTCACCGAGCGAATCGAACTCACTGACATGCGAGAGCCGGGAGTATATCTCCCGGCCACCGAGGCGCAAGGCGTCGGACTGTCGTTGCAGGTGGCGCAGCGATTTCGTGAGGGTGCGACTGCTGACAAAGCCTGTCACCGACGCAATGAGAGCTATTACGGCCCCGGCAAACAGGATGCTTCGCTGCTGTCTCTGCAGACCGAAAAAGGTAGCGGACACAGGTTCACTTACCACCGTTATCCAGCCGAAACCGGGAAAGTCCCTGTGTCCCTGCGACGCGGCGAATCCGTATATCGTTGCTTCCGGAGCTGTCCCCACAATGTATCCGTCTGTATCCCGAGCCGCCTGTATGATTTCCGCTGGTGCAGTCTGGCCGAGTCGGTCCGGTGGTCCGAGTATGTACACACCACCCCGAAGTCCTATGACCGAGAGGTCCCGGCGCTCGTCGGGTTGCGCGAGAAGAAACTCGACTCGCACCTCCCTGATCCATTGCCAGTTTATCTGCGATGCGAGAACGCCGCTGAACTCGCCACGACCATCGGTCAGAGGCAGACTCATTTCTACGGAACGCAGCATCGCACGGTCCGGAACAGGGAGAACATCACCCATAAAGGCTCCATCGAGCGCCTCGTAGTACATGGGCCGTGCCGCGATGGAGACCCCTTCCAGATGTCCTCTCGACGCTGCCAGCACGACACCTTCGGTGTCGGTGAGCCCTATCCACGCAAACATCGGAAGATGCTCGCGCACACGGTCCAGTACGGTCTGCGTCGCCTCGATACTGTAGGTCTCATGCTGGATGAGGGAGCGAAGCAGTTCCAGCTCGGACCGGCGCGCCCAGAGGAACTGGTCGAGTCTGTCGGCTGCCTGTCGTGCGGAGAGCGTCAACTGTCGCCCGGTCTGTTCTTCGATCGATCGCTGTATGGTGATCGATCCTATGAGTACGAGTACGGCTGTCACGATTAGGACTATGAGTCCGATAGTCAGGGACAGGAGTGCCGACAGCGATATCTGCCGGACAGATTGCCGGTAGTTACTCTCCATGTGTAACAGTATATATGTAACACCTAATATCTAAAACGGCCGCATCTGCAGTCACCGAAGCGGTTTATCACACGGAAAAAACACGTCGAACGTGGTGCCGATGCCCGGTTCCGACCCGATCGAAATGGTTCCGCCGTGTTTGCGCGTGAATTCCTGGCAGACTTTCAGGCCGAGTCCGGTGCCTGATTCCGCCCGCGTGCCCTTCGTGGATGACTTGACCGTCAGATCCAGCACGTCGCGTTGCTGCTGCTCCGTCATTCCGACTCCGGTGTCGGTGACCGAGAGTATCGTTCCAGCGGGACCGTCGCTTGCCGCGATGGAAACGGCGCCGCCTTCCGGGGTGAACTTGATGGCGTTTGAAACGAGATTGCGGATGATCGTCCGGAGCATGTAGTCATCAGCATAGACGCTTGTCCCGCTGGCGTCGTTTTCAAGCGTTATCGATTTTTCGTGTGCCGAATGTCGAACAATCGCGAACTGCTGGTTCACGATTTCGGAAAGGTCGTGATGCTCTGGTTTGCAGATGATGTCGCCTCGCTGCGACCGGGCCCAGTCAAGCAGATCGTTCAGCAGCTGCGAGGAGTTCGCTGCACCTTCGGCTACGACCTCTGCGATTTCGTTCACGTTCGCGGGAACACCATGAATACCCTGCAGATCCTCGCGGAGCATGCTCGCGAGGCTTGCGAGCGATCCGACAGGGCCCCGCAGATCGTGTGAAACGATAGCGAAGAATCGATCCTTCTCCTGTATCGTCTGATGCAGACTCACGCTGAGTTTCACGAGGCGCTTATGTGCTTCGGCGATCCGGAAATACAGATAAGACGCTGCAGTCGTCAGCAACACCATCGAAAGGCCAATGAAGCCGAACAGCCCGCGCAGGATTGAAGATTCTTCAAAACGGGTATACCCGAAAATATACGCAACAGCTTCTCCGGAAATGTTCCTGATCGGGAGTGCCGAAATCGCCATGGCCGTACCGTTGACGGAAAAGGGCATGGTCGCTGCAGAAAAAGACTCAAGACGCGTGACCAGACTTCGGGACCTGTGAACGTCTTCCAGCAGACAGCCAAAATCCACCCCGAGAATCTCTCCGGTATCGGGTGCCTGAAATTCGGTTTCGCGTAGAAACCGGTCGCTGAAGCAGCTGATCTCGTAGTTGTCGAGTTCGTCTTCGAAAACCATATCCTCGACCACATGACGATCCATGACGAAGTCAAACGCTGCGGGGCGGCTCAACCGAATGCGGGAAACGATCGCACGGTAGTTCATGCTGACCTCGACACTCCCGACATGATCACCCTGGTGAAACATCGGAAAGACGTAGCGGAACCCGTTATAGATTCGGCCTTCTTCGAAGGCGTAGGTTGGAACCAAGCTGGTGTTTGTCAGCCTGACCGTCGGCCGCGCGTCGGTCAGATCATCGCCGAACGTGTCCGGCCGGTGAAAGCGCACAAAACTCCGGTTATCGCGAAGGTGGAAGTGAAGCTGGCGAAAATCCTGTCGCTGAAGCGTGTTGTAATCGCGTTCGAGATACGCGAACAGCTCGCGGTTGAGGCGTGCAAGTTCATTATCGGGGGCGTTGTTCGCCTCCTGCATGAGTCGTGTCACCGTTTCGTCCACGGCTATCTGTGAGTAAAAGAGTTCGGGTGCGGCAGCAAGCGTTGAGATGACTGTTTCGTAGGCGACTTCGATCTCACGAGTGCGTTCGTCGAGGCGAAGATGGATTTGTGACTGATACCCGAAGAACATTGCAGACACTATGACTGCGATGGCGAGCAGGTACGATACCACAACGCTCACAAACCTGAACCGCAAGGAACGGATTACGTTACGAGAGGCACGTAACTCGACGAGTGACGTTGAGGAGGTTTCGTTGTTTTCTGACACGGCTGTTCCTGTCTACTTTTCAGGGATTGACTATAGCAGCAATGGAGCCGTTCGGACAGGACGGACGTATATGTTTACAGCCGTGCATCATTCACGGAACAGTTTATCCGGGAGAATAATTACGACAAATTTCCGGCAAAGGCTCGCACCGAAAAGTCGTCTCTTGCTACATTCAATGAGATGGAAGAAGCGAACCCAGGCGGCACTGGCGCCGCTGCCCCTGCGGCAGGTCCGGAAAGTTCAAGAACCACGATCATTGCGATCATGATCTCCATGTTCCTTATGGGCGCAGGCATGGGAGTGCAGGGATCGGCTGTTTCGCTGCGAGCGGGCCTTGAGGGCTTCTCGGATTCGCTCGTTGGTCTGATCATGTCAGCGAATTACGTTGGTCTGATCATCGGATCGATGGTCGCGCCCGTTCTCATTCGCAATGTCGGGTATGTGCGCTCGTTTTCGGCCTCCGCTTCTCTCGGATCGGCGTCGGCAATTGCACATCTCCTGTTGATCAGTCCGCTCGCGTGGATTCTGTTCCGGGCAGCGACGGGGTTTTCGCTGTCGGTTATGTTCGTCGTAGCCGAGAGCTGGTTGAACTCGTCGAGTACGCGCGTGAACCGCGGACGTCTGCTCAGTATGTACAGCGTCGTGTACCTTGTATCCATGGGAGCCGGGCAACCGCTCCTCGCGCTCTTTCCTCCCGCCAGCTTCGAGATCTTCGGTGCGACCTCGGTGCTTATTTCGCTCTGCCTGATTCCGGTTGCAGTCATGCGTGTGACCGGCGAACCGAGTCCTGACAATGAACCTCCACGCCTCATCCGCACCTTCATGAGGTCTCCTCTTGCGGGTAGCGGCGTGATTGTAGCGGGCATTATGGCCGGAGCAACATGGAGCCTGACGCCCCTGTACGGGCAGCAGGTTGGCATGGAAGACGCGGCAATCGGGGTGCTCATGCTCCTGGTTTCCGTGGGGACCCTTGCGTTCCAATGGCCGCTGGGCTGGATATCCGACACGAAGAGTCGGCGTCTCGCCATTCTCTGGAGTATCGGTGCGTCCGCCGTCGCCGCGGCGCTGATTGCGCTGTTCCGCCCTGCCGGTGGCATGCTGTATGCACTTGTTTTCCTGTACGGCGGATTCGGGATGCCGCTCTACTCGCTTTCAGTCGCTCTCGCGAATGACCAGTTTGAACCTCACGAGATGGTTCGCGCCGCCGGTGCTATCGTGATCTACTATGGAGTCGGGAGTGTGTTCGGTCCGGTTCTGTCGAGTCAGTTCATGCGCTGGGTCGGACCCGCCGGCCTTTTCCTGTCCATGACGCTTGTCATGACGCTTCTGCTCGCCTTTGTTCTCGTTCGCATGATTCGCATTCCGGCCCTGCCGACGCGTACCACCCCGTATCGCGTCTATCCCAGGACGAGCGCGTCCGCATTCCAGATGCTCCGCAAGGTTCGTGTACGGCGCAAGGCGTCGGTACCTGACAAGGTAACCGGAGGATCCGAATAATGTCATTAATTACAGACATAAAGTAAAAAATACTATACATTAAGTAAAACCTGTAGTACATTGAATCTTGAAAGGAGATACCATGTCGTATCAGGAAGCGAAAAGTCTGCTCATGACTTCAAGTTCGGCTGTTATTCTCGGAACATATCTCTGGGTTGTGTTCAACCGTCTCGAAGGACTTCCGTCCGGGCCGTTACCGGACACCGATACGCTGCTCCGATTCTGGGCCGCTGCCACACTGGTGTTTATCCCGGTTTCTGTGGTTGCGCGCATCGTGATCATGATTCTCTTCGCTATCATTTACCGTATGGTGACCGGTCAGGATCTGCCGACCTTCGAGGATGAGCGCGACAAACTGATCGAGTTGAAAAGTACGCGCGTCTCTCAGGCAATATTTGTCCTCGTTTTCGTACTGTCCATGGTGCCCGTCGTCACCGGATACACAGTTACGGTCATGTTCCTCACGCTTCTGCTTGGTGGATTCTTCGCCGAGCTTGTGGGAGAAATCGGGCGCATCTCGATGTACCGGCGGGGGGTGTAGGGTGGCGGAGTCGCCGATTTCCAATAAGGTCCGTGAGATGCGGTTTCACTCGGGCGAAATGACCCAGCAGGAGCTCGCCGAAAAAGTCGGTGTCACGCGGCAGACAATAGTAGCCATAGAGAAGCAGCGATACTCACCGTCTCTTGAGCTTGCCTTCCGCATAGCCCGGGCTTTCGCTTGTGGTGTGGAAGATGTGTTCCAGTTCGAAAACGACTCGGATATGACTAATGGAGGTACTAAATAATGAAAGTCTGTATTGTAGGAGCGTCGGGGAAACTCGGCCGATATATGGTCCGACACGCCCTGAAGCGAGGGTTTGAAGTCGTTGGCGTGTGCCGACCACAAAGTGTCGTGAAGCTCGCCGAGTTCCATGATCAAATCAGCATTGTCCCGGGCATGACCGACGACCGCGATGTTATTCGATCGGCTGTCGACGGATGTGACGGCGTGCTCGTGGTTCTCGTCCCCTTCGGCATGCACGGCTATGCTTCAGGCACAGCCCAGGCGGTACTCGACTATGCGCGGCCGGAAGCCCGGCTCGTCTTCTCGTGTGGATGGCACATTACCAGGGACGGGAACGATCGCTATCCGCGCAGGTTCATAGCCACGGTCAAAGTGATGCGGTTCATCGGTCGCGCGCTGCGCCTCGCCGACGTGGACGACCAGATCGAGGCGACGCGGCGCGTGTTCGAAAGCGACACCAGGTGGACAGTTGTGCGCGGAAGCGATCTTCTGGAGGGCGAAAGCGAAGGTCTGCCGGTCTGGAGCCGGCACGTCGGTGACCCGCTCATCGCCCGAAATAGAACCCGCCGCGTAGACTTCGCCGAGTTCATGGTGGCGGCGCTCGATAACGATGAACTCATTCAGGAGGCTCCGGCTATTTCGGGCAGATGACGCTCCGAGACGAATCGCACACCCTGACGTCGCCTCTCGGATGCCCGTGTTCGCCCCGATAATTACAAGTATTCTGTCCATGCGTACAATCCCCCCTCTCTTCCCTGCGAGCCAGTTTTCCGATTTTTTCGTGTTCAGCGTTCAGCGGACGCGATGATTTCACCTATACTGCTCGCTGTGGGTCTATTTG
>SKXQ01000103.1 GCA_007128315.1 Spirochaetaceae bacterium | reverse complement strand
TACTAAAAAAACGCGTATTATGGCGATACACAGCGGGATAGTGGGGCCCGTTCAGCGGGCCTGCCGCAAACCCTCAGTACACCGGCATGCCTATATTCACATACGTATCAAAATAGCCGAACGAACCGCCTCCGAAGGTTTCCCAGACCTCCGGCGACTCAGGGCGAAACCGCACGACTCGACCCGTGCCGTCGATATTCGGGTACAAGGTGTCGTAGGTAAAGTCTTTCTGATCGATAATGATGATGTCTTCGCTATGCCGCGTCGCCACAAACTGCCGGGGACCCCAGAACTCTCCCGGAAGCGGGTTTTCGAGGGTAATCCTCCGTCCCCAGGTTTGCTGCAACTCCATGTTCAGGTTATAGCGATACACAGCAGGATGATGGAGTTCGTTCAGCGCGTCCGGGTCCATGAGGCCAAAGTCCTCTGACCCCGCTTCGGGCGGATAACTCGCAATGAGCACGTACACATCGTTCCCCGCAGCACGAATGTCGCCCCAGGGAGAATAGTATGTGTCAGGGATGTAGTGCGTATCGGGGATCGCGGAGTGCGATATCAGGCCCGCTGCCAGGTCGAAGCGAATGATCGACGGCTCGTAGGTCCATAGTTCACCATCAAACTGTTCGACCAGACCCAGCCCCCAGAGGTTGCCATTGCGGTCGAACGCGAGGCCTGCCATGGATGTGACGTAAAAATCTTCCTCGCCGCCGCCAGCAGGGAGAAAGCTCTGCGAAATGCGCTCACCGGCCAGGGTATACAGCACCGGCTCGCTGGTCGTTTCAGAATCCCAGACCGTTAACACACCACGGTCAGTGTCGACGGCGAAGCATTGCGGCATGTATGCATCGAGTGTTACGGGTGTTTCCGGACGGACGCCCCACTCGGACCAGCGTTCGATCGTACAGTCGATCTCTCCTGGTATCGATGCCACCCAGAGAGCTCCGTCTGCACCGTACTGCACTGCGAAGGGCGCGTATCCGTCGCCCTCTGAAAGAAACCGAATGCGGCCGTCCGTTTCATCGAGCAGTCCGTCAACATCAACGTGCAGGTCCCTGATCTGAACGATTCCGGGTTCTATCTCGTTTTCTCCCCACCACCGGCTGACAAACACGGGTCCGGGGTGTACCGGTATTCGAAGACGAGTCTCCTGACCACCGGCAAGCGAGGCCACCGTGTGTCCGGTGTAGACATCATTCTCGGCAATAAGGGTAAACCTTCGATCGCGGCCGGCCGGTACCTGAAGCAGGATCTCTCCGCTCGAACGACTGATGCCGGCATGCACCATGGTATCCATATCGTGCCCGGTAATCCGAAGCTCGAAGCTGATCGGCCGATTCGGCACACCGATCAATGACAGTCGGGGAGTCGCGGTCGTGGCGCCCGAAGAAACGGCGCCCGAGCAACTCCCGCACACCACAATCGCAGCAGACACAAAGAAGAACAGCAGCACCCGACCCGACCAATTGCTTGACCACATCGCACTACTCCCATCCGGCGTCACCGTCGGCGTATTAATCGGTAATTAAGTATAGAATAACATGGATTTCGTGGTGAGTGTGTATTCAAGATCTTTCCGGAGCGCTTCGGTCCATGCAGAGGTGTCGACAAGCGTTATGTGTCAACCCGTTGTTTTTCAAGATCGTCCTGATCGATGAAATCCTCGAAGGTCCCGAGAAGGTCCTTGAGTTCCTCGGAGCGTCGTATCCGCAGGAACTCTTCAAGAGCAACCGTAACCGCTTCCTTTTTCGTACGCTTCTTCGATGCAATCTGTACGGCAGCAAGAAGGTCTTCAGGAATATCGATTGTTGTTTTCATACGTATAAAGGATATACCTTAAGCGGTTCATTACCTACCCTACGCAGGATCGGCACACAGACTCATGAACATCGCCGGCCACGCGATCAGCACCTCCGCGTATGCTGCAAAGTGGGTCTTAAGCAACCGGTGCTCGTCTTCCCGCGAGAGGGACAGAGGTTCGTACTCAATAACCGGTCCCAGGGACCCGGCCTCAAGCTGCGACATAACGTTAGCCTGCAGGGCAAGCACGTCCTTCGCCCAGTAGTCCGGGCTTTCGTCGTAGCGATCCAGGAGTTCGTCGAGGCTTCGGTGGTAGGCGGCGAGGTAGCGGAAGTGAACACCCGTCAGCCAGTCCGTGAACTCCCGGTCCGACAGCCGTGCGGTGTGCGCTCTCAGCCACTCGCCGAACGAAATGAGTCTGTCGGCACGGGTGCCGCCGGGCGGTTTCGGGTAGGTGTCGAGAATGCTCTGCAGGAGCGAGCATACCCGGACCGGCAACTCGGTGAACCACGGGGAGGCGCGGTGTGTTGCATCATCCGGCGGGCTGTGCAGAAACACGGTTGGTGCCTGGAGAATCAGGCTGTCGTCGAAGAGGTGATACATCATCCTGGCAAAGAGGCCCTCATCTCCCCGGCCGAAAGGAAAGCTTGGCGGCAGGAGCACGCTGCAGTCGAGTCCCATGACGGTGCTCATGAGGTAGGGATACGACAGCACGGTCGGTGCGGTGACAGACCGGAGCATCTCGCGGCTGGTGCTGCTTACCCGGTAGGTCTCGGCATCCCGGACAAAGCGCACGCGCTGCACGCCGGTGGCCTGCAGCACGAAATGCCTGACGCCCAGACCTCCGTCGCCGATGGTGCCGTGGCAGACGACATCGATCGTCGGGTGGTGACTGGTCAGCGCGTGGAAGAGCTCTGGCGTTACGGACGACAGATCGGAGTCCGTTCCCGGCATCTGCCTGCCAAGCCACTCTTCGCTCGCTGCGACCGGATCAAGCGGCGAAAGTTCGTAGCTCTCGAGTAGTGACGCCCGGTCTGACGCGAACTCGAACACCGGTTCGTCGCGAGAGCCCGTGAAGCGAACTGCCGTGCCGGGCGCGGCCGTCCTGAAACCGACAGCGACCGTATCGTCGTCCATGGTTACCACCCGCCGCCCTGCCCCGAGCAGGTAGTTCGTGTTCCGCATCGCACCGAGGGATGGAGGACAGCGCCGGTCGCCGATGAGGGCAAAGCGTACGGTGTCCGGAGCGAGTCCGCCCGCGTGGAGCGAGGCAAACGGCCCCGCTGCATCAAGGCGGTCCGGCACATGAATGTAGACACGTGATGATTCTCCCGGTCGTGTCGGCGTATCCGAGTCGTCGACTATGGTGATCGGGGGTGTGGTGGCGGGGTTCGCCACCGCCATGGAGTCGGCAAGCCGTGCTACAAGCTCGGGTCGATCGCGGGTGGGTATTATGAGCTGCGAGACCGCGCGTTCCTCCGGCAGAGCCAATGGCACAGGCTCGAACTCAACGGGAACAAGCAGTCCTGCATCGGCCAGATCCTCGAGCATTGCACATACATCCTCCACATGCAGGTGGTCGGGCATGAACGGAGCTACGGCGTAAGCGTGATCGTTAAGGCTGCGGGGCGTGCGACAGAGGGTGAGGAGGTGGGAATGCAGCGCGGTTACCGTACTGCTCGATCCGTGGTTGAATACTCGAGCAAACACACTTTCGGAATCGAGCAAGAATCGGCCTTGTTCAGCCGCTATGTACAACTCGTGAAGCACCGCGTGAGGTCTCAGTCACGATCCACTCGTACCACTGGTGTTATAGAAGCCAAACTCATTTTCGCCGAATGTCTGCCAGCCTTCAGTCGTACCGAATCGAAAACCGACAACTCGACCGGGCTGTGCCGAAAACTGGCTGTTGCCCGATTGTTGGTCAACTACAACAAACTCATTCCTACGTCGAGTAGCAATAAACCGACGCGGCCCCAAAAACTCTCCTGGTCTGGGGTCTTCGTTTGTCGTCGATTCTCCCCAACTTTTGAACGATTCAGTCATAGGATTGAACCGAATTACCGGTGGTTCTCCACTTATCGTTGCCGAATGGACAATTACTAGTTGGTCATTCCATAACGCCATATCTGCCCAGTACGGACCAGACAAAGAATCGCTGTACGGTACCGTGAAATCCCCGGGTACGGGAATAACGTCCATAACCGTTTCGTTCGCAATGTCCAAGGAAATTAACGTAAACGAGACCGATGGCAGCAAACCATCTTTTTCGATCGTAAGTAACCACAGACTACCTGAAGAATCGAATATTGCTCGTTGTACAAGTCTTCTATCGGTTTCGCCTTCGGCTACAGTCAGTCCAACATCCGAGATATCGATACTGAAGGTAAGGTCTTCAATCGAGTCGCCAGATTCGGCATCGAAAAAACGGCCCTCCAAAGTGCTCACATCTCCCAATGCACTGCTTACAGCAACAACACCGACTATATTATTTTGAGGTCCAACGATTAGCGAAGCATCAAAGCGAGGCGGAGCAAACGAGGTTCCGGGTGGGTTTCCGATCACTATTTCGTTCCTCCAACTCTCGGATCCTGATCGAAAATCAAAGTCATTGAATAACTGTAGTCGATATGGGTTATCGTCGTTGGTGTCGACTGAAAGCACGGCAAGACTTCCGTTTTCAAGGTAGGCAACATCGAGAATCGGGTCCAGATCAGAAATGGATGGTTCCGCCTCAGAATCAGCTACCCGTACCAAGCCCTCAATGATGTCTCCCTCGCCGTCGGTGACAATAGGAACTCTAAGGTCTCGAAACTGGTATATCTTTTCCCCTGTAAACCCGGTTCGGTCGTAATCCACAAACACCGGCCCCGGAAGCATCGGTACCCGGACCCGGTTCTCCCGCCCGGCAAAAAGAGAGGATGTCGCCACACCTGAGTACACGTCGTTCTCGGCCAGCAACTCAAAGGTGCGGTTGCGGCCGGCGGGAACAGGGAGGGTGAATGACCCCGAGGTCGGCCCAATCCCCGTGCGGGTAATCGGCTCCATGCCAGGGCCCGTTACGCGAAGTTCATACGTGACGTCGCGGTCGGGCGCGCCGACGAGCGAAAAGGTCGGGTAAGCTGGAGAGTCGGTCTGGAAGACTGCCTGCGAGCAGGCAGAGACCAGGAGGATCAGGGTTACTGCTCCAGCGAGGAGCGCGGTTTTCTGGTGCTTCATGACTTTAGAACTCCCACACGATAATGACGGTCGCAGTGTCGCTAATAACTGTTGGCTCCGGGCGGGGAGCAGGGGCTCCCGCGCCAGCACCGCTGGGCGTAACGTGGGAGACTGCCCCGCGTTCCGCACGGGCCTGTGCCGGAGGCGGTGGCGGGGT
>SKXQ01000057.1 GCA_007128315.1 Spirochaetaceae bacterium | reverse complement strand
CGACCATTTCGTCAACTGATTCCTGCAAGCCCGTTTCAAACCATCTCAGTACCATTGCATCGAGTCCCGCGAACACGAATGCGCGTCGATACAAGCCTCGACCATCGTTGCTTTCAGGAAACACCTCGTGTGACCGACGCCACCTGAACGCCCGGAAAACCTCACGAGCTTCAAGGTCAGTCAGGAGCAGCTGCAAGGTGCGGTTCTTCTGCAGTACTTCGAACCGCCGGTGCAGGAGAGCTTTAAGATCGACGGATACGCCCGAAGCGTCGTTGTCGCTCTTACGGTGTATATCACCCGAAAGCCGTTCCAGGAGCGAAATCAGTACATCACGCTTATTATTGAAGTGGCGGTAGAAGGTCATACGCGATACTCCGGCCGCCCGCGCGATCTGTGTATTCGACAGCCTGCCGTAACCTGTGCGCACAGCGGACACGAGAAGCCCCCGTTCGATGCGCTCGCGACTATCTTCAACCTGATCCTGTCGTTTCACGATACAAACTCCGGCAAGACTGTCTCAGTTTTGTGCGGCACCTTGCGCCCTCCCGATCAACGGAATACATTCTGACCATACATGTTACATATGTAACATGTACACGGAGGTCTTATGAAATCGACTGGAACGGCGCGGGCCGTGGCTGTCTCAAGAAACGTACTGGTCGTACTCGCGGCGGTGGACCTCATACGCGGGATCGCACACACCTTTCTTCTGAACTGGGCTGCATTGAACGTAGCCCGTATCGACCCCCATCCGGACGCATTGATGCTGCTCGGTGTCTTTGGTAACTCCAACTTCCTGACTGCGGGTGTTTTTGCACTTATCGCGTGGAAGGCAGAGAATCTCGCGGGCTATGTGCTTGGAATCATACCAGTGGCATATGGCCTCGGCACTACTGGCATCCGGCTCAACGGTGTATCAATGCAATCCGAGTTCAACGGTCAGTACATGATGATGGTATATTTCGCGGTCTGTATCGTCACGTTCCTGTACTATATCCGGGCACAGCGACCACGTCGCACCTGAAGCACCGTCGGGGCGCGCTATTCAACGACGATAAATCGTCCGAACATGCCCGCCTGCCGGTGGCCGGGTACGCTGCAGTAGAACTCGAACTCTCCTGCCTGGTCGGCCACAAACTCTATCGTCTCACGCCTTCCACCCGAGATTATGGCAGTCTGAGCACCTTCGAACTCGTCGATAACCCAGTCGTGACGACCGCCACCGTTAATGTATGTCACGCGAACGGTATCACCAAGATTGACACGAATCTCCTCGACGTCGTAGGCAAGGCCTCGACTGGTGACTTCAACCTCTTTTACCTCCGCGGTATCGCCAGTAAGATCAACAACGTGTTCACTCGCGACGATCGGAGCGGAAATAAAAGCCAGCAGCATTATCAGAAATAATGCAGTACCAAGTTTTTGTGTCTTCATGCTTCCGAATTTAGTTATAAATAGTCTAACAGGCAAACGGAAAATCGATACGTTCAGATAGCGGATATCAAGTCCTCCGGGAAGCACGAGACCGCACAACACCGTACAGGCGATATCCCAGAATCAGGACGTACCCGCCGAGGAAGACATGCAGAAGTATTTGAAGTGAACGAACCGAATTGACCGTCGAACCAAGCGCAAGCGCATGCCAGACGACCATGGGAAAGACGATGTAGGTGAGGCCGTGGATAAACCGCCACTGTTTCCGTGAAAGCTTGAGCGGCTTAAAGAACCACGCGGCCAGCACTGCGAGGGTCAGCAGAACAAGCGCGATCAGCCCGACCGTATTCTCGAGGTAGAGAAATATCTCGCCGGACGAAATCAGATCGAATGTCAGCATGCCTACGCCATGGAGCAACACCATAAGGTATGCGACCTTTCCCGCACCCCGGTGTGTCTTGAGAAGACTCGAACGCTTGAACCACTTCTCGATAAAGGGCAGGTGCGCGGACAGTATGAACTGGAAGAACATGAGCGTCAGCCCCATGAGGGCCATGAGCCGGGCGGGTAGATAGACCGCCAGAAACGCAACGTCCATGCCAGTGCCATAGAACTGTGCAGCGTCCCGGGTCCAGGCGACAGCCGGAATCAGGAGAATCGACAGGGTAACGAGTCCCGCCCCGACAAGAGCCGCGCGTGATGTCTGTGCTTTTCTGCGATTGTTCTGTTCCATTCGTTGAGTATACACCCTTTTCGGACAATCGTGAACGACAGCGGAACAACGGGTATGCTCAGCACCGAGTCTGCTTCTTTTTTCAGAGTGCCGGCGGCGGCTCGTGATCCTACATGGCGCCAATTGGGTAAAACAATGCTCTTTCGCACCGTTTTTCATGAACCCGGTCATGGTATAGTATGATCACACCATGAAGAGTCGAGAGATCCGTCTAAAGCAGAACCCCGCAGGCATTCCCGAAGAAAGTGACTTCGAGCTCGTCGATACCGACCTTCGGGCGCCTTCCGAAGGTGAGGTGCTCGTTCGCAACCACTACGTGTCGGTGGATCCGTATATGCGCGGACGTATTGCTAAAGGGGCTTCCTACGCCGACAACTGGAGACCGGGCGAAGCGATGCGTGGTGGTTGTGTCGGCGAAGTCATCGAGTCCAGGGCCCCGGAGATTCGACCAGGCGACTTCGTCGTCGGAGAACGGGGATGGCGCGACTACTACGTCAGCCGCCCGGAAGAAATCCGCGTTGTCGACGCAGAGGCAGCACCCGTGTCGACCTGTCTCGGCGTGCTCGGAATGCCGGGGATGACCGCGTATGTCGGGCTTATGAAACTCGCCTCAGCTCGCGCGGGGCAGACGGTTTTCGTCTCCGCGGCGGCGGGGGCTGTCGGCTCGCTCGTGTGCCAGCTCGCACGAGACGCCGGCTGCCGGGTTATCGGAAGCGCCGGTTCGTCTCAAAAGGTTGCCTGGCTTACCGGACGTGCCGGGGTCGATGTCGCAGTTAACTATCGCGAAAGCAGCAATCTCGCCGCCGACCTGAAAAAGGCCGCCCCGGGCGGTATCGACATTTACTTCGATAACGTCGGAACAGACCACCTTGAAGCGGCGTTTGAGAACATGGCGATGCACGGACAGATCATCTGCTGCGGAATGATTTCTTCTTACAACGCTACCGAAGCACCCCCGGCGCCCCGGAATCTGTCGCACATCGTCTGGAAACGGCTGCGCCTGCAGGGTTTTATCGTCAGCGACCACTGGGAGCACTACGATGCCTTCATTTCGGACGTGGCTCCCCGGGTCCGCGACGGCAGGATCGCCTACGAAGAAACGCTGGTCGAAGGCCTGGAGAACGCACCGCGTGCTTTTATCAATCTGTTCAACGGAAGCAATCTCGGTAAAATGCTTGTGAAGATAGCCTGAAGCGAAGCGCTATGTTTCCATTGCATTTGGTAGCAGTCGATCAAACTCGTCCTTGACAACCTGGTAGCATTCGCAGACCCGTGCCTCAAGTCCTGGACGGTCGATCACGGTGATCTTCCCACGATGGTATTCGATGAGTCCCGCGTGCTGAAGCTTGCCGGCAGCCTCGGTGACACCTTCTCTCCGTACTCCAAGCATATTGGCAATGAGCTCCTGGGTCATACTCAATTCGTTGGATGGGAGGCGGTCGAGGCTCAGAAGCAGCCATCGGCACAACTGCTGGTCTATCGAATGGTGACGGTTGCACACGGCTGTCTGCGCCATCTGAGTCAGCATCGCGAGGGTATAGCGGAGAAGAAGTTGCTGCACCGGACCGGAACGCTTGAACTCCTGTGTGAGTATGTTGGCTTTGAGGCGTAATGCCTCCCCCTCGCTCTGTATCACGGCCCGGTTCGGCATACTCTCGCCGCCCATAAACAGTGCAATTCCAACGATACCTTCGTAGCCGACGATGGCTATCTCTGCGGAGGCACCGTCTTCCATGACATACAGAAGCGAGACGATCGCAGTCGTCGGAAAATAGACGTAATCCAGCTGGCCCCCGGATTCGTAGAGAACCTCACCAAGCGAGAGGTGTACCGGTTCAAGATAGGGTCCGAGACGCCCGTAGTCGTCCTCCGAAAGCACCTGAAGCAGATGGTTTGTGGAAGGGCCAGAACGGTCTGCGGGAGGATTTGCAGCACGGCTCATACCCGGATTGTCGCACAAACCTCCTTCTTAAGGAACCACGGTTCGTGTTCCCGCTGTCCGTCAGTCAGAAATCGAGTCAGGCCTTCGGCTCGGGTATCGTTCTCTCGCGAAATGTCCGCTGATAACCACACCTACCATCTGCCGAGTCGAGACCCGAAACCGGTGTTCAGGATCCCGAAGGCATCAAGAATGAATATGATCACGACGACGACAACGACCACGTTCAGGATCTTCTTTATGTTTCCCTGCATCGGAATGTAGTTATTGATCGCCCAGAGAATCACACCGACAACCACAAGAACGACTATCAACTGAATTAATGACATTGATTTCTCCCTTTTTCGAGCGTATGATCATTACAGCTTACACTCTTGAGACTATCTCCGTCGGTGCGCTGGCACACATAGTCACGAGAACGTGGTGCTCCGACTCCGACCGCTCGAGGCGGATCAAACCGTCCGGTGCCGGCCGCCCGTCTATCTCGACGCGCGCTATGCCGCGCTCACCGTGGTCGGGATTTTCCACGCGCACGTGGTAGACAGCCCGGCCGTGGCGGTAGCGCAGTGTGAAACCGTCCCACCACGCCGGTATGACCGGGGCCAGCCGCATTTCCTCGCCGTGGATCTGAAGACCGAGCACCTCTTCGACCCACGCCCGGTACATCCACGCAGCCGATCCGGTATACCACGACCAGCCACCGCGGCCGACGCGCCCCGGCAGGCGATAGACGTCCGCTGCGATTGCATATGGTTCGACCGCGTATCGCCACACCGCCTCGGGGTTCCTGGTCTGCTCTATGGGGTTCAGCAGACGCAGCATCGTCGCAGCTCGCTCGCCGTCACCGCTGCGCGCCATGGCCATGGCGAACCAGAGTGCAGCGTGCGTGTACTGCCCGCCGTTTTCGCGGACACCCGGCGGGTATCCCCGGATATAGCCAGGCGACGGCTCGCTCTTGTCAAACGGCGGGTCAAAGAGCAGCACCAGCGCCTCGTCAGAGCGGACCAGGTGGTCCCACGCCGATTGAACGGCTGTCTGGGCGCGCGTCTCGTCTCCCCCGCCACTCAGACAGGCCCAGGATTGTGGCAGCGAGTCGATCTTCGCTTCGGCGTTCGCCGCCGATCCCAGGGGAGCACCGCTGTCGAAGAATGCCCGCAGGTACCATGAGCCGTCCCACGCCGAGGCTTCTATTCGACCGATGAGCTCGGTTCTCTGCAGGTCAAAGGACCGACTGAGCTCTCCATTACCCTGGAGATCGCTCAACTCCTGCATTCCACGAAGGACGTCGACCAGGAACCAGGCGAGCCAGACGCTCTCGCCTCTGCCTCCGGCTCCGACAAGATTCATCCCGTCATTCCAGTCTCCGGTTCCCATGAGCGGAAGACCGTGCGGGCCGGCGGTACGTCCCCGCTCGACGGCGCGCCGGCAGTGTTCAAAAACCGTACCGCGTTCGGTTCCGATCCGCGGAACAGCAAACACCTCGTGTTCCCCTGTTTCCAGCGGAGGTGCATTGAGGAATGGTACCTCTTCGGCGAGGATGCTCGTGTCGCCGCTGATCCGCACGTAATGCGCGACCACGTAGGGAAGCCAGAGCAGATCGTCCGAAATGCGCGACCTGATACCGGCACCACCGGGCGGATGCCACCAGTGCTGAACGTCGCCTTCGGAGAACTGTCGGCTGGCGGCGAGGAGAATCTGCTCGCGGGCCAGTACAGGCCGGGCGACAGCGAAAGCCATGGAGTCCTGCAGCTGATCGCGAAATCCGAAGGCGCCGCCTGACTGATACGTGGCCGACCTCCCCCACATGCGGCAACTCAGGCTCTGATAGAGCAGCCAGCGGTTCAGAAGAATGTTTGCCGCAAGCTCCGGTGTCTGGACTTCGACGGTTCCAAGCAGGGTGTCCCACCACGCTTGCGTGTGAGCAAGCGAGGTCTCGATGGCTGCTGTGCTGCCATACGATAGAATGAGTTCGCGTGCCTGCTCAAGCGAGTCGGTCTGGCCGAGCATGCAGACGACCTCCGCGGTCGCCCCGGGAGCCAGGGTAACCGATGTCTGCAGCGCTGCGCAGGGGTCTATTCCCGCTCCTGTCCGCGAGGAAAGCGAGACGCGATCCATGGCCGCGGGTCGCTCCGCACTGCGATTGCGTCCCAGAAACGCGGTGCGGTCGCCGCTGTAGGAGCTGGCAGCAGGTGTAATGGCAGCGAACGCAAGGCGACCGGGGTAATCCGGATGATAGCGATTCCGCGCGAGCAGCGCGGAGGAACGTTCATCCCACGACGTGGATACGTGCATGTACGATGACTCGCGGTTTTCACCAAGGGTCCACTCCTGGTAGCTCGTCACCGAGAGCGTCCGCTCTCTCGTGGTGGCATTCGTCAACCGCAGCCGCTGCAGCTTGACCGGATCACCTCCATTGTCAGACATCGGTACGAAAACGGTGAGCTCCTGCTCTATGCCGTGACTGTTGTGCTCAAATACTGAATAGCCCGCTCCGTGGCGTGCGCGGTAGGCGGATCGTTCGCGAACTGGCGAAGCGGTCGGTGACCAGTACGCACCGGATTCTTCATCCCGGATGTAGAGGGCCTCCGACACAGGATCGACAACCGGATCGTTGGACCACTGCGTAAGCCGGTTGCGCTGACTGTTGCCATACCATGTAAATCCGGCGCCGGTTTCTCCGACAATTGTCCCGAAGCCCGGGTTCGCGATTACGTTCACCCATGGTGCGGGCGTATGCGATCCTTCCCCGAGATAGATTGCGTACTCGCGTCCACCGTCGGTGAAACCGCCAAGGCCGTTGAAGTAATGAAGCTCCATGAAACGAAGCTCGGCGGATGCATCAACAACAGCGCGCTTGCGAACCGCTCTCTGCGGCAACTCGGGAACGTCAACGGCCATCCCGAGCTGTTGCGGCAGGGATCCACGCGCGGCAACGAGCACGACGCGTGCGACGGCGGTCATCAGGACAAGGTCTTCACGCGGGATCTGATCTGCACTGACCAGGAACGCTCCGTGCGGGTGGGCGCGCACGAGATCTTCGAGATGATTACGTAGCGGATTCTCGTAGCCGCTCGCTTCTTCGTTCACAATTACAAGATCGGTCACGAATCCCTGCATGCGCCAGTAGGAGTGTGCGCGAAGGATCTGCCTGACGAGACCGACATCGCGGGTATCAGCAATGCTGATCATGAGAATCGGCGCATCTCCCGAGATCCCGTACGGCCACAGGCCGGATTGTCCTTTCCCGTTCTCCAGGATTCTCTGCCCCGGCACGCGAAGGCGCGCATTGGGAATAAGCAGATGACTCGCGATCTGCTGGAACCGGCGTGCCTCATCGGGTTGTATCCGAAGCGCACGAAGCTCAATCTGTGCCGCCGCCCACGCGAAATCCATTGCGCGTTCGATCGCATGGGGATCGTCGTAGGTGTCGAGCAGATCGATCACACGCTGCCTGGAGTCTCCTGCGGCGACAATCAGCGAAAGCTGCTGCTGCTCGCCGGGCTCGAGCACCACACCGGCGCGCAGGCTGAAGATCGGGTCGAGCACCGAGCCATGCCCTCCTCCCGGCGCGCTGACGGCACCTTCCGGATTCTCGAGGCTCCGTCCACGCCCGATGAATGCTGCCCGGTCGGTCTGGAACCTCAGGTCTGTTGTCTCTTCCTGCGTACCGGCACCACGCGTAAGCCTGTGGGCCGCGAATACGGGTGCCTCGTCGTCGCGACGCGTCCGCCGATACGCGAGAAGCGCCCGATGTTCGGGAAGCGCCTCGGTCTGTATGAACATCTTGTTGAAGGCCGGATGCTGCAGATCCTGCCGGTGCGGTGCGAGAGAAAGCTCGATATAGCTCGTGAGCTCGAGACGACGGCGGTGCAGCGAGCGATTGACCAGCGTGATTCGCCTGATCTCTACGTCATCTTCCGGAGAGACTACAATCTCGGTCTTGACGTCAATATCGTCGTCACACCGGCGGATCACCGCGCGGTCAAGGGTAAAGTCAGCGCTATAGGACTCCACCGCCCCTGTGGTGGGGTGGTAGGTGTTCGACCACAGGCGATTGGCATCGGGTTCGTGAATGTAGCAGAACAAACCGCCTGAATCGCGTGTAGCGTCGGCCCTCCAGCGACTCAACTCGATTTCACCCCACTGGCTGTATCCCCCACCGGAGTTTGTGACCATGATCGAATAGCGACCGTTTCCAAGAAGCTGTGTCTTTGTGGTTGCGGTGTTCGGCGTCTCAAATCTGCTGACCGACGGTACTACCTCGCCGATACGCTCCGCGCCGAGTTCGGTCGTTCGCGTTGCAGAGTATCGGGAAAGTCCGGCAGGGATGCTTTCGTGCAGCAGTGGCTCGAAGGCACGCACCCGCGGATCACGATGGAAATGGTTCCGTACCACGCCGTGGTGCAGAACGTTATTCAGCGACAGGAAGCTCATACCCTGATGATGGGACATGCAGGTTTTCACCAGAACGCCCCGCTTCCCGTCACGGCTTGCCTGACGACCGTAGTCGATTGCATCGTAGTAGCCGTAATCAGATAGCAGTCCCAGATCATCCAGACGACGCAGATTCTTCAGCGTCGGCTTTACGGCGATACCGAGTGCGAGCAGGCATGCGTAGGGCGCAACGACCAGTTCCCGGTCAAGTCCCCGTTTCAGCCCGAGCCGGGGAATTCCGAAGGCCTTGTACTGATAGGTTTTGTTGATGTCGAGGTCTGCGAACGCAGACTCGGAGATTCCCCACGGCACTCGTCGCTTTCGTCCGTAGTCAATCTGTATCGCCACCGCCTCGCTGACAGCCTTCTCCAGAAGAGAGCTGTCGTAGGATCGCAGCAGAAGCTGCGGCATGAGGTACTCGAACATGGTCCCGCTCCAGCTCAGCAGAACACGATGTGCACCGATCGTGTCGTGCGGGCGCCCCATGGCGAACCAGTGTTCGACCGGCACTTCACCTCGGGCGACAGCAACAAAACTTCCGATCCGCGCCTCGCTCGCCAGCAGATCGTAGTAGGCGTTATCGGGACGGTGGTCGCTCACGTTGAAGCCAATACGAAAGAGTTTGCACCGTGGGTCGTAGAGAAAGCGCATGTTGACCGAGTCACCGAGTCGCTGCACGTCGTCGAGAAGTCGCCGGGCAGAGGCAATCTTCTCACCGGCCAGCCACCGGGCGTCGTGGAACGCCTGTACGATACGGTCGATCCAGAGTGATAGCGCCGTGTCGGTCACGCCGGGAAGGCTGCGTTTCTGAGCCAGCGCGCGAATCATTGCAACATCTCCATTGGCAAGACTGAGCAGCGACGGTACGCGCTTCAGCTGCCGGGCAATGAGATCGAGCACCTCGCTGCCGAGAGGGGCAAGTTCATCCTCGCCCTTCTCCGCTGCGATCTCCATCCAACGGAGGTACCGGTCGCAGGTTTCAAGCCACGCGGCAGTCTGGCACTGCACCTGCCCGAGCCAGTAGGCGGCGGTGGTCGATACGATGGCCGGATCTCCGGCATCCTTTTCGTCTCCCGACAGATCATCGATCATCTGTCCGGCGATCTCATGGACCGTGCGAAGCGCCCGGATCGCATCCGCCCTGTCGGCGAACCGGCTTCCAAGCTCTTCGGTCATGGCGTCGAGCGCCTCGCGGAACCGTCGACTCGTGCGATCGCGTCCCGACAAGGACTGTTCGAGAACGCCAACGGTATCGAGAAGCCCTGCAAAGGCCGCGCGGTCGAGAACCGGGTCGGTTATCATTGCCTCGAGCGCGTGTTCGAGAGCCCACAGCGAGCCGACCAGGTTACCGCTGTCCACCGTCGACACGTAGCGCGGCTCAAGAGGTGTCAGAGTCTGTATGTCGTACCAGTTCAGCAGATGCCCCTCGAAGCGCTCCAGGCTGGCGACCGACCTCATGGACTTCGAAAGAAGATCGATCACCTGATCACCGGTCAGATACCCGAAGTCACGCGCTCCGGCAGCGCTGAGAAACCATAGTCCGATATTGGTCGGGCTTGTACGCATCGCAAGCTCGTTCTGGTGCGAAAGCTGGTAGTTGTCCGGTGGCAGCCATGAGGTTTCGCTGGAAACGAACTCAGCATAGTAGCGCCATGTTCGTCGCGCGATCCTGCGCAGATAGTGCTCATCCACCGCGGTAAGCGTTCGGCTCCGCTTCGCAGACGGACGACGTCGCGTTAACGCCCATGCGGTGAGAGGGGATGCGATCCACACCAGAAGCCAGGGCGCGGCGATCAGCGCGTGTGCCGGCGACCAGGTATACAACGCCCACGCGGCCGCGCCGCTTGCCACGCCTGACAGCACGACCGTGAGCCCTAATACGACCGACGGACGCAGGGCGGCGCGTGAAGCAGACCGCTTGACCGTCCATTCCAGCAGCTTTCTGCGGGAAAGCAGGCGACGATACCACACCCGTACAATCGCGTCGACGGCCAGCGCGCTCTGGTGAGGGATCAGCGACGCCTCAACGAGTGTTCGCAGCAAATCGTGACCCACAGTCTGGAACGAAAGCAATCCGAGACCCCCACGCGTTGTGGCCATTGTCAATGGAGGCATGATCGTGTGGAAGAGCAACTGGGAGGCAACGACCAGTGACCCGATGACTGCGGTTACCGGTGTCCCCGTCCACGCGACTGCCAGCAGCGCAAGACTTGCCACAGGAATGAGACTGCGGCGGAGGTTGTCCGCGATCTTCCATCGATTGAACCCCGAGAGTGGATTCACAACTCGATCCGTGTTCGCACCGGGAACTCGAGAGCGAATCCATGCGGCTATCTGCCAGTCCCCGCGTATCCAGCGATGCTGTCGAACCGCGTAGGTAAGGTAGTCCTGAGGAAACTCGTCGAGCAGCTCGATGTCACTCGCGAGTCCAACCCGAACGTGCGCCCCTTCGATCAGGTCGTGACTCAAGAGCCGTTCTTCGGGAAAGCGACCAGAGAGCACGCGGCTGAAGGCTCGCACATCGTAGATGCCTTTCCCGTGGTACGATCCCTCACCGCTGAGATCGTGGTTAAGGTCCGAGACAACGCTCGTATATGGATCTATGCCGACGGCACGCGAGAACAGTCGACTGAAAGGCGATCCCGTGGTACTCGGCAACGAGGGACTCACCCGAGGCTGTATGATGGTGTAGGTTCCGGCCGCGATTCGACCCTCGTCGTCGATACGGGGTCGGTTCAGCGGGTGTGCAATCGTCTCGACCATCCTGCGGGCCGTCCCCGACGGCAGCTGCGTGTCGCTGTCCAGGGTAATGATAAAGCGTACCTCGCGCAGGCGCTCCGGGTCGCCAAGGTAGACGAGCTTCCCGGCGTCGTGCGGGCGTGTTCCGTCGATGAGGCGGTTGAGCTCTTCGAGCTTTCCGCGCTTGCGCTCCCAGCCGATGAAGGCACGCTCTGATTCACTCCAGACCCGCTGCCGGTGGAGCAGCAGAAATCGATCGTTCCCGTATCGTTCGTTCAGTCCCGCAAGCCCGGCGATTGCCCGCTGCAGCAGGGGGTCATCATCGCTGCAGTGCTGCGTTTCACAGTCGGTGTAATCGCTGAACAGACTGTAGAGCAGATTCTCATCGGGGTTCGCCAGAAACCGTATTTCGATACTTCTCACCTGCGCATCGATGGTACTGGTGTTCGTCAGAAGCATAGGTACAACGACCAGCGTTCGGTATTCGTCGGGAATCCCGGTCTCCCTGTAGTCCATCTTGGCAAGCGCCCGGGGAGGCAGCAGCCTCATGATCAGGTAGTTCACTATCTCGACCGAAAGCTGACTCAGCGGCAGCACGGCAATGAGAGCGAACACGATGCGCACGGTCGCAGGCAGCTCCGCCAGTCCGAACGTGGCGATGAGCGCCATGAACAGCGCCAGAAACGTACCGACTCCCGTCAGGTATACACCGGTGTGATGGCGGGTTACCCGGCGGCGGACGCGCTCTTGTAACGGCTCGTCGGTACCGATCCGTCGCAGCAACTCCGGTTTCTCCGTGCCTGTCAGATACGCCCCGATGTGCGTCAATTCGGCCCCGGCTCCCCGGGCCTCCGCGTCGGACGCCAGAGCAACGCAGGCATTCGCCACGTACACTTCCGTCCGGCCCGACCGGCCGGCACTCTGCTCAATTACCCGCCGATAGCGGTCACGCGTCGCGAAATCCATCCCGGAATAGATCGCCGCAGGATCAAGCCGCAGGGCTCTGTCCACGAGGCTGACCTGCTCGAACAGTTCCCTCCAGTCCAGCTGCACGAGTTCCCTCAGACTGCTGAACGCGTTTCCGACCGCAATCTGCTCCTTCGCCTGCCTGTCCTGTTCATCGGCGTTCAGCTCCTCGATCGGTCGGTGAAAAACCCGCTCAAGCCAGTTGCGAACCAGTGTCGCCGAGGCTTCTTCACCGTAGAGGTGATCGAGCAGCTGAAACGCGAAGTGCGCACTCAAAGTGCTGTGACGATCGCTCAGCTCGGCCATCATTGCGAACAGCTGGTTCGGATCACGATGGCCGGCGCTGATCAGCCGGTTCGCCCAGAAGTCGGCAATCTCACGGTCGCGCAGCTCCGTCAGACCGCGGGATGCCAGTACGACGATGCTCTCGACAAGCGCAAGTCGGAGCATCTGGGGGATTGCCCACAGCTCCGCGGTGGTTAACGTCTGAACCGACTGGTAGGCCTCAAGAAAGGAAACGATGGTGTCCCGGTCTATGCGCATACCGGTATCCGAAACAAGCTGCCGGGCAAGGCCGTAAATTCGGGGAAGTCCGCGATGAGGTCCATCCTCCAGGGAAGGAAGTTCGCGATAGAACTGGCGGGACAGATTCTGTTGCACGTCGCGAATACTGCTGTCGATGACGTACTGGTTATCGAGTATCCATTCGACAAGCGGAGTCGCCCGCTGCCCGAGCGCGACCGCCGCAGACAGGTCCGCGCACACCGGCCCTATCCATCGGTGCATGCGCTTCAGTCGGTCGAGAAGAGCGGTGTCCTTGGACGATCTGAGGGTTACGCGGTTCGTGGTAGCCAGATACACAGCTCGCTCCTGTATCTGCGTTGGAGACGGAGGCGAGACCATGGTTCCGAGATCATCAACGACCCCTGCCCGTTTCGGATTACGAACGAAAATGAGCGGTGGATTCTCACCGCTCTCGCGCAACAGATCCGCCGGATTCCTCAACTGCGCAATGGGCGCTTCAAGGACAAGGGCGGATTCTTCGGTCACAAGCCGTCGCGAGTACTCTGCGCGCAGACCTCTCCTGAGTCCGCGTCGGAGCATGGAGCGCCGGATCACGACACGGCCATTGGAGTCTTTGTGGATCACCGCACCCCTGCGGTGGCCCCGACGTTTCAGAGTCTTGAACGCTGAAAGCGCATCCGCGTGTCGAACGTAAAAGGCGGTAAGTATTGCTGGTTTCATAGTCATCCTCGCGCTGTGGATAACGGTACCAGTCAGCCAGGGCGCGGTCTGTACGACACCGCACAGACCCGGTAAAGTCGGTGTCGCTACGGTATTGTTACCCGAAGCCCTCAGAAGTGTTATAGGTACCGTATATATGATGAAAAAAGCGCCTCTACTGTCGGTCTGGGCCGTTATGATCCTTTTTACGGCAGGTACTCACATACATGCGGTCGACGGACCCGATGATCTCGAGGAGCCGCTTTCGGCCGTTGAGCTGACCCGACTCATTCTTGACGGTGACGCATCGGCGTTAACCTCACCGGACGCAGTCGCCACGGACGGGACTTTCTCGCATTTCGACCCGCTCGGATTCCCCGAGACCGCAGATGGTCGACTGGTCGTGCAGTCCCATCCTTTTGGACCCGCAACGAGTCTGCGGGGAGATCATGCACCGTTTCTGTTGTACGCCCGATACACGAACGAACAGCGCGACGCGGTGCTCCTTGCCCGTGCGGGACAGATCTCAGATCCGCTTCCCGACGGCGGGGTGCACACCGTCCCCTTCGGGTTCGGTGCCGTACGCTTGAACGCGGTCGACATCTCGATAGTCGAAGGTATCATCGTGCCGCACATCAGCGACAACCGCAAAGCGTACACCGAATTTCCCCTGTTTGATCTCTACGCGGGACTTATGGCGGGGACAGACGGTGTCGGACTCGGAGTACGGGGCGTCTTTCGCGAGCGCTATACTGCTCATCTCGGTGCGAGCGCATCATCAGCCAGATATCTTGATGATGCTACTCTGCGACGCGCGCCGATTGTTTCGTTCACAGCCGGTGGGGGTCTGCGCGTTCCGGGTATTCTGCCTGAGCTCATCGGACCAAATCTCATTTCGTTCGGGGGAGACACGCTGCTTGAGGTGCGCGGGAGCGCCCTGGGAGGCGGTGTCGGTATACAGCCGGGCGCCTTTCTCGAGCTGGAACGAGTCTTCTTCGACGAAACGTCGGAAAGCCGGGACTTCCGGACCGACCCGCGTCCGTTTAACTATCGGGTGCACTCGGTGTTCGCACGTCTGACCGGCCGGATCGACCCGCAGAGTATTTTCGTAGCCAACCCGTTTCTGATCGGCATTTCGATCGGCTACCGTACGAACGTAATCGGCCCGCGTATTCCTGAGCACGAGTTCAAACGCACGGAAATCGTGTACGTCGCAGACGAATTTCTCGAAGACATCCGGCGGCAGGCCGAACGCCGCGATGCCCGGTCGGACAGTCGATGATTTCGTGATAGGATCTTCTATGCGGTCCGACAACCACGAGCTCGAAGAGCTCAGGCACACGCTTGCCGAACGCGAAAAGGAGCTTGATGCGCTCTATAGACTCTCGACCCTGTTCAGCCGAACGACGGGCGACGTCCGATCAGTCCTCATGAATACCGCATCCATCCTCGGCACATCGATGGAGCATCCCGATCTCGTCAAGGTCGTCATTACAACAGACACGCATACCGGGACATACAGCGGAGGTGAGGTCTCCGGCTCGTTCGTGGAGGCAGACGAACACGTCGCTGAACGAACCTACAGCATGACCCGCCGCATTCGTGTCGCCGTCAGAAGCGCCACACATATTGACGGTCGCGAGAAACACCTGATCACTTCAACCACAGAGCTCCTCGCTCACCTCCTTCAACGAATAGAGCTGGACCAGGTTCTCGTTGAGTCAACGAAGACGCTTCAACGGCAGGCGACCGAACTGGAAAGCAAGAACGTTGCACTACGCGAGGTGCTTTCGCAGATCGAGTATGAGAAAAAGTCCATACTCTGCGACGCACGCGCCCATGTCGACACGTACATACGACCATACCTGCACGAAATCGCAGAACGCGCCGGAAACGATTTCATCGTACGTTCACGAGTTCAACAACTTGAGGCATCTCTGGACAGCCTTCTGGAGCGGGATAACCACCGACTGGTCGAGATTGCGCACCGTCTCAGCCCCCGTGAGGTGGAAATCAGCGGACTTATTCGCAACGGACTGACAACGAAAGAAATCAGCTCATTCCTGAACATAAGCGAAACCACTGTCGAACGTCACCGAAACACAATTCGACGCAAGCTCAATCTCAACAACTCGAACATCAACCTTACGAGTTATCTGCGCGCGGCGCAGTAGCCGGCTCACGTGTAGAAAACATGTACATTTCGTACACGTTTTTCTCAGATTGCTCCAAGAGGAACCCCACCGTATTGTATACAGGTACCGGGAGGTCTCACATGAGTGAAGGCAAAATAGTTCTCAGCGAAGATGATTATTCGATTCTCAAACGGCTCGTAGATCGCATGGTCCGCTCCGGCAAGCTCGGACAGCCGCATTTCAAGCGTCTCGCCGAGGAGATGAAGCACGCCATCGTTATGAGTCGGGATGAACTACCACCGAAACTGATAACCATGGGGTCAAGAATCCGCTTTACCTGTATCGAAACCCGACAGACTGCGGAAGTCGTTCTCGTATTTCCCGCACAGGCTCATGATGAATCCTGCATCTCTATTCTGACGCCTCTGGGACTTGCGTTGATTGGAGAACGCGAAGGCACCGAGGTTGAGTACGTCGCGCCCGGGGGCACATTCCGAATACAGATAGACAAGGTTGAGCAGACCGCGATCACTCAGGAAGCGGTCCAGGCATAGCGTGATGCCAGCGTCGTTCACCGGGAAAACGGATGAGGACCTTTTCGAGCTGCTCATGCCAGCGATACGGCGTGTGGAGCCGCACGCCTACGAGAATGGCGTTCGAATGCAGCACAGTCTTCGACTGTTGTCGGATGCGTTCCACTCGTACCCGTCGGTGTTCGCCGAAGAGGTCTCCATATACGGAAGCCGGTCGCTCGAAACTTTAGTCGAAGCCCTGTTTCGCGACGGCAGCCGGCATAGCGTGCTCCTGCCGACCAAGGTCGCAGTCGGCAAGGGTCTCGTGATCGCACGGATTAACACCTACGGGTTTCTGCTCAAAATCTGCGACAGTTCTCAGGCGCTTGCCGAATACTACCCTGTGCTTCAACACCAGTGGGAGTTTCTCATCTTTTCGCTTCTGATCGAGAACGTGTATCAGACTATCGTCGAGAGTATCGATCGCTATACGGCAGCACAGCGAAGACTGGCGGCCATCGATCTTCTGCATCTGTGGGAACACCGAAGCGATCGTAATGTACCAGATTACGCTCCTGTCATCCTTGACCTCTGGCGGGTCCGAAAGCGGGTCGCTCCGGTTTTCGGAACCATGCTCGGAACACGAGAGCTCCTGCGTATCTCCAGTCTGCTGGAAAGCACCTGGTATACCTTCCTGCAGGAATACGGTGACGATACGGAGACCATACAGTCCCTCGAAGAGTTCATCTTTGGTTTGAGCTATGAGCAGATATCGCGGATCCGAGCGGAAATGGACGAACAGGAAATCACTGCGGTGGATAGGGACGATCTCGTACGGCTGTTCGGTTATAGTGCTCTGGGTGCAGAAATCGAAAACGCCGATCCGAGAGAAATGTACCGCTTCTACCAGCGACGCGCTCAAGAGGTGGGCAGGCGGATCGTATCAGGGTGCCCCGGGCCGAAGCGTACACTCGAAGAAATACTCCTGGTATATCTTTTGCATCGGAACAGTCAGGAGACTACAGGGGCCACCCTGGCTCACTCTGCCCCGTAGAACGCTGCAGCGCCTGCACGTGTGTCCGAAGTCCGTCAGCGAGGCTTGTTGACGGCAGCTGCACACCGGTGGCAGCAAGTCGACTCAAGTCGTAGAAACGATGACATATGAATGAAGCCTTATCCGGATTATCCCGTGCGTACGCGGCAACCGGAACCTCGCTGATCTTCAGTTCGACGCTGAGCGCCTCGGCGATAATGCGATAATACGCGACTGACTCGATGATCTCAGGACCCGCAACGTTCATAATGCTGCCGACAGTCGGGTCAGGTGGGGCGTCACCAAGTTCGAGAATCACGCGCACAAGATCACCGACGAACACGGGTTGCTGAAGAAAATGGCCGCCGCCGAGGAGCTCGACCGGCATACCTTCACGGAGCCGGGATATCAGCCCGGGATCCCGACCGAGCGGAGGAAGGCAACCGAGCTGGGATCCTGGACCGTAAATGTGTCCCGGCCGTACGACGACCCACGGTAAATCGTTCGAGCCGGCAGCGAGCAGAACCTCTTCCGCCTTCCGCTTGCCGCCACCGTAGCCGTGCAGGTAGTACACCGCATCGTCCTCGGTCTGCGGAAACCGGCGACGGAGCGGATCGTAGACAAAATCTGTGGACACGAAAACAAGGCGATCGGTCTTCCCCCTGAATAGCTCTACATCCTGCCGGGCGTCATCCGGCGAGAACGGGATCGCATCGACCACGAGGTCGAATCTGCCTCCCGCCGCCCGCAGGCCTTCATCAACTGCCGCGGCAAACGCCTTCGCGTCGTGGCGATCCGCGACGAGCGCGCGTGTACCCTCGGCGACGGGGCGCTGCCCGCGGGTGACGACGTACACTGAATTACCGGCGTGCAGCGCTGCCTTGACAATAGCACCGCTTAGAAACCCGCTGCCGCCGATGACGAAGATATTTTTACTGGTCATGTAAGAGATTGTAGCACAGTAGCCGTGCCGGAAGTTTCGAGCCCTTTATGATGCCACGAGGTGCTCCCCGAGTCGCAACAACTCGTCAGACTCGAGGACTCTCTCGGCATCGAGAACAAGCAGGAACTCGTCGGCACGTCGTGTGATGCCCCGCATGAATCTCATATCCACGGAGCCTCCGATTGACGGTGTCGCCTCTATCATCGCTGAGTCGATGTCGATAACTTCACGCACCTCATCAACACGAACCCCGAGCGTAATACTGCGACCTTCCCATGGAAGCTCAAGGATCACTATCACGAAGTCCTGGGAGCTTTCGGCGGCGTCGGCCTCGTCGCGCACTAATCCCAGCTTACGATGTAGATCGATCAGGGGAACCACACTTCCCCGGAAGTTGATGACACCCATCATGAAATCGGGCATGCGTGGAATGTGCGTTACCCTGGAGTGTTCGATAACGGTCTGTGCGTTCTGCACATCCACCGCATAACATTCGCCACCGAGGGTAAAGGTCAGATACTGGCTCGTCGTTTGCATTAGAACTCCTCAAAGTCTTCGTCGCCGTGAGCGAGGACGAGCTCAGGCCTTGCCTTCACAACGGTCATCGAGCCGCCGTTGCTGTGTGCCCGACCGTTCGTCGCGCCGTTCGTTGAACCGTTAACCGGCTGCGCGAGAACTTTCGGCGGTGCATCGCCGGAACCAATCTGAAAGAATGCGACACTCTCCTGAAGCGACTGAGCCTGTGTGGACAGTTCTTCAGACATCGACGCCATTTCCTCCGACGCAGACGCATTCTGTTGAATCACCTGATCGAGCTGCGTTATTGCACTTGTAATCTGCACGGCACCGCTGGTCTGCTCGGCACTGGAGGCAGAGATTTCCTGTACGAGTTCGGTGGTTCGTCTGATGCTGGGCACCAGCTCCTTCAGCATATCACCGGCCTCTTCCGCCACGCCGACGCTCTTCGCAGACAACTCGCTGATCTCACGCGCCGCGACCTGGCTGCGTTCAGCGAGTTTCCGGACCTCGGACGCGACAACGGCAAAGCCCTTCCCCTGCTCGCCGGCACGGGCTGCCTCTATGGCGGCATTCAGCGCCAGAAGGTTCGTGTTCCGGGCTATCTCTTCAATAATGGTAATTTTGTTTGCAATCTCACGCATCGCGGCGACCGTTTCCGAAACCGCGCGTCCACCGCGGTCGGCGCTCTGCGCCGACTCGAGAGCGATCTTTTCGGTGGCGCTCGAATTATCGTCGTTCTGTCGAATCGAGGACTGCATCTCTTCCATTGAAGCCGACACTTCTTCTGCCGATGAAGCCTGTTCAGTCGCGCCCTGCGAAATCTGTTCGGCGGTTGTTGCCATCTGTTCGCTGCCCGCCGCGACCTGTTCCGAGCTTGCCTTGATGTCACCGACCGTCCTGCGAAGCTTCTCGACAGTCCGGTTCAGCGCTTCCGCGAGCTGTCCGGCCTCGTCGTGCTGGTCGACGTCTATACTCTGATTGAGATCCCCACGTGCAAGGGCGTTCGCGAGGCCAAGTCCCTTCTTCAAAGGAATACTGACGATGCGGGCGATCAACAGTCCAAGGACGACACCAATCAGCGTCGCCCCGACAACCACCGAGCTCATTGTGACAAAGCTGGCTGCGTATACTTCGCGGGATTGTTCGGCCGCTTCAGCCGCCATTTCTTCCTTGAGACTGATTGCACGGTTCATTGCCTCATCCAGACCGTCAAGCAGTTCGCGTGCAACTCCCATTGAAAGATCCGCGGATGCACGCGCGGTAGCGAGTTCCTCACCGGCGGCAAGAAGAAGCACCTCGCGGGAACTGTCCATCCAGGACTCGACGCGCCGGTCAATGTCGGCCATAAGCGCCCGGCCTTCTTCGGTAGGATAGTATTGAACGGCACCCGCCAGCGTGCTCTGCAGGGTTTGCAGGAAGCGATCGTGCTGCTCCGTATAGAAAGAACGTTCAGCCTCCGTCGAGGAAAGCATGACGTTCTTCTCTGCGCGAACAGCGTAGAGCAGCTCCGTGTTTGCACTCTGAATGGCGTCAAGGCCAATGAGCTCCTGCTCGTACATAGTCTCAGCGAGATCGTTCATTACTCCCAGATTGTGGATCCCGAATATCCCGACGGCAGCCGTCATGGCGGCTACCAGTACGAATGACATCACCAGTTTTCCGGCAATTTTCATGTTACGAAACCATTTCATCATCAGCTCTCCCTATCTCACGTATCAAACGAACCGTCACCGTAGAGAATTGAAGCGTCAGGGTATGTCAGGAGTTCCCTACACCTTATGTAAGGTTTTAGAGTTTTGTTATTTTTATTTTTTATTGGTCTTTTGAGTCAACCAAACCGGCTTTCACGGCGATGCGAACCAGTTCGGCAAACGACGCCACACCAAGTTTATGCATGAGACGGCTGCGATAGGTTTCTATCGTCTTCGGTGACAGGTGCAACGCTGCGGCTATCGCATTGTTCGAGCTTCCCTCAGCCATCATCTGAAGCACCTGCTGTTCCCGACCACTGAGCACTCGAATCGCCTCGCGTCCACTCAAGCTACCCTTCGGCGGGTCGGATTCGAGCATGCTGTCCATAACCAGCTCGGCGACGTACGGCGACACGTGACGACGTCCGTCAGCCGCAGCTCGAATAGCTTCGAAGAGTTCCTGCTCGGAAGAGTCTTTGAGAACGTACCCGTGTGCGCCGGCTCGAACAGCGGCTCGAATCACCCCGATCTCGGACTGAAAAGTGAGCATCACAAGCCCGATCCCCGGATTGTCCGCTTTGATCTCGATGGCGGCGGTAATTCCGTTCGTGAGTGGCATTTTAATGTCAAGCACAGCGACATCGGGTTGATGTTCGAGGCAGGCACGAATTGCTTCGTTTCCGTTGGATACCTCGGAAACCAGCTCGAAATCGGGTTGCTGGTCTATCAAAAGCGCCAGACCACGACGCATAACGACGTGATCGTCGGCAAGAACAACAGAAATCACCATAACACCTATCCACGGACATACCGTGTCCGTAGAGAAGGATACACGCCTTTACCAGGTCTCTACCACCGGGGCCGTCGCCATACGGCGTCCTCATCGACCCCTATCGCTATCGGTTCAATGATGCTTCTCAATTCTGCGTTCAAGCGGTACAGTTCGTGTAGATGCAGAAAACAAACGAGCTACCTTCATTTCTGTTTACCGACATACAGGGGAGCACCTCGTTGTGGGAGCGACATCCTGACCTCATGCAACCGGCGCTGCAACGGCATGACGAGCTGCTGCGGACTGCCATCGAAGAGAACCACGGTCGTGTGTTCAAAACGGTTGGCGACGCCTTCTGCGCTGTGTTTGAGTTGTGCAGCGACGCCGTACAGGCGGCGGTGCGAGCTCAGCAGCTCATTGCCGCAGAGCCCTGGGACGCAGCGCTGGGGACCATCTCGTGCCGTATGGGCATACACACCGGACCCGCACAGTTTCGCGATCAGGACTATTTCGGTACGACTCTGAACCGGACGTCGCGTATCGAGGCAGCAGCCCACGGTGGTCAGATTCTCCTGTCTGCGGATGCACGGGCCCTGATTTCCGACAGCCTGATTCCTGGCATCGAATTTCTCGATTGCGGTGTTCATCGACTCAAAGATCTGCTCCGGCCCGAACAGATCTTCCAGGTCCTGGCATCAGGGCTCAGACAGAACTTTCCACCCCTGCGTACCCTCGACTCGGTCCGCGTTCATCTGCCGGCCGAACGTACACCTTTCGTCGGACGAACCCGGGAGCGCGAAGCCGTTCGATCGCTTCTGTCCCGAACCGAGGTACGGATGGTGACACTGACCGGACCGGGAGGAACCGGAAAAACCCGCCTGAGTCTGAAAGTCGCCGCCGAAATCAGCGAACAGTTTTCCGACGGCGTGTGGTTCGTTCCGCTTGAGTCGGTTACGGATGCAGACGGACTGATCCGTGCCGTCGCCAACGCATTGTCGGTGCAACTCCCTTCAGTGGAAGCGGGTGCCGCACTCGGGACCTATCTACACGATAAGTCGCTTCTCCTGGTCATGGATAACTTTGAACAGCTCGTGGCGGAGGCTCCACACATCGCTCAGATACTGGACCAGGCCCCGGCGGTAAAGGCGCTGTTTTCCAGCCGCGAACGGCTGCGCCTCTACGGCGAACACGAGTACCCGGTACCCACGTTGAACATCCCGGAACAGGCGGGACGGATCACGCCCGCGGTCGCTCTTGAGTACGAGGCAATCAAACTGTTCGCTCAGCGCGCGCGTGCAGTCCGGCCTGACCTGGAACTGAACGAACAGAATGTCCGGACGATCTGCGACATATGCAGACGTCTCGACGGCTTGCCGCTTGCAATCGAACTCGCGTCGGCCAGATGCCGCTACGTTCCCCTGGAGTCTATTGTCGAAGGCCTCACGCGCAGTCTGGACACGCTGTCAGGCGGAGCCCGCGATCTTCCTCCCCGGCAACAGACGATCCGTGGTGCGATCGGATGGAGCTACCAGCTCCTGACACAGGAAGAGCAGGCGGTGTTCCGTGCACTCGGAGTGTGCGCTGGTGGCTGCACGCCGGACGTGATCCCGCATCTGCTTGAAACGCAGGGCGAACCGTACGGCATCATGGAGTCGCTGGTCGACAAGAACCTCGTGCGCGAGTCGCACGTCAACGGCACCGTTCGCATTTCCATGCTTGAGATCGTCCGTGAGTACGCCCGTGAAGCGCTCGAGGAGTCCGGTGAACTCAATGCCGTGCATGCCCGACATGCTTCCTGCTATGCCAGTTTCGCCGATCGATACGGATACTCCATAGACGAAGAGCGTGACTTCACCGAACACTTTCCAATCCTGTATGCCGAAATCGAGAACTTCCGGATTGCGATGCGGTGGTCAGTTTCCTCCGGTGAGCGGGAGCGTGCGTTGCGTCTTATCGCCCCACTATGGCAGTTCTGGCACTGGATCGGACGGCAGAGTGAACTGCTCGGTTACCTGAACGAAGCTTTGACTCTCCCTGATTCCGCACCGCCGCTGTACGAAGCACACGCCCATCGCATCCTGGCGAACATCCTCCCGCACTCGAATGATCCCGGGCAGCTGAACACAGTTCGCACACTGTATCTGAAGGCTCGTGACTTATACCGGGAAGCAGGGAACACAAACGGTGTCGTCGCAACCATCATGAACACCGGGATCACCATGAATGTAGAGGGTGACCGTGAAGGGGCAATCGAGTGCTTCTCCGAGGCACGTGATCTGGCACGGTCTTCGAACAATGAAGGGGCGCTTCGCCTCGCGGTCATGAACATGTCAACGATATATGCCGAACAGGAACGCTATGACGATGCGTTGTCTGCTCTCGATGAAGCGATTGCCATTGCCCGCAGTAGCAGAAATCGCAGCAGCGTACCCCACGTACTTTTTGCCCAGGCAACCGTTCTCTTCCAGGCGGGCAGGATCGACTCGGCACAGGAAACGATCTGTGAGTCAATAACGAGCCTTGTCGGCGACCGCTCGGGCGTCTACATGCTGACACCGGTCGCCTATACCGTGTTTCTCATGGCACGTATTGCAGAGGTACAGGGACGTTTCGAGCTCGCTGCCGAACTGCTTGGCAGCATGGAATCGCTTGTTTCCGTGTCGGAAATGGCCATGGACCGCGGACAGAAAGACGCGTATGAGGTTATCTGCAAAGAATTGAAAGAACAGCTTGGTGAGGACATGTATGCCCGGCAATACGAGAACGGTCGACAACGAACGACCGAGGAAGTGATTTCACTCGCGAGGTCGGCGATGGAGTGTGCGTGACATCGAACCACAATGGCGCTTCGCTCGGGCTACCAACGGTTATTCTGACCCGAGTCCTGCACGCTGCCGGTAATCCGGGCTCCGCTCAGGTCTGCGTTATTGCCCGTTATGCGGACGTTCCCATCGATCGTCACAGCTGAAAGGACAACACCGTTTCCACTAATGCGCAAGGTACCGCTAATGCGGCTCTGACCGGCTCCCTGCCCCGTTATCGTGACCCGATTGTGCGTTATGGGTGACGCCCGGTACGTTTGTGCTTCGAGCGTTATTCGCGTGTTATTACCCATATCCGGAAGCGTGTTCGCGCCAGCACTGCCGGTGAGCACACCGATTCGAAAACCCGGGGTTATGCAACCACCAAGCAGGACGGTGACAAAGACCAGCGAAAGGAGACAATAACCGCGGCTCGACTCGAAATACTTCATACGTAAAGTATATCGCACTACCCTGCTGAATACGCGCGCGGTACCCGAAGCTTACAGAAGGCGCAACCGTACACCCTGATACCGCCTGAATCCGGTGTCGCCATTCGGCTGTGGACTGCGAACTCTTTCGACCCGGGGGACGCCACCGCTGCATGCATGATAGGCTTGGCATGTGATGCGGGACGATCACCAGGACGCTCACATACGGGAAACCCGCGGGTATCTCTTTATCGCAGCTGCCGCCGTCCTCTGGGCTGCGGCAGGTCCGGTCTCACGGCGACTCTATGACCTCGGTGTCTCACCTCTGGAGACAGCGTTCTGGCGCACCGCCGGGGCTGCTGTCCTTTTCGTGATCCGACTGCTTGTATCACGCAGGAACACGGGGCCTGCCGTCACAAGGCGCCATACGCCGGTTCTCATTAGCTTCGGAGCCCTTGGGGTCGGCGGCTTCATGGTGTCACTTGCGTACGCAGTTGATACCGGAGGTATCAATCTCGCGGTGATCTTGCTCTATACGTCACCCGCCTTCGTGGCGGTCGGCGCCTGGTTCGCATTCGGCGAGCCCATCAACCCCGGGCGATGGATTCTTATAGCCTTGACGATTACGGGGGTGGTTCTGGTCGCAGTCGGTGGCGGTCACGGTATTAACGTCACGGCTGTTTCGCTGAGCTGGGGCTTCGCCGCCGCCGTAACCTACTCGGGATACTACCTTGTCGGGAAATGGGCCATACATCGATACAGACCTCCGTGGATACTCGCGATCATGTTTCCCGTCGCCGCAGTTTCGGTTCTGCCTTTCGTTCGCTTCGGAGCATACACGGCTTCTGCTGCATTCTGGCTGCTCGTTTTGAGTGTGATGAGCACGTATCTTCCCTACCTTCTGTACTACCATGGCCTCACACGCGTCGCGATCTCCCGGGCGGTTGTAGTTGCGACGATCGAGCCCGTGATCGCAGCGCTACTGGCCGCGGTCATCTTCGAGGAAGTATACGCGCCCCTCGCGCTGCTCGGAGCTTCGTTCGTTGTCTTCGCTGCAGCACGCGCATCGATGCCCGTACGGGGGAGCATGTTGAAATCGAAAATCCTGAGGCTGTGATTCAGCGCCGGTGGCGCTACCTCCGCGACCGATACAACGGAAGTAGAAGGATCGCAAGCAAAAGCGCCACCCCGGTGCCCTGAAAGAAGCGGTCAATGTATCCGGCGTCGGCGGCAAAGCCCGCAACGGCAGGATAGAAACCGGAACCGACAAGATTTGCCAGTGGAATCACCAGGCTGATGACGACGTTGCGCGTCTGTGGTGGGCCAATCTCCGACATTGCGGTAATCGCCGCGGGAAAGAAGGCGCTGATAACCGCCGGCTGCAACAGGACCGCCAGCGTAAGAAATGAACCACGGCCGACCGTGAGGAGTATGGTGAACACACCGGTCAGGAGGAATATCCCGGCTACTGTGCGACGAAATCCGAAACGGTCTGTAAGCACACCGGACAGAAAGATCATTGCAATACCCGAAAGACGGGAAGCTCCAATGAGCCCGTTTGCAAGCTGCTGATCCATGCCGCGGTAGCTGATCAGGAAGGTCGGAAGAACTGCAAACATTCCGATCGCGGCCGAAGCGGCAAGCACAAAGAACAGAATGATGAGCCAGAAGCGCGCAATCCGGAAGATCGTCTTGAGGTTCTCGAAGTGCGGTGCCTCGCCGTAGACAAAACCAGCGCTACCACGCAGAAAGTACGCAATCCCCGCAGCTGCGCTGGTCACCCCCGTCACCGAGACAATTCCCCGCCAGCCGACGAGCGGAAGCGCAACAGCAGCGATAACAGGTGCGAGCACGAAACTGACCGACGGACCAATCTCGTGAATCGCAAATCCCATTCCCCTTCTCGCCAGGGGGGTAATCTCGGACACGATCGTAAGACCCGACGGAGCGTATAACCCGGCAGACGCCCCCACGAGCAGCGCACCGACATGCAGAAACGTCACCGTTGGCGCAAACGCCGCGATCTGCATCCCGACGCCCACGCCAAACGCCGACACAGCGACAATTCGTCTGTGCCGCACCCGTGTGGAAACAAACCCGCTTGCGAGCATGACTACCGCATATCCAGCCGCTATCGTCGTGAAGATGCGGGTCGCCTGCGCGGCGCTCAGCGAGAGATCAAGCTGTATCGAGACAAGCAGGGGGGAGAACAGAAGTCGCGGAAAAAAAATACTGAACACCATAACGACGATCGCGGCAAGACCGGGTATCGCCGGTCGGAACGCATCATTCGCTGGTGAACGAGAATCAGAAGTGCTCATAGAAGCTCTGACCATAATTCAAGCGTGCAGCCTGCGCAAGGCCGACGTTCCGGAAAAATCGGAGCACTCAGGATTTGATAGTCGATCAAGCTCGATCAAACGCTCGGGTTGAGATCCGAAAGGCCGAGCGACCGCGCAACCGCATACTCGATTGAGGGGACATAAGGTTCCCAGGCTCGCTCGCCGTACCCGCCTGCCATAAGCCACGCCTGGGGGATCCCTCGGTCGTGCAGGAAATCGAATGTCATTCTGTCGCGAGCGACAAGCTGTTCGAGCGTCAACCGCAGACTCTGCGTCGACGGCAGACCGTCGTGTTCGTAGGGATCAACACCTCCCACCACGTAGGCAACACCGGGTGTCCCACGCCCATCGAGCGCCGCGAGCCCCGCTTCAAGCCGCGGCAGGTACTCAGCTTCCTCTCCTGCCGCGACCGGTATGTCGTAATCACTGGCGACATAGCTCGGGTGAGGTGCCCCGGACGGACCAACCTCCGGAAGGTCGAGCGGCCATCCGTCAGCCATATGAATGCTCAGTGTTGTGACGCTTTCGTCGCCTTCGGTCAGTGCCGCCGTCCCGTCGCCCTTATGTGCGTCAAGATCAATTACCCACGCGGTCGTGACCGCGTGCTCGGCCTGAAGCTTGCGGATCGAAACCACAATGTCGTTCACGATACAGAAGCCGTGACCGAAGGTGTAGTGCCCGTGATGTGCACCACCTCCGAGGTGGTAGCAGAATCGCCCTCCATTCGAGAGAGCCTCTACCCCCGCCTGGTAACTCCGCGCAGTCCACCGCAACACTGAGGCAAAGAGCTCGTCCATCGAACGTACCGCCGTCTCCGGCGCGTACCGGTGCGGCTGGCCATGATCGTCTATAAGCTCGAACGCCTCGAGAACGGCCTGCTCAAGCCCGGATCCGTAGAGGCGTCTGGCGTATTCGGGGCTATGTACGCGGAGAATGTCATCTTGTGAGAGTTCGATCGGCTCGGGCGATGCGAGCCACCGGTCCCGCGCAAGCCCACGCGCAGCAAGGCGCGTCTCGATCTCGGAAAAGACACGAGCGGAACGGTCCGGAGCCACGGGAATAAGAATACCGTAATCACGCAGCGAAATATGCGATTCCGGGTCATAGAGAATCATACCCCGAGTGTATTCGAGCGCTTGTCTTCAAACAAGGCCGGCAGTCGGCGATACTCCACCACGGCAAATGCAACCACGAGTCGCATCACTTTCCACGTGTGGCCACAGCTACAAGTGGGGAATACAGGACCTGCGCAAAGGCATACGTGACAACAGGTCTATCCTGTGCCCGGCCCTACCGGAAATACTTTCCATAATAACAGGTTTATTTTGTTGGGTTAGGCTATCTTCTCATTCTGCACAGCCGCAGAAAGCGAGTATCCCATGCAAATCGGTCGATTCGTATCTGCTGTCCTTACCGTCGTCCTCATTGCGTCATGCGAGCTGATCTCGCCGTTAGGAAAACAGAGCCCGCAGGTTCAGACCCTGAATCTCGATACCTTCGAGCAGACGATGCTCGCAAACATCGGTCAGCAGTGGGACGGATTCGCCTACGCGATCAACCAGAACGGAAACCTTAGAAGGTCTGATTTCTTTGGATTGTGGGACCGATCCGGAACTTCCGCAGACCTGACAACACCGATCTACGGATCGAGCATCAACAAGTTTGTCGCTGCAGTGGCGGTAATGAAGGTCATGCAGAACAACCCGGGTGTCGATCTCGATAACGGAATTGCAGGGTTCCTTCCACCAGCGTGGGGTGCGACGAACGACCTGTCAGCGTTCATACAAACGGTAACTATACGTGGTCTTCTGACACACACTTCGGGAATACCCGGACCGCAGGCGGGCACGTTCAACTCGGACTACACGACGCTCAGAAACATCGCACAGAACGGTCTGGGGGTCGCCCCCGCAGCGGGATACGCGTACAGCAACGCTAATTATGGCTTTCTGCGAATGTTTATCGCGAGCATGAATGGTGCCTCGTACTGGGGAACCGATCAGCAGATGGAAAACACGGCGATCGGCGAGTACAGGATGTTCATGGAGAACGAGGTCTTTAGTCTCGCCGGTCAGCTGAGCGACGTCGGCACCGCGGGGATAGCGCCGACCACGAATCCCTCTTCGGCGCTCTATTACCTCTGGAATCAGACTTCGGGCGGGTGGGTAATCGGTGACCGCTCAGCAAATCTGGCCTCCGGCGGATACTACTTCTCGGTTCTCGATCTGGCACAGTTCCTCGCGTACCTCAACCACAGCGAGCAGATCATAACGGCGGCGAACAGGCAGATCCTCTACGACGCGTTTTTTGGTCTCAGCGACGGGGCCCCACCACCGCTCTCTCCTAATGGCGCGCGTGGCTGGTACTACTCGAAAGCCGGTTCTCTGGCAGACGGAACCGGTCGGGGCAACCGCAACGTGATCGCGATCCTTCCCGGTGGCATTGAGGTAGTGTTCATGGCTAACTCGCGCGGCGGAGTCATGGACGGCACCGGTGTTCTACGAAACGCCATCTTCGCGGCCTACGACGCGTCCTGGGAGTAGATGCTGTCGCTTTCGCGCGAGAGCAACGCTACACCGGTTGCACCCCTGTCTCGACGACCACGCTTTCAGATCACGCAGGAGCCGTACCTGCGCGAAGGTGATCAAGACGCGTCGCGCATCATCTCATTGCCGTGGAATCCCCTCTACGGTTAAACGACATAATCGGCATCCTGTCGGTGTTCCATCTAATAACGAAGCGCCCTGGTCACGATCCGCTTTACGACGTCGTACTCCTGCCGGAGGTTGTCGGTGTGGTATTCGACTCGGGAGGTCCAGTTACCGCGGGTGTCGTACCGGTACTCGCTGCGCACGCGGCTTTGAAGCTGCCGCCCGACGCCGTACTCGGCGTGGAAGGTGCGATTTCCGAAATCGTCGTACCGGTACTCATCGGCCGATAGCACCCGCCCGAAGCGGTCGTAGGTCGTACGCTCGCCGAGACGTCCGTCGGCGTCGTAGGCGCGGACCTCGGTCGAGCCGCCGGGGCCGAGGTCGCTCTCTTCGAGCTGGTACCGCTCGATCGTGCGCACCCTGTCTCGGTCGTCGTAGTCGTAGCAATATCCGACGGTCGGTCGTGTTCCGTAATCAAACCAAGCTTCGCGTAACACGGGGCCGTCGTACCGGTAGCGCCACTCCCAGTCGGGCAGGAAGACACGCTCCGGCTCGGTCGTCCGCCGCTCGGAGAGCACCCGCCTGTCGGATGCCCGGACGACGGCCCGGGTAGTGCGAACGTAGTCGGTAAAATACCGGTTCTCTACGTACTCTATGGTCTCCCCGAGCCGGTGCTCGCCGGGCGCCTTGCGCATGCCGACTATATTCTCGTTCTCGTACGCGACGCTGATTCGGTCGCTCCGGCCGTCTACGGGCGCCTCATCGAGACCGACTCCGGCAGGCTGGTACGCACCGGTTGGAGACTCGTGCGTTAAGATGTGGCATGCCCGCCGGGGCGGCGGCCGCAGAGCTACACTTCCGGCGATTCAGGTCGCGCGCGGATATCGCGCCGATACCTCGGCAATGAGCGCGGAGAGATCCTTCGGTCGCAACCACATCGGCCAGTGATTCGTCGGCATATCCACGTAGACAAGGTCACGCAGCTCGGCGAGCCCGCCAGGCCAGGCGCCGGGGACAAGGACAACTGGAGCACCTCTCATTTCATACCTCCGTTCTTTTGCGTAATCTGGCGCGCGAATCTCCTTCCAGGTAGAGTCGCTTCCACATCCAGATGTCGGGCTTGTGCCTGCCGTTCGCATCCGGAATCATCCCGACTATCATGTATCCACATTTTTCGTAGAACTCGTACGGATGACTCCCCAGGTTTCGGATTCCTTTCAGCTCGTCCCAGATGTTGCTTCGGTCAATGGAGACCAGAGACAGCGATGTCCCGAACTGCTCGTCATCTGTTCCGAGCGCGATCCCTCGTAGTCCCTTTTCCCTCCCGATTCGCTCTATCTCCTCCAGCAGGCTCCGTCCAATTCCTTTCTTCTGATGCCAGGTATCGACGACCAGAGGATGCATTTCCCATGTTTCCTCGTACATGGGTCGCAGACCCGTCCAGCCGAGCAACGCATCTCCTTGTCGATACCCGATACACAGGTTTGGTTCCTCCATACACTCCAACACTTCCCTGCGGGCACTCTCAATATCTGGCCAGGTGTGATTACCTTGCTCTGTGAAGGTTCGTGTCAGTATGTGGGCCGCCTGATCTATCCATTCCTCTGATTCTGATATCCTGCAGAACCGACTAGAGTCCTTGCCTGTGTTACGCATTTGGGATACACCCCCTGTCTGTGCTTACAATACCATCGGTCGAGCCTCCATGCTGAAACATGTTTATCATTCGGCACCGACGCCATACATTAACATCCGTGCGGGAAACGGACGACACCGGTGGTTACTGGTCGTAACTGGCCCGGGCACGGTAGTCGCCTGTAAGGACAGGCTTCAGCGGCCTCATTCCGGGGCCACGATGCCGCGCAAAACTTCATCGATGGCGCCGACCATATCAGTGACGTCCGACAGGCCCATCGCCCGGGACAGGCGGTCCATGGTTACCGAAGCGAATGGGATTGCGAAGAGTGCGAACGCGGCCGAAGCGCAGTCCACATCGCCGATGATTCTGCCGAGCCGCTGTTCGGCCTCGAGATAGCGGGTCAGAGGTTCAAGCGGACCAAGCCTGGCAGTACTCGGTCCAGCGGAAGGTGTCGGCATGAGAGCGGCGGCAAGCTCTGCATCGGTCGAGGCAGCGGCGCGAAGCGGCGCTACCTCGCGTTCGACGTCCTGTATCGCTTCCACGAGGATCAGCAGATTCTCCCGCACCGTCCGGGTACCGGCCCGCGCCGGAAGCGAGGTCACAAACTCGGAATCTGACGCGTTTCGGGTAGCGAACACGGCACCGAACAGTTCCCGCTTGTCCGCGAAGTGTCGGTATATAGTACCCTCCGACACACCGGCACATCGAGCGATTTCTTTTGTAGTCGCGCCGGCGTAGCCGCGCTCAGCAAACACGGAGGCTGCCGCATCGAGAAGCTGAAGTCTTGTGGTGTCGCCACGCTGGGTCATCGTATCTACCTCGCTTAATACCGGATCTCCCGAAAGTGCATAACCGTTACAACAATCAGAATACCGCCAGTGAGGTATGCAAGTCCAAGCTGCAGGGCAAGATCAAATGCAATAGCTTCGGTACCACCGGCGGCTATCGCCGTGAGCGTGGTGCCAAGCAATCGATCTGAAGCGTTGGTCGCTACGGCCAGGATCATGTTCTCGAAGACAACCAGATAGCCAATACCGGTCGCAATCGCGACACCGGAGCTTCGCGTCAGGAAGGCGATTACCATGCCGAGCGTCCCCCAGATCGTCGCCGAAAGAGCGAGATTCCGGAACGCCTCAAGCAAGGTGGGCAGCGTATCGCTCCATGCGGCCGTTGAGACGTCAAATACGGCGGCGCATGCGAGCGCCGTTCCGTACGCGGTGATCGTGGCGGCAAGCGTTCCCGCAACCGTGAACAACAGCAGCGCGAACAGCTTGCCGACAATGAGCCGCCAGCGCCGGGGTTCGGCCTGAACAAGCAGACGAATGAGTCCTGTCTGGTAGTCAGACGCAGTCGCGATTGCCCAGAATGATAACGAGATGATGCCGACCAGGTTCGCGGCGAGTATGAGTCCTGCAACGTAGCCGTCAGGCGCCGCGAGTGCGGCTTCCGACGGAATGTACGCCCCGGGACCCACGCCGGTACTTCCCGCCGCGGCGAAGCCGATGATTGTCGAGACGGCGGCGAAGGCCCCCATTCCACCGACACCCGCCGCCAGGAAGGATGGACGCTTCAGACGGATGAGCTCTGACTTGAGGACCCTAAGCATGTGCTGCCTCCTTTCCGGTCGATGATCTGCGGCCCGGTAGACGCCGGCGTCGCCTACCCCGCTGATCGGACCGGATGTGTGCGTTATCGCCGTCGGTAGCTCCGGTCATACGAAGGAATACTTCCTCGAGCGTTTCCTCGTGTGCCGACAGCATTCGCAGCGTGATGCCGCCCTGTGCGGCGATCCTGTTGACCTCCGCAGCTGCGGCCGCGCCCGCGTCGACGAGCAGATCTCCGTTTGTACGATGTACTTTGTACCCGTGAACGTGGAGGATCTCCGCGAGGCGCGCTGCGTCTCGGTCCAACTCGGGGGCGAGACGGACATGAGCGCTTGTGCGAGTCGTGAGTTCGGAAAGCGGTCCGGAGAACAGCATCTCTCCAAATCCGATGACTATCACCCGGGTACACGCTGCCTCGATCTCGGACAGGAGGTGTGAGGAAACCATGAGCGTACGTCCCTGACTGCCGAGATCGATGAGCAGAGAGCGCATCTCGACGATACCCGCGGGGTCAAGCCCGTTGGTCGGCTCGTCGAGGATAAGGAGCTCAGGGTCGGGAAGGAGCGCTGCGGCGATCGCGAGGCGCTGCTTCATCCCGAGCGAGTATGTGGCGACCGGATCGCGGTCGCGACCGAAAAGCCCGACGGTCTCAACGACCGCGTCGACCCGGGCATCACGCAGGCCCCGCAGCGCTGCGAGCGAGCGCAGGTTCGCGCGCGCCGAGAGCGACGGAACGAAGGATGGGCTCTCGATCAGCGCTCCGACGCGGTTCGCGTATCGCTCGGGACGTGCGATCGACGAGCCGAGAACCTCTCCCGCACCCGACGTCGGAGAGAGCAGCCCGAGCAGCATCCTGATTGTCGTGGATTTCCCCGAGCCGTTCGGCCCGACGAATCCCACTACCCCTCCCGCCGGAACTCGAAGATCGAGGTTGTCTACGGCGAGAAGATCGCCGAAGCGTTTCGTCAGCCCCTTCGTAGCGATGGCGTCCATACTTCCTCCTGTGCAATGTGAGCACTCGTGTCAAGCGGGTGGAGCATGCACATCATGCGCCAGGGTGAGACCGTTGTACCGAATCACTGCAGAACGGAATATGGAGCGGAAATACCTGAGGCAGTCCCTCTACCCCCGATCGAGCCAGCCGTGCTCGGCAGCGCATGCGATTGCTGCGGCCCGGGTGTCGACACCGAGTTTGTCGAAAATGTGTGTCAGGTGCGCCTTTATGGTCCGTTCGGAAATGGAGAGCCGCTCGGCGGCCTGCCTGCTGGTTAATCCGTCGGCAATTGCACACAACACCTCAGACTCCCGAATGGATAGCGGCGATCTTGCCGTGCCCGCACTCCGTGCAGTTGCATTCACATGACTCGCCCGCCGGAAGCTTTGCATTATCTCGGGACCGAGAAGTGTTTCGCCGCGCGCAGCAGCCTCGATGCTACGGAACAGCAGGTCGGGGTTCATGTCCTTGAGTACGTACCCGCGCGCGCCTGCCTGAACGGCATCCAGAATGTGCGCATCGTCACTGAATGTCGTCAGAATGATGATGGCCTGATCCGGCCGATTGTGCAGTATTTCCCGGGTGGCGGTCGCTCCGTCCATGACCGGCATGCGCAGATCCATGAGCACGAGATCGGGCGCATACTCGATCGTGAGAGTAACCGCAGACGCACCGTCTTCTGCTTCTGCAACCACATCGATCGTGCCACTGCTTTCCAGAAGCGCGCGAAGTCCTTCCCGCACAATCGTGTGATCGTCGACTATCAGAACACGTACGCGGTCAGACACGAGATTCGCTCCTTTCACAGGGGAGTGCGACGGTCACCGTCGTCCCGAAGCCACGTGCGCTGTCAATCGATAAGACCCCACCCGCCTGTGCAGCGCGTTCGCGCATTCCGTGTATCCCGAAGTGGCCCCGGGATGTATAACTCTCCTCCGGATCAAACCCGGTACCGTCGTCCACGATACGCACGAACAGTCGCTCGTTTTTAGTTTCCAGGGTGACGGAAATACCGGCAGCATGTGCGTGTACGCGCGCGTTGGATAACGCCTCCCCGACAATTGCCTCCACCTCGCGCGCACAAGACTCCGGCAGCAGGACTCCACTCTTGTGCGGCCCGACCGCAGTACACGTTACAGTCGTTGCGCCTGCGGTACGGTCTGCACGAGCGGCCTGCGAGCGAATCCGCTCGACAAGTTCGTCCCATGCGACGACACGATCGCCATGTCTGAGATCCTGTATCGAGTCTCGTGACTCCCGAAGTGTCGTTCGCGCCTGCTCGAGCACTCGTTGGAGCGTACCGGTGACAAGACCATGATCGCCGCGTGCCTGGTTACTCAGTGCGACTTCCACCTGCAGGACTATGCCGGTCAACCCCTGCGCCAGGGTATCGTGCAGATCGCGCGCCATCCGTTCGCGTTCGGCGCTGCGGGCATAGTCCGCCACCCGTTTGTTCGCATCCGCGAGTTCACGTGAGAGCTCTTCGGCGGTCTGACGCGCCCGGGACTCCCGTGCATACATCATCATGATAAGCAGGACAAAAACCATGGTCGGGACGGCTGCCGAGATCCAGTCTCTCGCGCCCGCGGGATCCTCGAGCAAAGCGATCAGCAGAATACTGAGGATCAGAAACCACACCGGTACACCGAAACGGCGCACCGACGACGACGGCATGGCGACCGATTCACCTACGAGCCACGCCGCGAGCGTCACGACAAGACTGGTGTTTCCGCTGAGCCAAGGCACGAAACCCAGGAGCAGGGACTGTACAAGCACATAGAGTACCCATGGAACGCGAAACGCGTACCAGTGCAACAGGATGTGAACTCCGAGCAGGAGCCCGGCCATTGTGGTCATTGAACCTGCTGATACAAAGGCCAACGCGCTCAGAAGCGAGAGGAAGAGGAAAAGCGGTGCCGGGTACGATTCGCGGCGCATGCTCGAAGTATACGCGCACCGACGGCGCGAGCGCTATTGTACGAACGGACATTGTACGGTCGTTCGTCCGCCGTACAAGCGAAAGGACGATGTGGAATGTGGCATGCGGGTGTAGCGTTCATTCATTATGAGAATATCAATACGTCGCTCGCATATACTCCTCGTGTGTTTCGGAGTCCTCGTTGCGCTGAGCACCGGTAGATACTCCTATGCGCTACCCCTCTGGTTCGCGCCGTTCTTCGCCCTGCGGTTTCTCGATACTGCCGAAACCTCACCGCGAACGCGGTTGAAACTGATCTACCTGTGCATGTGGATCGCACTCTCGGTGTCCTGGTTTGGCGCCACCCCGATTTGGGGAGTTGCACACTTCGTGTTTATGGCGGTGAACGCGCTCTTCAGCGTTATGCCGTACGTCGTGTACCGCATACTCGTTCCCCGGACACGGGGTACCTTCGCTTCAACGCTCGTATTCCCGGCGGCTGTAACGGCAGTTGAATGGCTGGCCGTGTTTGGAAGTCCCTTCGGAAGCTTCGGCGCGGAGGCGTACAGTCAGGTCGGGTTTACGCCGGTGCTGCAGATTGTTTCGGTTACCGGTATGCTGGGGCTCACGTTTCTGCTCACCTGGCCGGCTGCGGTCGCCGCCTGGGTCTGGAGACGAAAACGGGACGGGCTGCCGTGGACGCTTGGTGCGTATGCTGCCGGTGCGGTGGTGGGCATCATCATTCTTTCCGGATTTCTGCGTATACATCAGGCGCCGGGGATAATTGATGCAGCACCGGGCACGGAAGCGCAGGTGTCGATTGCAGGCATTACGGTGCGACCGACGCCGATTCACGAACTCATGCCCCTGCTGACCCGGGACACGACACGGTTTCGGGAGACGAGCACGGACCTGCACGCGGCATACCTCGCCGCAAGCCGGGCGGCTGCGGAAAACGGGGCGAGCCTGATCGTGTGGCCGGAGGCAGCAGGAATCGGAACATTTAGTGATGTAGAACTGCTCCTCTCAAGCGCGGCTGAGCTCGCTCGCACGCACGGCGTGTACCTGCTCGTGCCGACCATGTCGCTGGACCCTGAAGGCGAGCGACAAGCCCTGAATCGGGCGACTCTATATTCCCCGGAGGGAGTGCTGACTGCGGAGCATGTAAAGTTCGGCGGGAATTTTATGGAAGGAACGGTGGCGGGAGCCCAGTCCCTGACTTTCGCCGATACATCCTTCGGGCGAATAGCTATCGCGATTTGCTGGGATGCCGATTTTCCGGCGGTAGTACGAGAGGCCGGGCGCAACGGTACGGATCTGCTTCTTGTACCTGCGCGTGACTGGGACGGTATCGACCCCCTGCATGGTCATATGACCATGCTCCGAGGCGTCGAAAACGGCATGACCATTCTCCGGCAGGCCGACTCGGGGTATTCGCTTGTGTCGGACCCGTGGGGTCGCATCGTCGCCGATGTGCGGGGGCCGGCACAGCTTCTTGAAGCAACGATATGGGTACGCTCGCGCAGGACGCTTTATCCACGCACAGGAGATCTGGTTGGCATACTTTCGTTTCTCGGAATCCTCACCGGCGCGGTGTGGTGCTCGAAAACGGTTCGTGTCAAACACGATTCCCGAAGTGCGGGAGCTGCGCGGCGTTCGGTGACTGCCGGAAAAATCACCTACGGAAAGGAACCGTATCGCACTTGGATAACCGGGACATCAGGATCAGGGATCCGGAAGAACGTCGGGAAATAGTTCTGCGAGTATACGACGCCGAACGAAAGAGCTTCGCGTGCGTGAAGCGGTCCGAGACGCACTTCACACAATGCCATGGAGCCGGCGTAGCTGCGATCCGTGAGATCCCCGGAGTACGATAGTCCACCGCCGAGTCGCAGGTGCCATGTTTCGCGATGCAGAGGGACGAAAACAATCCGACCGTATGCTGTACCACTTCGCATGTCTATCCCAGCCGCGTCTGACACCTGCAACCGTACATGGCCATCCAGAAAGACTCGGGGATGCGGCTGAATATCACTGAAACGAAGGTTAATCCTCTGACGTTGTGGAGGAACACGTTCGAAATACACTTGCACCCGGGGGTGCAAATCCGGTCTCCGTAACAGGCTCATGACAGGCAGATCAACACGGAACTCATCCGTAGCGGTCCTGCCGCCACCAAGTATCACGTTACCGCTCAGACCGTACGCTGAGTACATTACCGATACCCAGCTCCCCGCAGCGACGATTGCTCCGAACTCCGATGTACCAAACTCCTCTATACCGTAGGCGAGCTCGAACCGTCCGCGCTCATTACCGAGCGAAAGACGCATAAGACTACGCTCACCGTACGCGTTCAAAAGCAGAAAAAACCCGGCTGCGACCGATTCCCGTCCATTAACGGACCACATGTCAAGTGAACTGCTGACTGTTCCGCCGAACGTACGACCGGCTCCACCATCGTATCCGTGTATGAACGCGAACGTGTCTGTGATAAGGATATCGGAGGAATCCACTCCTTGAGTGCGTAGGTCGCGTGCTGCGAAACGCATCTCTGCGTCTCGAAGATACCGCGACATGGCCTCTGCACGATCTTCGACCGTCAACGACGACCGACCCGAGAATGCCCTGTAATCGTACAGGTCATACAAATCATCAACTGACTGCACCGACGGGTTCTGCTCCAGAATGTACCGTCGCTGACGATCCATTATTACATCCACCTGCCTGCGATGCTCGTCGAGCCAGCCTAATGCGCTCAGACCAACGGCAGCATGGAGCTCGGCGCCTTCCTGCGTTTGTCCGTCAAGCGGCGGTAAGAATCGGTCTATTCCGAACGCGTAGTGCGGCCCGGCTCCGAGGAGCACGAAACATATGCAGGACAGAACGATTTTTACCTTCATTGCCATCTCGCCCCCTTCCTATCGAAACCACTCAACAAGGCTGAACGCCAATCCAAAACTGGCCGAAAGTACACCGATGCTTTCGTTATTCGGCAGGAAATCGCGGACAGGCCACTGTCGTGCGTCAGAATCGCCCAGCGACGCTGCCAGGATACCAACGTCGGACGTAAAGCGGACGCCGCCGGACAACATGTAGTCCAGAAACACGATAAATCCCAGTCCAGGAATGTGTCGGGCCTCCGAGAACGCGGACATCTCTCCTGCCTCGACTGCTTCGGAAAACCGGCGCCGAAAACTCAACTCCCTGTTCGTACCGATACCTGCTGCAGCGAAGCCGAGTCCAACGTACGGACCGGTCTGTGCAGGGGTATTAAACACCTGTACGCCAAGACGTGCGCCAAATGCCCCCGACTGCAGGCCATCGATTCCACCTTGCCCGTAGTACCAGTCCATGAGGAAATGTCGATTGCTCGACAGCGGAATGTTCCACGTCAGGCCTAATCCACCACCCAGGCCCGAGTACATATGCCCGTAACCGGTAAAAATACTTAGGGAGATAAAACGCATTTCGGCAGGGTCCGGGTCAGGATCGAATCCCTGGTACAGATACACCATTCGCTCGGCGAGGTACCACTCGTAGTACTCAACTGCCTGCGGACTAACCTGTTCCACCGTAAGGAGAAGTTCGGCGAAATCCCTTACCGCGCGAATGGACTGGACCGGAAAGTAAGTTACTCCAGACCGTGCGCGTGATGCAGCCGCAGATGCGCTCGAACGATCTGCCTGTGCAACGGCTACAGCAACTGCTTCGTCTATCTGCCGTTGTTTCTCCAGTGAGTCGCTCATGATTGCCTCATCGACACGTTCGACCCACGTGTTCAAGAGCTCCCATTCACGTGCCCCAAGTACCGGCATGCGAACGTGCACCGTCTGTACCGTACCCGATTCCAGATAGACCGCGCGTTGAAAAAGGGTTGTTTGCTCGTCGAAACGGTGCTGACGAATCTCCAGGTAACGGACGCCAGAGGACAGCCTCGACACAACCCCGGTACTCACGTCTACATCGACGGTTTGACCGTCTATATAGACGTCAAAATCGGTAAACGTAATCGGGGAGTCCCCAACCAGGCGAATTGCAGCTGGTAATGGTTCGTCGGAACACAGCAGAGGCACGCCCATGAACACCGTAAAATGAACCAGGAAGAATACCCGCAGCAGCTTCGATTTACCCATACACGAGCACCCCTACTAACTCCTGACTCACAGTTCAGAAAAAATGAAACGGAAGCCTCCGCTCAGCGTTACTACAAAAGCGCCTGAATCAATCCGATTCTCATTCGCGTCGCTCACAACATAAGCTCCCCCCACTCGCACGAAGCTGTTAACACGGAAGCCAACCGCGTACGTATAGCTCAAGCCGAACTGGGGACCTCTGAACCGATCATCGATAGAAGCGTCGTCATGCTCCGGCCAGTACAATGATCGACCACCATGACCCAGGTGTCCGAACGAAACATGATACCCGAGATAGTGACCCCGAGGATATTCTTGCTGTTCTGATACTCGCCAGGAGTAGCCAAACCCGGTCCGCATTCCACCAATTCCAGAATTTCGGCCGGCGCTGAGCCAGACATCCACCATGCGTGCAGAACGCGCATGACGGTCCGGTGTCATACGCTCGGGAATCAGGAAGTTAATGACCTCCAGAGACACACCAGGACCGACAAAATCGGTTCCATACCCGAACCCGAGGGCGAAGCCGCCCCACCCAGACACAAGCCGCCCCACCTCGGTTATCGCGTCCTGGACATCAACATCATACAGACCTCTCAGTTCAGGATGTTGCTCGTACAGGGTATCGATCAGGGCTTGCACGGTACGAAGTTGCTGTTGCACAACCGAGCCACTCGCACGATCTTCGATTGATCGCTCGAAAGTGATAAGGCTATGTTCAATCGCATTGATCGTATCGTGTAAGGACAGCACCCGATCAATCCGGGTTACAGCCACGCGGTCATCTGGTGGCAGGATCTCGTGAATCTGTCTCAGGACAGCCGTGCGCTGCTGGACCAGATCTGCTTTGGTCAGAAAACGATTGCGGTCGCCGGAACGCAGTGCCTGGTTCGCCTGGCCGACAGCCGAGTAGAGCTGATCTATATATGCATCACGAAAGCCAGCGAGAGAAAACAGCACAGGGTTCTGCGCCTGACTCCGATCACCGCTTGATCCGCTCGGTCCGGGTTCGAAGCGCTGCACAGCAAGGGCTACGTCGGTCAGGACTGCTGAAACGTCGTCATGACCGCGTGCTGAATAGAGGCGGTCAAAGGTTTCGGACAGTACGTGTTGCAGAGTTGCTGATTCGTTATAGTCACCGCTCCAAAGTAGCGTCGAACCACCGATAAGAACGGCGTATACCAACACGATGTGCCGGGACATGGGTTTACTCTGGACCATATGGTAGTCTGACTATACTGCTGTGGCAAGTGCCGGACGTGCCATCGGTAGCACAACACGCGAGTAGCGTTGCCACTGGTTGGCTCCGTCGATAAGCGCTGCTTCCTCGACGTCCGGCGAAATCGTTTCGAAGAACTGCTTCATGATAAATACCTTACCCGCCTCAATCATGGCCGCACCGCGTGTCCGCATAGAGAAGCTTCGAGCCACTGGCGTACATTGCTTTGTACGCCTGTTGAGCGTGCATTCGCCCATAGAAGACATATATATAAAGGACATTGAAGGCACCACAAGACATACCGTCATTAACTGCGACGGCTGTCGTGGCTGCCGGGTACAGTTGTTTGACCCGGATGCCCCACCCTTCCCCGACGGAATCGGTACCCTGCGAAACATTACGATCCGGTCGCTCCGCGTAAACGCTGCGCTCGAAACAATACCGGGTCAGGCTCCGACGCATGACCCCGTTCCACTCCTTCGTCTGGAGACCCGATGCGCGAATGTCGTGATCGAGGACGTAACGAGAGTCGAAACAGCAGAGGACACATCAGCGATACCGAGCTTCGTGGTGGATCACCTGCCTGGGACGATTGTACATGTAGACGGAACCGACACCACCGTGTCAGCCGGAGAGGCAAAGCGGTCGTGGGCACCGCGTATCGGCCGCATGACGATAGCGACTCCAGGACTCTGAACGACTGCCTCTCACTTGCGCGCGAGGATTCGTTACCCTATCATTTCGTAGAGGTATCGTGTGGTTCGATCGATGGTCGACGACTTCGGGTATATTCGAAACGAAGTCAGACGTGAGTACATCGCCTCTCCGTTTTTGCCACTCGTTCAGGACTCAATTTATCAGATACAACAAAGCGTTGGCCCGCAGCTCTCGGGGCTATACCTCTACGGAAGCGTCGGCACCGGGCGAGCGGTGGCAGGTCGCTCAGACCTGGATCTGCTGCTTGTACTGCTTTCCGAGCCGGACAGTTCGCTCAGCCGAACCATAGACGATGCTGCACGCCGACTCGAGAAGCGCCATCCGAAAGTCGTTCGAAGCGTCGAGATTGCCATAACGTGGCTCGATCAGGTACTCACGAGTACCGAATCACTCGGATACAAGGTATTTATAAAGCACCTCTGCGTCTGCATCGCGGGCGACGACCTTTCTCCTGAACTGCCTCGCGTCCCTCTGTCGCAGGAGGTCTGCACAGCGCTGAACGGCCATGCTCCACAGGTGCTCTCGAGTCTCTGGGATCGCCTCGATCAGACCCACGACGAGTACGACCGACGACGGATCGGCGGGGCGATAGCCCGAAAGATCCTGCGCACGCTCATGTGTGTCATTGCCGCTGAAACCGAAGACTGGGCGACCAGTCGGCCAGATATGGCGTGGTTCATAATGATGTCATATCCGGACCTTGTCCCGCATGTCGAGTTCCTCCTCCACGTCGCCGAAGAGCAGGAACTCGCCCTCGTCGGTTCGGTCAAACTACTACAGCACATAAGTGCATTTGCGGCTGCGGAGGCTCAGCGGGTGCTGCTCAGCTAAATGGCACATTTTCGCTAAAAATATCCGATTTTCTGACCCTGCCGAGACGAGTTCAGCACTTGGGCCGCGAGCAAAACCCGCTTACCTTAGTCTTGTAGTGTGCTGCAGTCGTGTAGTGCTCTTCGGCCCATTCGCTTGAAGGAGGATTTATAAGTAAGCGAACATCTGGAAGTTTATACCGCCTCGTTATTTTTATTGCCGTACTCGTGGCAGTTATAGCCATAGTTGCGTGTAATGGCAACAGCGACCCGGTTGCCGCGAACGCAGTGTGGCCGGTCTGGGATCTCCGCGACGGTGACTATCGCGGTCATTTCGACGATCGCGAGCATAACGTAAGCGTTCAGCTAACGATTGAGAATGAGGAGATCGTTGCGGTGAGTCTCCGCTGGGCGTACTATCGTGGCGCGGACTATCGGTCCGCCGACGAAAACCCCTACGCCGGCATTTTCGACCAGCACGTGGAATCTCTCGAGTTCTTGATCGGCGCTCGCGGTGTTGAGGAAATAGTCGAACGCACCATTTATATGGAAGGGTCACCATCAGGGCCAGCGCTCGAAGCGATAACGACACAGGATGTCGACGGTTTCAGCGCTGCCACCATTCGCTCGGGAAAGCTCGGCTCGGCAGTCCGCGACGCATTTAACCGCGGCCGATATCGCGAGTAAGTAGTACAAGAATATTAGGACGAACAGCAGCGCGATTCTGAACGCGCTGCTGTGGAAACGATACCGGTATTTTCCACAAGAAACAGTACGTACCCTATCGATCAGACTTCCAGTTCATTTGTCATAGGAAGTACGTGACGTTGAGGCTTACAGCTACCCGGTTGTAATCATAGGCACGCGTGTGCTTCTTTTCGTGTGAACCCGAGGGAGACTCAAGTCCACGAAAGACACGCTCCGCGAGACCGCAAAACGTTTTCGGTCCTACGTGGAAAACGCACCGCTTGCAGTGTTTGTGGCCGATCAGAACGGCCGATACCGGGACGTAAATCCTGAAGCCTGCACGCGTCGATTGTCCTGAACCGTCCGTAGGTTCTACTGACATGCGCCGACTCGACACGAAGCGCAGGACCATGGTTCGTGCGCTTGTCGATCAGCTGAGGGGAAACATCGAGTCTACTGACGGTGACGCAGGGAACAGTCGGGGAATGAGAATTGTCGTCGAGTTTCCACGTTTTTCATGACGGCAGGCACGCTCAGACCTTATGAGGTATAATTCCGGGCCATGAACCGCCCACATATTCTGCTCATTACCACCGATCAGCAGCGCTTCGATGCGCTTGGCATAAACGGTAATCCGTGCCTTGAAACTCCGAACCTGGACGCCCTTGCCGCGCGTGGAGTTAACTTTACTCGCAGCTACTCGACCTGCCCGGTGTGCATACCTGCCCGGCGGACGCTTTTAAGTGGGCAACATCCGTTCACACACGGCCTACGGTGGTATCAGGACGGGCTTGAGTGGGACCCTCCGTTCACGTTACCGGCGATTCTCGGAGACGCCGGATATCAGACGCAACTTGTCGGGAAGCTGCACATGCACCCCATGGGTAAGCGCTACGGCTACGACAACATGGTCTTAAGCGAGACGTCGAACTATCGGCCTGATTCACCGGTTCAGACCCGGAACGACTACGTTCGCTGGCTTCGCGAGCAGGGGGTGCAGGAAGATCCTCACTTTCACGGCATCGGTTCAAACAGCAGGCTCGTGTCGGCGTGGCCGCTTGAAGACCGGTTTCACCAGAACAACTGGCTTGCTCAAGAGGCAACCCGTTTTCTCTGCGAGGACCGGGATCCGACGCAGCCGT
>SKXQ01000124.1 GCA_007128315.1 Spirochaetaceae bacterium | reverse complement strand
TTACGCTTCCGCTTCTGGTCGCAATGCTTCGGGGTGTCTACGCGGATAACTACGGCGCGATTTATCTCGGTGTTGCCATGTCGATTCTACCGATCATTGTCGTCTACGCCTTCGTGTCACGACGCATTATCGGCGGGCTCGTGGTCGGGGCTGTAAAGGGATAGTTCCGTCGAAGACTCGTGTTTCGGACGGTCTTTGTGCTATAGTCGCCGCCACCATGAAAAGGTTACTACACGTCATTGCCGACTATGCGCCCATGTCGCAGGAGTTTGGCGAAATTCTGCAGCGTATCTGGACGCAGAACTGGGATCTTGATCTTGAGATTGTTCCGACAAGCGTTCCCTCACTTGACACCGTCGGAACAGGGTATCTGGCCTATCAACTCGGGCTTGGTGAGAACCCCCCGGGTACGGTCCTGTATATAAACACCGCTCCCCGAAAAGAACGGAAGACCGCCATGAACAATAACGCCGGCGAGCGGCTCGTCTGGGCGCGTTTGAGTAATGATGTCGAGCTTGTTGCAGTCAACAGCGGGTATTCTCTTTCGTTCCTTCGTCCCCATATCGAGGAGCTTCGTACCGTGGAGGTTTCCCATTCCGGTAGTCAGTTCCGGAGCAGGGACTTCTTTCCTCCGGTGGTGTCAGACATTCTCCACGGACGGCACGATGCACGGCTCAGAGAGCCTATGGACCTGTCCGTTATCAGTGACTATCCCGAGAATGCTGTCATGTGGACGGACGGTTTCGGCAACATCAAGACGACGTTGAGACGAGACGAGACCATGGATACCGGCCGTTTCGTCGAGGGTGCGAAGGTTCATGTCGCAATTTCGGGTATGCGGGCTGCAGCGCTCGTGACGGGCGGTAGTTTTTCGGTTGACGAGGGCGAGCTTGCACTCAGCGTCGGTTCAAGCGGACACGACAACCCGTTTCTCGAGATATTTCTGCGCGGAGGCAGTGCAGCCGACCTCTTCGGGCATCCGAGGCCAGGTGCGCGTGTGGAGATCACCGACTGACCGACATTTCGTAGCCGACGCGACGGCTGCGTTAGTACCTTCTTCGTATATGAAAATATCGGCTATGGGTCAGGAACAGAAACAGCATGCGGTAGCAGACGGCGGAACATGGGTAAGCTGGAACGGAAACTGTACGCATTCCTTTGAGAGGAAACTGAAGATCCGTTCGGAAGAGGATATTGTTCGTGCTGTATCGGCTGCACAGTCAGTCAGAATGACAGGAAACGGGCAGTCTTCGGCGGACATCGTCGCCGGAACGGCTGTGCTGCTTGACCCTTCTGAGTACAACAGAGTTACCGGCTTTGACCTGGAGTCTGGTGAAGTGACCGTCCAGAGCGGGATTCGTCTGAAAGAGCTGCTGCGCTTCCTCGAATCAGAGGGATGGACGCTTCCCTGCCTTCCCGATATCGACACCGTGACCCTTGGAGGTGCCATCTCAACGGGAACACACGGAACTACGGGCGGCGCTCATCCCATTGCCGAATACGTGGTAGAGTGCAGGATTGTCATGGCTGATGGGTCGGTCGTTACGGTGCGAGAACACGATTCGGCCATGCCGGCTGTCCGCTGTGCGCTCGGAGTCCTTGGTGTCCTTTCCACGATCACACTTCGCTGTGTACCGTTGTATCATCTTCGGGTCGAAGAAGAGGCTGTTGCGGATACGGTCTGGAAGCGGGAGTACCGGCAGTGGCTCAAGGAATATGACTTCGTGCGCATAATCTGGCTGCCTCATACCGGCTACGGCTGGGTGGTTCGTGGAACACGCATTCACGCCGAAACTCCGGTAAATGAGGTCGATGCTCCGTCCCGCGTCTCGAAACGACGGGAAGTCTCCAGGGCGCTGTACGCGAGGACCATACGACACCCGCGGTTCACCCGCCTGGCGAACCGCATTCTCAAGTGGTTGTTCTTTTCGCATCGAACGGTCGACAAGGGTACGCTCTACGGTGCAACCGTAACCAAGTCGCGAAGTTCCACGCTCGAGCTTGCCGAGTGGACGGTTGATCTTGATCGTTTTAACGATCTGTTTGCAGAGCTGGTCGAAGGTCTGGAAAGCCGGGACAACAATGCGTATGCTCACATCCCCATGGACATACGCTTTCTCAATGCGGATCAGACCTGGCTCAGCAACGCTTACCAGCGGCCGGTTGTGACCGTCGGGTGCGTGACGCGTAACGCCGAGCATGCTGACTCCTATGAGGCTTTCGGGCTGGTGGAAAACCTTTTTCTGAAGTACGACGGGCGGCCGCACTGGGCGAAACGCTTTGACGCGCAGGCCACGCAGCTTAAGGAGCTTTATCCCCGCTGGGACGATTTCCTGTCGTTGCGGGAGACGATGGATCCGTCCGGAAAATTCCTGACACCGTATCTTCGTGGATTACTTGGCATATGAAGCTGCCCGAAGCAGTCCTGTTCGACTTCGATGGTGTACTCGTCGACAGCGCTGCATACCATTTCCACATGTGGAGCGCCGCGTTCGAGCAGCTGTTCGGGCGTCCGGTACCCGAATATCGACACAAACCCATACGGGGCCTTGCGTCTCACGAAATTGCATCCGTCATAACCGGGCTCGCCGGGGTACCCGACAGAGCTGACGAGCTGTACCGGAGCCGGCTCGTCACCATAGCAAACTCGTCTGACGCACCAGACCCGGCGCCGGGAGCGCTCAACTTTACCGGTCTTCTTGACGACTACGCCATCCCTTATGCGGTGGTCAGCAATGCCCCGAGTGTGTATGTCCGCTCCGCGTGTAAGGCGCTTGGTTATGCCCCGGCGGTACGCCTTGGTGTCGATGACTGTGAGGGGCGCCACAAACCTGATCCCTGGCCGTACCTTCACGCTGCGGGGCGCCTCGGATTCGAGACGGGTGGACTCACATCGCTCCTGGTCGTCGAGGACAGCGAAACGGGGGTCAGGGCCGGTGCCGCCGCCGGGATTCCGGTTCTCGGTCTTATCCGGGATGGGGATGCTGATCTCCTTTTCGATGCCGGGGCACGATACGTAATCCCGGATCTGACCGAGATCGGAACTGTCATTTCGGGTCTGTAAACACGTTTCCTTGCAAATCTCCTCAACGGAACGCACAAGCTGTGCTATGTTCTTGGAGTAATGAAATACCTGAAATACGCCTTGCCGGTTCTTCTTGTGGTCTTTTTTTCCGCATGTGGTCCTGACCGCGAGCTTTCCGACGGCAGTTACATTATTTTATCGGACGGTGCGCAAGCCAACGGATGGGTTGCGGTTCTGCTCGTTGAGGTGGACGAAGGGGCAGTGTCGCGATCGGCGTTTGACCTCGTCAACCGCCATGGCGACTTCCTGAGTATGCAGCCGGCGGTACAGGAGCGACAGGCGGCTGAGCTTGGCCCTGATATTCCCGGTATTCTTCAGCAGCTGAGCTCACAGGTGGCATCGGACCCGCGGGCCGCGCCCGAGCTTCCTGACTCGCCGCTGCTCACCAGTGCATATCGGGCCCTGTCTGAGCAGCTCGTCAGTCGTGCCGAACAGGGCGAGCGTGGCGTACACACCGTCCCGGTTGAGGGGTTTCGCGCGGATCTGCAGACAGACGGACTGGTAGAGTTCCTTTCATTTGATTTCCGTGAGCGCCGTTCAAACCGTGCGCGAAGTGGTATCGACACTCCCGGTGATCGGGCAGGCGGATTCGCGGTAACCGCGAGTCATCGTGCAGCTGTCGAGGCGGGTATGGATATTCTCAGACTCGGCGGAACCGCCGCGGATGCAGCAGTAGCGGTAGCTGCCATGATGAGCGTGGTTGAACCATACTTCTCCTCCCCGCTTGGCGGTGGAACCTGGCTCCTGTACTTCGACGCGGAGTCAGGTAGTGTCACCTCGTTTGACGGCGTGGGGCCGACTCCTCTGGCCGCGGAAAACGAGCGTTTCCGTGAGCGGGTAAACGATGAAACCGGGGATATTGGAGACCAGTTCATTGGCACCAATGGCATCCACCGGTCGATCGTACCGGGTTCCTGGGGAGCCTACATGGATCTCCTGCAGCGTCACGGCAGTCTTGGACTCGACACCCTGCTCGCTCCGGCAATCGAGGCAGCCGAAAACGGCGCGCGTGTTGGACGTGACTGGATCAGGTGGTTGAGCCTGTTTGAACCGCTGATACGAAGCTGGCCCGACGCGGCAGCCATATACGCGCCCGACGGGGATCTTGTTACCACCGGTGACCTGGTGTTCAATCCGGATCTTGGGGCGACGTACCGCGCTCTGGCAGAGGCCTGGGACGGTGCTCTGGGTCGCGGCGAACGCGCGGCACTGGAAGCCGCAACCGACCACTATTACCGGGGACCGGTCGCCGAAAGCATTGTGTCGTTTTCCAGCGAAAACGGCGGCCTGTTCGCGATCGAGGACTTCTCCGGGTTTTACGACTTCGGGGCCGTAGACCCTGTGTCCATTGACTACCGCGGGCTGCAGGTATTTCAGAATCCGCCGAGCAGCCAGGGTATGACGCAGCTCATGGCGCTGAGAATACTCGAAGGATTTGATTTCTCCGACATGAGGCCGAACGATGCAGACACGGTCCACATCGTCTCGGAAGCGATCAAGCTCGCCTTCGTCGACCGCAACCGGTATATCGCCGATCCGGGGTTTGTTGATGTGCCGGTCGCAGAGCTCCTTTCCCGCGACTACGCTGAACAGCAACGGTCTCGCATTTCCCTGGATTCATCGATCGAGTGGCCTGTTGAGGATCGACTCGGAATGGCCGGTGATCCCCGCAACACGACTACGTTTCACATGGTCGACCGATACGGAAACGCAGCGGCGGTAACCACCTCCATCGGGGTCAGCTTTCTCGTTGCAGGTGACACCGGCATTCACATGAACGAGCGCATCATATTCATGAATACTGATCCGGATGACATAAACCACGTCGAACCCGGGAAGAAAGTGCGGCACACTTCAGGGCCGCAGATGGTTCTCCGAGATGGGGTTCCCTGGATTGTCGGTGGGAACACAGGGGCGGACTTTCAACCGCAGGGTCAGCTTCAGCAGTTTCTTTCCATCGTTGAGTTTGGCATGACGGCGCAGGAAGCGATTGATCTTCCCCGCTTTGAACCGCAGGCCTTCGCCGCTACGCTGAGTCCCTGGGCCGTGCAGAACCGTCTCCGCCTCGAAGCGAACGGGTTTTCCGAGCGGGTGCAGGCCCAACTGGCCGAGCGGGGTCAGAATATCGAGAGCGGCGGTACCATTGGTGCGGCAAACATTATCCT
>SKXQ01000015.1 GCA_007128315.1 Spirochaetaceae bacterium | reverse complement strand
ATCGTGTCTTCGCCTGCGACAGCCTCGACAGGTTTCCCAGGTTCATGCCCAATCCGTTGAATCCGGTGCTCACATATGCTCCTTAGCTGCAATCGCGAACGAGCAGCTGCCCGAGCGTACCACGACGCGGCTAGTAGTGGCAGCGGCAGGCGATCATCCGCAGTTGTCTTCAGCGACCTCGTATGCATGACAAATGTTGAAGGTCCTGTGGTGGTATGGTCGCGCGTGCTCATTGATGCTTCTGGTAATGATGACTATGACACCCGTTTCCGATGCTCTGCTGACCAACGACATTACGATGCTCCTCTACGGTGTGTCGGCGGTGCTCATAGGGCCGGCCCTGCCGGGCATGATCGTGATCTCGTTCGGTCTGCCTGGCGCATATCTCGCATGGATCGCCAACACTCGCCTCGCCGGTAAGGAGTAACCACCTCGAATACAACCGCTTTTTGCCGTGCTACATGCTACATTGCGTTATTCACACGGTCCCTGAGAAGATCCTTGCTGGGCCATATCCTCCACAGCGATCAGCCGAACCGACGCGTCTTTCTTCTCTTCGACGAGGACCTCGAGAATATCGTTCCACGCTTGCCGGTAGGACGGGCATCCGTCGAAGTACAGCAGGTCTATCGTTAGTGTTGTTCCGTACGCACCCATCTTACAACGGATACAGCACTGGTGGCAGATGGATTTCAGAGCTTCTGGGTGAGTCGGTACCACCCGAACAGGGCTATGCCGCGGTTTAGAAGATTATCAACACCAAAGTCGCTGACAGTATACATTCGATATGGTGCTACAAGGCACCGACAAAGGGGCGCAGATGCGCCCCTTGTATAAGACATTCAGAAATCGTCGGCTATTCCTCCGTCTCTCCCGCTGCAGTTGCAGCTGGCAGAATATTCTCCTCGCTCCGATAATAGTTCATCGCGAGCATGACAGCACCGAACACAAGGTACCCGACTGCCGCTTCTGATCCGGTTCCGATCCCGATCTCTGCGGCATGCAGAAAGCCGAAGAACGACAGAACTGCAGCAGCAAGGCTGTAGACGGCCGCTTTCAGGAACTGCCGGTCAATCAGGAATACGACGATTGAGGCAAGCACCATACCGACCAGAATATCTCCCCCGGACAGCCGTTCCCAGCCGAGCAGCGGAATGCCTTCTGCGGCAAGTACGTCGTAGTCGACGGTTCCACCAACCGCGTTTATGGCGTTCCGGACGTTCAACGAGACAAATCCGGCTATCAGCGGCATGAAGGAAAGCGCAACCGCGGGCATGTGTCGCTGTTCTGTTGTTGCGAACGCCTGTGTGACGATCACCATGCCGATGTACATGAGAATGGGGAACAGCGCGACCAGCGGAATGATGCTTAAGACGAGATTCAACAGCCCTACGAATGCAATCACCAGGACACTCACGCCGGTCAGCCAGGAGTACCCTATGTGTGCACCTGCAGCCTTCCATCCGGGGTGACCGATATAGATGATCGTCGGAAACGGTGAGCCCAGGAAGGAACCGAGTATGGTTAGTCCGGCAGGCACCATCATGGCCTTCGGTACGTTGTACTTCTCGCCACCAGCCTCGGCGCTCTCGAGGTTGTCGAGGCTTTCAATGAAGTCGTAGATTGCCAGAGGAATTGCTGCCGGCAGGAAAGGTGCGATCTGCTGGAAACCTGTTCCGAGCAGGTGAAAGGTAAACGACGGCAGACTGACGCCAATGTCGGAGAGTGACTGCGTCACCTCGGCGGGGTTCATGTGTCCGGTAACCCACGCAAGGATGGTACCGAGAATTATGGCGAACGCACCGGCGGGAATTCTGAACGGCATCTTCTTCAGCGCGAGCCAGCCCGCGAGAACGATCGCGAGTGACATCATACCTATGTAGGGAGTCGCGAACACCGCGCCGGCAGGGTTCATGGAGATATAGGTAATGGCGAGTCCTGCAAGCGCGCCGAGCATCGCTGCCCGGGGAATCCACCGCTTTATATAGATGCCAATAAACGCTCCGGCAGCCATGATCAGCCCCTGTATCAGATTCCACACAACACCGGCCGCCCAGGCAACGGTCCAGTCACCGGTTACCGAGTACACAACTCCAATGACGCCGAAGGCGACGGCAAAATAGTGCGGCACACTGAGTCCGTACGGCATGGCAGTCACATCGGTTTTCCCGGTTCGTGCACCGAGGCGTTTCGCCTGTACTGCGAGCAATATTCCACCGAAACCGACTGCAATTGCAGTTCCCGGAACAATGGTACCAAACACGATATTTCCCGGCATACCGATCAGCACCAGAAGGCCGATGGCAGCGAGGAAGTTTGTAAGAACGTTCGAAAACAGACCGAAGTAGCCGTTTATGTCGGTCTTGGTCCACCACGGGGTCCCACCCCTCATTGTATCAAGCATTGATTATCCCCTTTCCTGATATGTGTCTTAGTTCGAGAGGCCCTTCAGAACCTCGTTACTGGTGGCGGTCCACCCGAAGATGCCGCCCTGCTGGTTGATCATTCGAATCGACGCTTCCTGGTCACGCGGGTCAAACGTTGCAGTACCGTCTTCGACCATGAGGCACTCGTATCCACGGTCATTTGCTTCGCGTATCGTGGTGTGAACACAGACGTGCGTTGTTACACCCATCACGATCAGGGAATCGATTCCGCGGTTGCGCAGAATCAGCTCCAGATCGGTTTCGTAGAAGGCACCCTTGCCGGGCTTGTCGAGGACAATCTCTCCGTCACGTGGCTGCAGTTCGTCAACGATATCGTGACCGTATTCACCCCGAATCAGAATCCGGCCCATAGGGCCTTCCTCGCCAATGGCGGGACTGCGACGCTTTTTCGCTTTCGGAACATCGCTCATGTCAGGTCGATGTCCCTCGCGGGTATGTATGACGAACATTCCCCGATCACGCGCGGCATCGAGCACCGTCCGCACGGTCGGTATGATCGCAGCAGTCGGTGTCACATCGTTTCCGAGGGATTCACCGAATCCTCCTCGCGCACAGAAATCGCGCTGCATGTCGATTATCATGACTGCGGTCCGATCGGGGTTGAAGGTGAACTCGAAAGGCTGTGCCTTTATTCGTGATTCACTCATATATTTATCTCCTTGGACGTAGCTGCTACGTCGGGTTTCCGTGATTTTCCGGCGTTTCGCCGGCTGTTGAAGTGAAAGAACACAAATACCAGCGCCATTCCGATATAACCCGCGACAATGCCCGGGTTCGCATTCAGCGTCAGTACCTGCGCATGGATTATTCCAAAGAAGGTTGCCCCCGCTCCGAGCACGCTTGTTACCGCAGCGCCAAGGAAACGACGGTCGACCACAAAGGCTGCAATGGTTGCGAGTACGATTCCAACGAGAATGCTTCCGGCTCCGAGGAGCTCCATTCCGAGGTACTGCAGGCCTGCTGATTCAAGCGCTCCTGCTCCTACCTCGGCTGCGCTGGTTCCGGCTGCGCCGAGCGCGATGTCGACCGCATTCCGTGTCCAGTCGGCAAGCCACGGAACAATAGCCAGCACGACAGCCGGGGCGTAACGCGCCGGAACGCTCGTGAAAGCCTGGGTCGTAATGACAATGCCTATGTACAACAGAATCGGAAGCACCGCTTCCACTGGAATGACGTTCAGCAGAACGGAAATCATTCCCAGTACTGACATCAGGAATATGGCGATACCTCCGGCAAAGGAGTAGCCGATGCGGGCACCGGCTTCTTTCCAACCGGGATGCCCGATGAAAACGGCCGTCGGGAAGGGGTTTCCGAAAACACTGCCGACGATACTCGTAACGCCGTCTGCGACCATGGCCTCGTTCGTGGAGTAATGGTCACCCGCGGCGCTCGCGCTTTCGCAGTTATCAATCGTCTCAAAGAAGTTATAGATGCCAAGTGGCACAGCGCTGACCAGAAAGGGAATTGCGTGCTCAAAGCCATCTGCAAATCGAAGGAAGCTCGGGACGGGAAACCCGATGCCGGTCTCGCGTATGCTCGCGAGGAGTGGCTCTATGGACATGTGTCCGGTACTCCATCCGAGCACAACTCCGACGACGATCGCGATAAGGCCGGTCGGGATATTCAGCGGCATCTTCGCTTTACCAACCCAGCCGAGAAGGACGATTGCAAGCGTTACCATCCCGATGTAGGGAAGCGCGAAAATACTGAAAGCCGGATCAAGCGCGATGTACGTAATAGACACGCCTGCGAGCGACCCGAGCATGGCAGCGCGGGGAAGAATCTTTCGTACACGTGCACCGACGAGACTTCCTGCAAGCTCGACCAGTCCTTCAAACAGCGCCCATACGAGGCCCGCAGACCAGGCAAGATAGGGATCATCCGTGGCCCAGTACACGGGTCCAATGATCAGAAAGACAATCAGAAACATGTGGGGAACACTCGTTCCCGCGGGTAGTGCGGTCACGTCGTCCCTGTTCTCGCGCCGTGCGAGACGGGCAGCCATATAACTGTAGTATATGCTTGCGAGCAGAATACTCAGACCGACCGCAGGGATGATACGACCGTATACAATGCTGGCCGGCATTCCGACAACAACCGAAAGCAGCGTCGCCATGACCAGTACATTGGTAAGATTGTTGGTGAACAGACCGAAGAACCCGTTCCAGTCGCTCTTTACGAAATAACGCATGGCTACTCTCCCTCAGAGACGTATTCGTTCACAAAGGCGCGTAGTGCCTTCACAAAACATTCGTGCGGTGCACGCGCTACACCGGCACCGATCTGGCCGATGCCAGCTTCCTTGTGGGCAATACCGGTGTTCAGCACCGGCAATTCGTCCAGCGCGATGACTTTTCGTATATCGATTCCGGTCGGGGTACCGCGGAAGTTCAGCGCGGGAAGGCCGTAGGCAGAGTTTTCGGCAACGGTTATCCCGTACATGCTTCTGGTAAAACGCAGCGCATCCTCGCTCGTGCCTCCGACAAACTTGACAATAGGGATGGCTCCCGCCATGGCGAAGCCGCCTATTCCGCTCGTCTCAGTGATGGTGCTGTCGCCCATGTCCGGATTCGCGTCTTCAGGTCCGTAACCCGGAAAAAACAGACCATCAACATCTTTGGCTCTCGCGGTAAACCAGCAGTTACCGAGCCCGCTGACCGATATCCCGAAGTCAGTTCCGTTTCTGGTCATTGCGGTTACAAGAGTGCTGAAGTCGACATCCCGGGCCGCATCCATCGTGACCTTCGCGGCTGCCATGGAGAGATTCAGGAAGAAGTGCTCGTTCGACGAAACGAAACTCAGGCAGCGTTCCACCGCCTCAACCGGCATATCGACACGAGGCACATGCGGTACGAGCTCTTTCAGCAGGAGCGCGCTCGACGCCTTGTTACGGTTGTGGCATTCGTCGCCCATCTGAAGGGCCTGACTCACGATTGGCTTTACATCGATGCCACCTGCCATTCGCACGAGTGTGTCGAGAAAGGGCATGAGTTCGTCTCTCATGAAGGCGAGCCGTTCCAGAACTTCGACACCGTTTGCACCGAAGCGGAGCACTTTTCCGAGTCCTTCGTTCAGCGATGCGAATGCGACTCCGCCGGACGCGCGATCCTTCACCACGAACACCGGCATCGAAGGTGGAAGAACGCCGGTCATTGGACCGACGGCACTATGATGGTGGCACGAGTCGAACCTGATCTTCCCGCTGAAAGCGAGATTCTCTGCCTCCTCCAGAGTGGCCGCCCAGCCTTCAAACAGGATTGCACCGAGTACGGCACCCTTCAATGGACCACACATCTGCTCCCACGACGTTGGTGGACCAGCGTGCAGTATCGTATAATCGTCGAGTCCCGGCACAACGTCTCCAGCCCGGGCAATCTCCGTAAGAACCGGATTAACCGCAAACATACGTTCGACCGCCGTCCGGTTGGCTTCATCAATCTGTCCGGCCAGAGGCCTTAGTTTTTGAAGCAGCCGAACGAGTTCGTCATCTCCCCCAGCCGGTGGTTTCCACTCGACATGGGTTACCTCGTAACCGCGTTCAGCGAGGTTCCCGGCAAACTCTTTCAGGCCAAGATTCACTACTATCGGTTCTGACTCGAATAACGTCTTCATACTGCTCATACTTCAATTCCTCATTTCCGTCACTTCGACTGTGCATCTGCCGGGAGTGCAGCGAGTATCGTTCGGACCGCATCAAGCGCCTGAGCATTCGACCGGTACGCGTGTACGCCGAGCTCCTGCAGTTGTATAAGCTGTGTATCGATGCTCTGCGGGTCCTCGGCGGTTCCGGTAACCGAAGCGATAATGAATGGCGAGCTTCCGCTGCCATCGACTCTGTGTAATCGAATTGTTTCGGCCATGGCGCCGACCGGATCGTGGTGCGAGCCGAAGCCCAGTACGAAGTCAAGGAGAATGACTGCGACCTCCGGATCCTCAAGTTCCTGCGCGAGACGCTCGGCGCGGAGCGACGGCTCGATCATCGGATGCGGGCGTCCGTCGGTGAACTCATCCTCACCCATGTCGACAGCCGTGTGTCCGGCACTCGTAAACGAGTCCTCGAGTTTCAGATCTTCCCGAAGCGCGATGTTACTGCGAAGATCAATGGCATCTGACAGCTGAATGAGCGCCTCGTAGCAGAGCGTCCCCCCGGTGTACAGAGCTCGGAGATATTTGCGTTTCGTGTCCATCCGCGCCGCTGCGTCCATAATCGACTGCGGGAGCTCGGCGCATGAAGCGGGAACGTCAATCACCACCCCACTCGCTTCGACCGCTTTTCGAGCCGCTTCTTCAAGTGTTCCGGCAAAAATCCCTCCGGCAGTCTCGACCTGATCCCGGGCACCCCCGAGCATGCAAACCACCACAGGTTTTGCGGCTGTCCGAATCAGGTCCATAATGCGGGCAAAGGTCTGCGGCTGCGGTGGCTTGGACACAAGCACGAGCACTTCGGTTGAGGCGTCATCGAGGAGCGCTCGTGCTGACTGCAGCATCTGAAGACCGCCGACACGGTCTTTCACATCCCGACCACCGGTACCGATCCCCTGACTTACCCCGCCACCGTAGTAGTCAACAAGACAGGAAACCTCCTGCAGACCGGTGCCCGCAGCGGCAACAATCCCGATGCTCCCTCGTCGCACCGCGTTCGCAAAGGCCAGCGGTGCACCGCCGATAATGGCGGTACCGCAGTCAGGTCCCATCATCAAAAGGCCGTTCTCCTGTGCCTTGGTCTTCAGGGCGACTTCGTCCTCGATTGATACATTGTCGCTGAAGATCATGACGTGTCGACCTTCATCGAGTGCCTGATGCGCTTCTTCAACGGCGTACCGACCGGGTACCGAGATCAACACCAGGTTGCTTTCCGGTACGAGTTTGAGAGCCTCCCCAAGCGTACCGACCTCCTGCGCTTCACCTCCCGCCACAGGTTGCGCTGCGGAACGAATCCGGCTGTCAAGCGATGCTATGGCCGCATCGACGTCTGCATCGCCACGGACCGCGAGTACCAGATCCCGTGCCCGCGCTCCATCTACATCGTCTGACAGGAGATCAACGTCCCGCAGAAGCGCCTTGTTTGCGTCGGTAGCCATGACCGCCACTGACTCTTTGAGCGCATACTCGCGTTTCACAAGCTGGGCGGCAGCCATAAGCGTCGCCGAGTCAAAGTAAGCATTCTCTATTACCTGAACCTGTTTCATGCAGTCTGTCTCCCTTTTTTCGAGCAGGCATGCAGATTTCCGATACCGCATGCGATGCCGAAAACCGTATCCCGACCCGACGAATGGCCTGTATTCCACATATAGGTTTCAACCGCCTCTGTTGTGACCGGCGATGGTTTTTGCGTAAGCGACTCAATCAGGCGCAGCAGATCACCGGCGACATGCCCGAAACTCGCTGCTTCGAGTACGCTCGCCGAAAAATCACTCGTTCTGGACCACGCCTCAGATCCGACGATGGTGCAGACGGCACCCGGAAGGTCGGCGATTCCCCGAATGTGCTCGACTGCCATGTACCCGACGAGTATGTCGTCGCCGGCAGGCGTCATACCCTGCCCGAGCCCGAGCAACCTGCAGACGGCATCGGCAGCAGGTAGTCTGGCAGTCAGTGCGACTATCCGTGCATGGAACAGGTCCTCAAAGCTGCCGGCAGCTTTCTGCGAGGCGAAGGTCTTCAACAACTGATCGAGGACCAGAACCCATGCCTCGTGAATCGGTTCGCGACACGCCTCAACACACACCTCCGGATCGTTGATCAGAGCGCAGCTTCGAGACGCGATCTTCACACGACCGGCATCGATCACAACAGCGTCGCCAACTGACGGGTCAAGAAGGATCCAGTCTTCGACACGAACACGGGCCCGTATGGCGGCTGGAGCGTGGTCGTCGGTGCAGACCGTAAAAAGCCGACCGCTTGCCTGCCGCACATTAGCGATCCGTTTGAAGCGAGAAACCACTGTTCCTGTCCGTATCGGTATCATCCCGGTATCCCTTCGGCTACCTGTCCGCGACGATGCGCGTTCCGTTGTGTCCCTGGAGGGCTTCTATCAGATGTACCGGGTCGGTAATGACCCCCGGCCGCCCCGTCGCTTCCACAAAGCCTGCAACCGCCGTGACCTTGGGACCCATGCTGCCCGCGTGAAAGTGCCCCTCGGCCATGTAGTGCCGTGCTTCGGCGAGTGTAAGCTCGTCGAGCCAGCGCTCATTCGGTGTATTAAACTCAAGCGCTACTTTTGAAACACCCGTCGATATGACCAGTGCGTCTGCTCCGAGTTGCTGAGCGAGAAGGCTCGACGCCAGGTCCTTGTCGATGACCGCCTCGACGCCGGTAAAACCTCCGTCGTCACTACGCCGCACGGGGATCCCTCCGCCTCCACAACCGACGACGGTGTATCCAGCGTCAGTCAGTATCCGCAACGCGTCCAGATCAACTATCTGTTTCGGAAGCGGCGAAGGTACTACGCGTCGCCACCCCCGCCCTGCATCCTCGCGGACGATCCATCCAAGCTCCTGCGCCAGACGCTGCGCCCGCTCTTCGCTCATGTGCGATCCGATTGGTTTGGTGGGATTGGCAAAGGCCGGATCCTCCGGATCGACCTCCACACGGGTGACGAGCGCGACGGCGGATCCGGATCCAGAGCGTCGTGCGAGTTCCGACTCTATGGCCGTCACGAACATGAACCCGACGGCACCCTGTATGTCAGCCCCCGCGTAGTGCATGGGGACGGCGGGAAGCTCACCGATTGACAGTTCGCTGCGTCGGAGAATGAACCCGACCTGTGGTCCGTTCCCATGGGTCAGCACGACACGGTAGCCGTGCTGCATCAGGTCTACGACGTGCTTCGCAGTATTGCGGGCAGCCTCGTACTGGTCATGAATACTCGTGTGTTTGTCATCGAGAATCAGCGAGTTACCTCCCACCGCTACGACAACCAGAGGTCTGCGACCGTTTAGCATCTTTGTCATTAATCCCCTCCGAAATATGCGCGTCCGAGCGCTTCGGTAAGTCCCTGACGGATGTTGCTTCTCGCGTGCCCGATGTTCTCGCGAATGGCAGATACAGCAGCCGGCACATCGCCGAGCTCGATAGCACCAATGATCTGCAGATGCGCCTGTCTGGCCGATCGGACGGTGAGTTCCTGTTCGAAATCGATGGAACGAAAGATCTCGATGCGATCGTTGATGTCACGTAACTCACGGATCATGGTCTGATTTCCCAGAGTTTCCGCGAGTGCTTCGTGAAAGCGCCTGTCGGAGGAGGCAAACTCAGCTCGAGTCGCCGATTCCGGAAGAGTTGTCTCACTCCAGATATCACGCCAGGAGTTCGCGGCGCTCCTGAGGTTCTCGTCACTGATCCCATCGCGTGCGGCGAGTCGCCCGACAATGTAGCTTTCAATGGCTTCCCGGAGTTCATACAGTTCGTTTGCGACGCGCACGTCGAGCTGACGCACCTCATAGCCCCGATTGGGCTGCTTGATGAGATAGCCCCGTGCTTCCAGCATGCGGAGGGCTTCGCGAACAAGGCTTCTGCTGGCCTGGAGCTCTTCACACAGCCTCTGTTCGAGCAGTCGTGCCCCCGGGGCATACTGCCAGGCAAGAATTCGACTGCGGATAGTGTGAGCAATACCCGACGCACGATCCAATTGCGCTACCTCTCGTTCCATTGATAACCACCAATCGTCTACAGGATTGTATACAATCTTGTTTACAACGGAACCGTCGAGTTGTAAAGTATGCTTTTACCGCTGAGAGATAATTTTTATATGTTTTTCGGAAATTTTGGAGCGCTACGCACGAGAACCGGTCGACTGGCGAAATTCTATCCTGTTCTACCGGGTTGGACTGTTCGCGATCATCGATGAAGCTGCAGTTCGCAATACCGCGTCACATCGACGAAGCCAAGCGTCCGGTAGACCGCGATCGCAGCATGATTCGCGGCGTGTACATTCAGACCGATATGGGCTACATCGCGGGATAGAGAGGCGCAGAGCGCAGCGCTTACGCTGCCTCGAATATGGAGGCAAGACGGGGGCTCACATGCACGTTCAGCTCATCGGGAAGGTCCGGTAGCAGGGCCTCAAGCAGCCGCTCGTACGCAGAGTCTGCGTGATCCTCGATCGCAATGAGGGTTTCCGGTTGCTGTGCGTTATAGAGGAGCACCATCGCTTCGGTGCCATCCGAGTCCCACGCGAACCACTGCGTATGCACGAAGTAGTCGTCCTCCAGGTCACCGAGCTCGTAGATATGCAGCTCGCTGTGGCGGGAGAGAAAACGGAAGATCAGATCTTTGTTCGTCACTGCACAAAGCATCTGTTATTTTCGGCTCGATTGCTGCTAAGCTGCAAGCGGTTCGACAACGTGAAACTGTACAGACATCGCCGGCGCAGACACACGACATCGGAAACGGCAGGACAGATGGAAGACCGGGTGCTGCAATCCCTGTTGATTGGAATGTTCTCCGTCCCGCTGTTGATATTTCTCATCAATCTCATCATAGGTCCCGGTACCGCAGCGTCCTTCGCCGCGGGTTTCGCCGCCCTGGTGTTTCTGGGCATATATCTGGCGTACTGGAGGTCGGGCGATACGGGATGGATTCGCCGGACTGCCGTATCCGCCCTTCTGGTGGTCGTCATTCCGCCGACGTTCGTTACGAATGCGGGTCTGGACGGTGGTTTCGGGTATTTTACGCTCATGTTTGGTCTTATCGTCGTGAGCATCACACGCGAAGGCAGGGAACGCGTCTGGTTTTCGGCCCTGTATGCGATAATACTGATCACACTGGTTCTCGGCGATCTCACGTTCCTGCGAGATGTCTATCCGGAGATTTCGATCGCGAGTCTCCGCTTCAAACGGGCGTACTCGCTTCTGATCTCGGCTGCTACGGTATACATTCTGTTCCAGGTCTATGCGTCACGATATCTGCAGGAACACCGGCGACTCATGGAGTCGCAGGACAGGATTCAAAAATACAACGACGAGTTGTTTCGACAGGCTCGGATTGACAGTCTGACTGGCGTTCCCAACCGTCGCGATGCAGTAGAACGTGTACAGGCGATCATGGAGATAGCCGAACGGAACAATCGTGACTTCGCGATCCTGCTTTGCGATATGGATCACTTCAAGACCTTTAACGACGACTACGGTCACGACTGTGGTGACTACCTTCTGAAAGAGGTCGCACAGGAGCTACAGCAGAGCATCCGCGCACAAGACTTTGTGGCACGCTGGGGTGGCGAGGAGTTTCTGATCGTACTACCCGAAACGAATCAGGATGGGGCATCAGAGCTTGCAGAAAAACTCAGAAAGCGGGTTGAACACCTTGAACTTGTCTTCGCAGGAATGCGGCATCAATTGACCCTGACCATAGGTTTTGCCGCCCGCAACGAAGACCGGATCGCATCACTCGATGAATACCTGAAAGAAGCCGACCGTGCACTGTACTTCGGCAAGGAAAGCGGGCGCAACAGAATCGTTTCGGCTGCTTCGCTGGCCGATCAGAACGGCCCGTAGCCGACCTGCACCGCCACCCACAGAAACAGCATCGAAATCACGAACATGATCACCTGCAGAATCACCGTCCAGCGGAGCCACCGCGGATAACTGACCACCGTAAATCCAAGCCCGATCAGAAGCAGCGCATTCGAGGGAAAGAGCATGTTGCTGAATCCGTCCCCGAAACCGAATGCCAGGACAGCTGTCTGCCGGGTAATTCCAACAAGATCGGCGAGCGGCGACAGGATCGGCATCATGAGAAAAGCCTTGGCACTCGCCGAACCAATAAAGATGTTCATACCGAGGGTTACGAGGTACACAAAAAAGGCCGCGCCAAAGGTCGTGCTTCCGGCAATCAGATTGGCTGCCGAGTTCAGGATCGTGTCGGTGATGCCTCCGAGCTCCACAATATGGCGGACACTGAGGCTCATGAGAATGAGCAGCACCGCCGGCGCCATGCCGAGCGAGCCTGCACCGAAAGACTTCCAGACCTGCCCCCAGGTCCGTCCGGCGAGACGACCTGCGCCAAGCCCCCCGACGAAAAACAGGAGCGACATCAACGGGAACGCGAGATCGCTGAGTACAGGATTCCGGGCTGTAACAAAGATAAATACAAAGGCGAGGATGATATTCGCGCCGAACCACGTCGCAGCCTTCCTGAGCTCGTGCGACATACGGCCACCGTCAGACGTGATCGGATTCGCGGCTGCCTCTTCGCTGAGCACGCGACGCCGTTCAGTGTCGAGATCATGAACGCGAGACGTACCTGGCTCACGCTCGATCCTGCGCGCGTACCGTATCACAAAGACAACGACTACGAGATACGTGACAACAAAGAACGGAATCCTCAGCCACGCTCCGGAAAAGAGCGGAAGTTCGGCGATCCGCTGAGCAACTCCTATCGTGAAGGGGTTGCTGATTGCCGCCGAGAACCCGAAAGCCAGCGGCAGCAGACTCATACCGAGTCCGGTCAGCGAGTCCCATCCGAGTTTGAGGGACAGAGGGACAATGAAAACGATGAGAGGAACCATGGCTTCGTAGATTCCGAGAACCGATGCAACCGCCATGAAGAAAAAGATTATGATCGCCATGAGCAGATAGCGCCGCTCGTAGAACCCGGCGACAAGCCTGCTCAGAACCGCCTCGAGCACCCCCGACTGTTCGAGTATCGTAAACGATCCACCGACAAAGATCAGAAACACGATAATCGTAACAGCGACGATTGCCCCGGGAGCAAATAGAACCTCAACCGGCGCAGTGAACCAGCGCCAGATTGCCGGAGGCGCCTGTTCGGGGGTCAACTGATACGACCCGGGAATCACGAACTCGCGTCCGTCAACGAGCTCCCGTTCGAAGGTGCCAGCAGGGACCGTTCGGGTCAGAATACCGGAAAAGATCATAAGACCCGTGAGGATGCAGAAGGCAAGTATGAAGGCTGCCTTTCCAATGCGCAGACTCGAGGCCTTGTCGCTCATTCGTTTCCCGCTCCGCGTGAAAGAGTCTCAATCAGATCCGAATAGAAGTCGATCATCGAAAGGTAGCTTGTTGCGCCGATGCGCTCGTCGACCCCGTGCACCGTAGCGAGCATTGCCGGGTCCATGCGCAGCGGAAGAAAGCGATAGATCGCCTGCGAGACATGCCGGTAGTGTTTGCTGTCGGTTGTCGCCGTGACGAGATAGGGAACAACAACTGCATCGCGAAAATGTGTGGACACAACGGTGCAGAGACTGCGGTAGGTATCGGTACTCGCCGGGGACGCATCCACGGGTTCTCCGCTTCCGGACGGGTTCAGCACATCAACAGTAATGGTGGGATCTGATATGACCTTCACGAAGCGCCTGCAGACGGACGCGATCGTTTCTCCCGGAAGAATGCGCACATTCACGACAGCTTCCGCGCACGCGGGAAGCACATTCGGCGCGGACGAGCCTGAAAGCATGGTCGGGGCCTGGGTGGTTCGCACGAGGGCGTCGGTCTTCGGGTCCGTGGTAAGGACACGCTTGAGAACAGGAGCAAAAAGACGTGGCCGTCTGAGGATGGGACGGTAGGTCATGGGGGCCGCTTCGGCGATGGCTGCGAGAAACTGCCGCACCGATGGAACGAGCCGCACAGGAAAGGGCCTGCGCTCGATGCGACGCAGCGCCCGTGCGAGACGCCCTACCGTCGTACGCCTGCGCGGCATTGACGCGTGTCCGTCTGCTCCCCGCGCGGTAATGCGGACGTCCACGTAGCCCTTCTCGGCGGTTCCGATCAGGGCAACAGGTCGGTCAACGAGTCGAACGGTGTTTTCGACCACAGCCGTCCCTTCGTCGACGAGGCAGAGTGCACGGACGCCACGCTCTGTAAGCGCGGCTGCGATGCGACCCGCCCCGTGCTGTCCGCTTACTTCTTCATCACCTCCGAAGGCGAAATACACCGTCCGCTCCGGCGTGAACCCGGCTTCGGCCAGCCGTTCGGCGGCCTCGAGTATAGCCATGAGACTGGATTTATCGTCGATGGTTCCACGTCCCCAGACGACATCATCGACGACCGCTCCGGAGAACGGCGGGTGCTTCCAGTCCCCCGGTCGATCAGCCGGGACGACATCGTAGTGCGCAGTAAGGATAATCGGGTCGGCCGAGGCGTCGCGGCCACTCCAGGTATAGAGAAGACCAGGGTCGCCTATCGCTTCCCGCTGCAGGGTCGCGTGAACACGCGGGAAGCTCTCAGCAAGGAACTGCTCGAACCGGCCGAAGACCCCCGGATCGGGTATATCGGCCACTTCCGCGGCGTTTACGGTGGGAAATTGTACAGCCTGACTCAGGCGGCCAACAGATTCATGAGCTTGGATATCCACCCGTTCGTTATACCTGTGTTGCGCGGACTTTTCAATTACGCAAACGGACACGCGTGCGGCCCCAGCCGCCACGGGGGCCGTGACCGAGTTCAAAGGACTCAACGGTCTCGAGGCGGGAAAGGGTGGCGTGCACGGTGCGGGCGAGTGCCCCGCTTCCCTTCCCGTGTATGAGTTCGACCGTCGTGAACCCCCGGGCACGGCACTCTCTCAGGTACTCGGTTACCAGGTCGGCGACCTCGGAGGGGCGGAAGGTATGCAGGTCGAGCACCGGTTCTATCGCGTGCTCGACCGCATCGGAATCAGACTCAGAATTCCTCGAAGTCGGAGTCAATGTCGTCTCCTGTATCTTCCAGTGCGATAATACTGCGCGATGACGAGGGAGTTTTTTTCGGAGCTGCGGGCTTCGCAGGTGCGGGTCCTGACCCCGCGGATCTGGCGTAGCCGTTACCCTGTCCGCCACTCTGGTGTTTTGGTGCCGCGAGCGCGGGCTTTCCCTGGGTACTTCTGCCGGCCTTCTTCGCACCGCTCGCGTTCTCGATTTTGAAGAACTCCATAGTCGAGGCAAGCTGTTCGGCCTGGCTTGTGAGTTCTTCAGACATGGAGGCGATTTCTTCGGAAGCGGATGCGTTCTGCTGTACAACCTCATCGAGCTGCAGAAGCGCCTGGTTGATCTGCTCCGCGCCCTTGTTCTGTTCGGAACTCGAGGCGTTGATCTCCTGCACGAGCTCGGCGGTCTTACGGATCTCGGGAATGATCTCAGAGATCATTCTGCCGGCCTGTTCGGCGACATCCACACTGCTTTTCGACAGTTCACTGATCTCACCAGCTGCCTTCTGACTTCGCTCAGCGAGCTTTCGGACCTCGCTCGCGACGACGGCAAAACCTTTGCCCTGTTCTCCGGCACGCGCTGCTTCGATCGCTGCGTTGAGCGCGAGCAGGTTCGTGTTGCGGGCAATCTCTTCAATGATGCTGATCTTCTCGGCTATTTCCTTCATGGCGGCGACTGTCTGGGTCACTGCCTCACCGCCCTTCTCCGCATTCTGCGCAGCGCTCATGGAAATCTTCTCGGTCTGCATGGCGTTATCTGCGTTCTGTCGTATGTTCGAACCCATTTCTTCCATGGATGAAGAGACTTCCTCAGCCGACGCCGCCTGAGTAGCGGCGCCCGAGCTCAGCGTCTGCGCGCTTGAGCTCAGCTCGGCACTCCCGGAGGAGACGTTCTGTGTCGCTGACTGCACGTCCTGGACAACGTCTGTCAGACGCTGCTGCATGGTGCGAAGCGCTTCTGCCAGCCTGCCAATCTCGTCCTTCTGGTCTACTTCGAGCCGGGTCGTCATGTCTCCAGTGGAAAGCGCCTTCGCAAACACGACACCTTTTTCCAGAGGCTTCGTGATTCCCCGTGAGAGCACCACACCGAACACCATTGCAAGGATGGCTGCAACGATCATTGCGACAATGTTGATGAACTGCAGATTCGCAGCACCTGCAACCGACTCGTCGATCTGAATCTGGGTGTTTGTCGAATTGTTTTCGACGAGCTCCATGAATGTCGCACCCATTCGATCGGAGATCGGTACCATGGCCGCCACCGCTTCGCGATACTGCACGTACAGCCCGGCCCGCCGTTCGGCGGTCGCCGCCTGCACCAGTTCGTTTATCGTCGCATCGATGGGTATATAACTCTCGCGCCAGGCTTCGTACTCGTTCTGCAGGCGCTGCACGATCTGTCGGCCCTGTTCAGTAGCCCGGGGTATTGCCACGAACTCGGTCAGATCATTCTCCATACGGTCAAAACTGGCGCGCCGCTCGTTCAGTATCTCACGATACCGGGCCTGTGCACCGTCCTGCCCCTGAATCTGAAAGACTTCGAGCGTCTGTCCGCGGATCACCATGCGCTCGAAGTTCATGTTTCCAAGGAGTACAATGCCCGGAACACGCTCGAATCCAATACGGTCCAGGTCGCCACTCAGTTCCTGTATGGCAAAAACGCCGATACCACCGAGGACGACGGCTATCAGGGTAACAACCGCGAAACCGCCCAACAGCTTCACACCTACTTTAATATTTTTCATTATGGCTCCTGCCGGCAAATCCGGACCTTCCTGTCAGTTACTCCAAAATAGTAAATAATCATGTCTGACTGCGCAAGATACGCGGAACCCGTGGACAGGCATCTTTTTCACGATTGCGATCCCGGGAAATCTGATGCACTATACGGCAGGATTCTGAACAATGAACGAAAAACGTGCGTTTCTTTTTCTCTACACCTTACCGGTTGTGCTCCTCCTGACAGGGCTTTTTCTGGATTCCGCCGAAGGCATTCTGCACGGACTCTGGGCGATCGTGACATCGCGGAGTCTGCTGCTTGACGACTACCTCGTAAGCGGAGGGACCGCGGCAACCCTCGTGAATGCCGGTCTCTGTGGACTCATTTCCATCGCTCTCATAAAGGTCAGTAAGGTACAGGTAAACGGGCCCTTTATAGCGGCAGTATATACGGTCATAGGCTTTGCTTTTTTCGGAAAGAACATCTTTAACGTATGGCCGATTCTGACGGGCGTATTTCTCTACACCCGCGTTCAGGGTATTCCCTACAAGAACAGTCTTCTCGTGGCCCTGTTCGGCACGACGCTTGCGCCACTGGTGAGCTTCTTTACCTTCGTCGCCGGCCTCCCCCTCTCAGGAGGTCTCGCGCTCGGCATAACGGTCGGTGTTGCAGTCGGTTT